>CAMVSS010000174.1 GCA_947170195.1 uncultured Treponema sp. | reverse complement strand
CACTTGCGGGAAAGTAGGACGCCGCCGGCTTTTTTTTATCTTCTTCATCCCCCTCCCGGGTATCTCGCGGAGGGGGATTTTTTTTGCCCTGGTGGGCTGAGAGTAATGAGTCATGTATGCAGTCTCAAAACCTGCCGTTTTCGGGCAATATTTTTTTTCTTGCATTCCATCCTTTTATTGACCGTTTCTTTGTTAACTTTCGGTCTTGTACCTAATCAACTTTTGCCATCCCTGTATAATTAGGCGGGCATCTTAAAAAATAAGGATGCCACAACAGGAGGAAAACATTATGGCGGAAAGCGGAAGATGGGTTAGACTTTTTAACAGGAAGACTCTCAAGGAAGAGTATAAATTCGTTACGAATAACGAGCTTATTGAAATTCGTTACGGAAAATTGCAGGAAGTTTATGCTGTTCTTAGTTCCTAGCTTAAGGCGGCCAGGTTGACCGCCTTTTTGTTTACGGCGCATGATCCGGTGAGGCTGCGGCGGGTCAATCTGCAATAGACTTGAACGTCAGTGAAAGCAGGGACTTAAGTCTCAGCTTGAGAACCGAGCCTTATAGGCTGTGTTCAAACCACCCGTTTGACGGGTGGTTTGTGATTGATAAGATCCCTTTATATTGGTTGATAACGGTGTTTTGTCAACATTTATGATGGTATTTGCAATTTTATGGACGCTAGATTCAGGAAGAGCTGATTCAGGTTGCCTGAAAGTTTATAAAAAAGCACAGTCCGGAATGAACTGTGCTTTCTTGTCAGAAAATGTTTTATTGACGTGTATAGGTGTTTGTGCTCATATTTGTGGTAAGAGAGGTGCCTGAAATCGTGTAGTTGAATGTTTGTCCAACCTTCGAGGTTGTTCCAAGAACTTCGGCTATTACATCTCTGGTTACTGTCAGTGTGCCGCTTCCGTCTGCTGTTGCGTCACCGGTGTATGTTCCTGAATACACTGTATTAGATTGGTCATTTATGGCCTGGTTGCAATCAAACGTGTTGTTATTTCTGAATATGATGGTCTCGGTTATGGTTAAACCAGAGCTTGTGCTGGTGTAAACCCATGTTGAAACTGCAGGTGCTGCAGAATTCTGTGAGTTCATAACAGCCGCGGCTGCAAGCAGTTTGCTGTTATCATCATCATCATCGTTCAGATTGCATGATGCGAACGGAAGAATGATGGCAGATGCCATCAGTACTACGAGTAATTTTGATAATTTTTTACTCCTTTTTTATATGAAAATTATCTTAAATGAGAAAATTACTATACAAAATAAAAAGTATTCTGTCAATTGTTCAATCATCAGGAAAACTCTAAAAACTTGCGACATCAATGCGCTGTTGTTTTTAGAGTTGCATGTGTTGGTAAACTTCTGATAGTGTGTCAACTCTTTGTTGGCACACTGATTTGCTCTCTATAAAACCCTTTCGATCGATCGGAAGCGGAATTCCATGGACAGGTGGAGCTACGGCTAGAGATGCACTCTCTATAGACGGCGTGAGTCTTGGAAAGACTGGCGAAGTGTACGCTCTTGAGAATACAGCGACAATAAGCGGAAACGCGTACACAGATGATAACGAAGGCGTTTTCCCAGCAGGAAGAAACGTCACGCTTTCTCCGTTCATGAAAGTATGAGGTTACGCAGGAATTTTACGAAATGGTAATGACGAACCAGAAAGTGACTGTCAGCGAAACTGAATACACTCTTGCGGCAGCTCCTTCTGTTTGTAGCGATGGAAGCACAACCTATGTAAAAGCCAGTTGGTGAGACACAGAGATTGCGTCCTGTAGAAAACGTAACATGGTATGATGCGGTATATTTCTACAACGCTTTGAGCGAAAAACTTGGACTTACAAAAGTTTATACGATTACTGTTACAACTGTAGATTTAGACAATCATATTACTGCTGCAAACGTTACACGTGTAGCAAATGCGAACGGCTGGGCGGGAACGCCCCAAAAAAACATCCCCTTGCATACAATATTGTATGCAAGGGGATGTTTTGTGGTTATTTCTTTTAAAGGTTTTCTTATACCTTGAACAGATCGATCTGGGAACCGATTTTTTCTATTGCGTCACGGACTTTTTGAGATATTCCGCTCAGGGTAGCTCCGGTTTCGTTGATTTTTGTTGCGCCCTGTGACATTTCGTCCATGCTGCCTTTCATTACGGCTGTCGCTTCCTGAAGCCGCTGAATTTCTTCGAGAATCGCTTTGTTGCCCTCGGTCATTTCCGTGGATGCGTTATGGACTTCCATAGAACTGTCGTTCATTGATTGGAGAACCTGTATGATTTGCTTTGATCCTTCGTTCTGCTCTTCCATTGCGGATTTTATTTGGCTTACGAGCTGATCTGTTTCGGAAATTTTCTTTGATACGTCCTCAAATGCTTGGCTGGAAGACTGGGAAGCGGTCGCTACGCTGAGAATTGATTCCGCTATGTTGTTCAGCTGTTCTCCAATTGTTTTCGATTGCGCTGTCGATGTTTCTGAAAGTTTTCTGATTTCGTCTGCTACGACGCTGAAGCCTTTGCCGGACTCGCCTGCATGTGCCGCCTCAATTGCCGCGTTCATTGCCAGAAGGTTTGTCTGTTCTGCGACCGCCGATATTGCTGTGTTTGCTTCCTGAAGCATTGATGATTGCTCTTCGATCTGGCGAATCCGTTCGTTGACATCCTGCTGTTTTGCGAAGCCTTCATGTGCATTTGCCTCAAGTTCGCGGAATGAGCTTGCCATCTTGTCCACAGACTGATTTACGCTGGAAATATTTCCAATCATTTCTTCTACCGCCGCAGAAGCTTGCGTAATTCCGCTGGACTGATGAGAAATCATATTCTCCATGGATTCGATGTTTGATGCGATCTGATTTACTGCTCCTGCTGTTTCCTCTACGCTGGCGCTTTGGTTTACAATCTGGCGGCGAACGCTCTCGATGTTTGCAATAATCTGCGTGATTGCGCTGGATGTGTCTTGGGAGGTAGCAAGCATGTCTTCTCCGGCAATGTTCAAATCTTCCTTGGAGCTTTTTACGTCACCGATTATAGTGTGAAGTTTTTCTGTAAACTGATTGAATCCTTTTACGACGTATCCGATTTCGTTGTTGGAATTCAGGTTTACTCTTTTTGTAAGATCCGCATCGCCCGATGCTATCTCTGTGATTGCTTTTTCGATTATAGAAAGCGGTTTGAGTGATTTGTATAGGGTTATTCCCAAAGTTGTGAGCAAGAATACAAGAACTATGGCTGAAAAAATGCCCATTTGTTTTTTAATCTTATTTGCGAGGGCATAGACCTGATTGTCCGGCACGGTTATCGCAAGTCCCCACTTAGTCAAGGTGAATCCGTGGTAGGTGATAAAATCTTTTCCGCTCGGATAGCCGTTTACCCATGCGCTTCCCTCTTTTCCGGAACAAATTTCCTTTGCGAGTTCCTGCATGTCCTCAAATCCCTCTGAGAGTCCGCTTATGAAGTTTTTGTTCATTATGAAATCTGTCTGAGGATGCGCGATACAGGTTCCGTCGCTCGCAAGAAGCCATGTGTAACCTGATTTGCCGATTTTCATGTTGTTTGCGATTTCATTGATTTTGTTGAGATTTACGACTCCTGCGACTATTCCGATTGTGCGTCCGTTTGCTTTGAGCGCTTTTGCGATGTGGAGTACCGACTGACCTGTTGTTCTTGAGATTACTGGGTCACCTATGTATTCATCCTTTCCTTCGTTCATTATTGCCATAAAGTATGGACGATCTTGAATATTCGTTCTGGTTCCGATGTCGTTGTATGTATATCCGTCCGGGCCTGCGATCATTATGTAATCGAAATCGTTGTCCCTGACGTGCTTATGCTGAACAAGCCATTCTCCGATGGCTTCGATATTTCCGGTCTGGATTATGTCTGCATTCGTGTAATAATCCAGAGCTTCATTGTAGCATTCAAGTTTATTTTCGACTGCCAGAATTACTGTTTCTGCAAGATTATGAAGGTCTTCAGATTTATCTTTTGCGGATTCTCTTTTTACGTCCTGGGATATGAACATAAACTGCATGATATTGCACAAGAGGACAACAAATCCGATGAGAATTCCAACCCGGAAAATAAGGCTGGTACGTTTTTGCGTTTTTTGCATGATAAAAGCTCTCCAATTTTTTAAGATAATATAATTATAGTACAGTGGAGTTTTTTTGACAATTTTTTTCGCTGTCGGAATAGTAAAAGAAGAATCTTTATCAACCAGCTTTAAACCTGAAGTCTTCATGGCATGCCTCTGCTACATCCTCTGAGGATTACTTTTTTAAGTTGCGATGTTTGAATGTAATGTTATAATTATCCTAGCAGATGAAAACAGAACAAACTTCAGAAAAATTAAATCCAAATCTTTC
>CAMVSS010000173.1 GCA_947170195.1 uncultured Treponema sp. | reverse complement strand
GTAATGCGCTCAAATCTGAAAAGAGAAGTTACCATATTGCGTGACATTGCACGTCTGTGTGCAGAAGTACGTGAAAGTGGATTAAATCCTGTCTTATTTTTCATTGGATTCTTCCTTTTGTATTGGCTTTGTTAAATTAACCGAATTTTTCAAATGGCTGTAATCAGTCATTCCAAGATTAAGATTCCATTCAAGGAGCTTCTCCTTGATTTCTGTAAGACTCTTCTTACCGAAGTTTCGAGTCTTAGCGATGTCATCTTCTGTTTTCTTGGTCAGTTCGCCAATCGTGCGTATATTCGCATTTTTTAGACAATTTGATGAACGAACAGAAAGTTCAAGTTCTTCAACTGGTGTGTTCAAAAGCTGACGAATCTTCTCATCGCCTTCATCAAAATCATCATTTCCAGAAATCTCACTGTCGTTGAAATTAACAAAAACCGAGAAATGATCTTTCGCAATTTTTGCAGCCTCAGCGAGAGCATCTTCCGGAGCAATAGTTCCATCAGTCCAAACTTCAAGCACAAGTTTGTCATAATCGTTTCGCTGACCGACACGACATGGTTCAATCATGTACTTAACTTTTGTAACAGGAGTAAAAATTGCATCCATTGAGATTGTACCAACGACCTCAATGTAGTGCTCGTTTACTTCTGCCGGAACATATCCTCGTCCCAAATCAACCTGAATTTCGAATTCAAGATGAGCGCCTTCCATCATTGTGAAAACCGGCACATCTTTTGTCAGAATTTCAAGCTGTCCTTCTTTATTAAAGTCATCAGTCTTGACTGTACCAGGACCTTTGAATTCAAAAAGAAGTGTATCCTCTTCAACATCTTCTGGAAGTCTCAAACGCATAAGCTTGAGGCTGTTCAAAATCTCCAATGTATCTTCAGAAACATTAGGAATTGTTTCAAATTCACTTGAGACAACATGAGGAACACCATCTGGATCGTAAGATGTAATTCTTACAGAAGAAATTGCATATCCCTGAATTGAGGAAAGCAATACACGACGGAGCGTATTTCCGATTGTTGTTCCAAATCCTGTTTCAAACGGATAAGCTGTAAACTTTCCGTAGTTTGGATTTGTTTCAAGATGTTCGAACTGAACGGTTTTCGGTTTCTTAAAACCTTTCAGCAAATTTTTACGAGCCATCTGAACTCCTTAATCATTATGAAGAGCTCAACAAGAGCTACTCATGGCAACCTTCGATTTTTTTTCAAAGGCTGACCTTACTATTCTAACTATATTTCAGGAAAACCTGAAATGACCAAAATTCATATAGACAGGAAAGAATACAATCCTGTCCATCGAATTTTACATACGGCGTGTCTTGCGAGGGCGGCATCCGTTGTGAGGAATTGGAGTAATATCAGAAATTGATTTTACCTTCAATCCCAAAGCACCAAGTGCACGAACGGCATTCTCACGACCCATTCCAGGACCTTTTACGTAAACATGAACTTCACGCAGACCATAGCTTACAGCTTTCTGAACAGCAGTTTCTGCTACTGACTGAGCTGCAAATGGAGTTGATTTTTTAGCTCCACGGAATCCAAGTCCGCCTGAAGATGCCCATGAAAGAGCATTTCCGTTTAAATCCGTAATAGTTACGATAGTATTGTTGAACGTAGCCTGAATATAGACATTTCCTTCGAATACGCTCTTCTTTTCCTTTCGCTTTTTAGCTGTTGCCATTACCTAAATTCCTCCGTCTAATTAGACTGCCTTTTTCTTGTTAGCAACAGTCTTCTTCTTACCCTTGCGTGTGCGCGCATTTGTACGTGTTCGCTGACCACGGCATGGCAAGCCTTTTCGGTGACGAAGACCACGATAGCAACCGATATCCATCAAGCGTTTGATGTTAAGACCAATCTCTGAGCGAAGGTGTCCTTCAACTTTGTATTCAGCATCAATTACTGAACGAAGTTTTGCCTGCTCATCCTGATTGAGATCATTTAACATTCTGTCAGGATCAATCTTTGTTTTTTCACAAATTGCCTTTGCTGATGAACGACCAATACCGTAAATATAGGTCAATGCAACAACGACATGTTTATTTGGGAGGTCAACTCCCGCAATTCGAGCCATCTGTTACTCCTTAACCCTGCTTCTGCTTATGTTTTGGGTTTGAACAAATGATACGGATGATTCCGTTTCGTTTGATAACCTTACACTTATCGCAGATGGGCTTTACGCTGGTTCGTACTTTCATAAAAGTCCCCCTAGGGATATATAGTATACGTTATCCGAATCATGGCAGTTCGCAATGAACTACAATTCGGATTTAACGAGTATACCATATTTCCCAAAACTTATTCTACAGATAAAACCACAAATTCTGCTTTTTTCTAAAGATTTCGCGATCTTAATCTGCCTTTCTTAACAAGACCTTCTGCATGATGCATTTTAAGGATAGCCTCAACCTGACTCATCGTATCAAGATCGACACCAACCAAAATCAAGAGTGAAGTTCCACCCATCAACATTGAAATAGATGAAGGGAATTTGAACATCATGACAATAGTCGGCAGCACTGCAATCACTGCGAGATACAAAGATCCAGGAAGAACAAGTCTGTTAAGAACTTTCTGCATATATTCCTCAGTTTTATCGGTACGGATTCCAGGAATAGAACCGCCGTTCTCACGTATATTCTTAGCGATTTCAGTAGGGTTCAGGGTTACCTGAGTGTAGAAGTATGCAAAGAATACAATCAACAAAACAAGAAGGATGTTATATGTAAGCCCTGTTGGTGTCAAAACTCCAGAGAGTTTTTCAATCCAGCGAGGCATATTTTTGTTATTACCAAGACTAGAAACAATCTGCAACGGGAATGTCAAAAATGAAGAAGCAAAAATAACAGGAATAACTCCCGAAGGATTGATTTTGAATGGAATGTATGTGCTCTGACCGCCATACATTTTTCGACCAACTACACGCTTTGCATAATGCACAGGAATTTTTCGTTCGCCAGACTGTTCATAAACAACAAAAGCGATAATTCCAATGAACATAAGCAAAACAATGATTACGAATACCGGGTTAAGAGAACCGTCTGAAACTCTGTTTCGGAGCTCAAGAACAGCGTGTGGCAATCGTGCAACGATACCTGCAAAAATGAGCATTGAAATGCCGTTTCCGATACCGTGTGCTGTAATCTGATCACCAAGCCAGATTGTAATCATTGCGCCTGTTGTGACAGTGAGCATTGCAAGCAACTTGAAAGCCAGCTGATTCTCAAGTGCAATTGCATTTGGAATGCTAGCTGCATATACGGTTACAGCCAAAGACTGAATCAGACAGACAAATACCGTACCGATTCGAGTCCAGGCTGCAACTTTGCGCTGACCACCATCTTCCTGAGCAGCCCGTTTGAGCGACGGGAAGATAATCAGCGCAAGCTGCAAGATAATCTGTGTTGATACATAAGGCATAACACCCAGCATGAACACAGAGAAATTAGAGAATGCACCACCGGCAAAGAAGTCCATGTAACTGGCAAACGCGTTTTTGTTATGCTTTGCAAGTTCCTCGAAATAATTTACAAGAACCTGAGCATTAATTCCCGGAATTGTGAGAACACAACCGAGACGAAAAACTACGAGTATAACAAAAGTAAAGAAAATGCGGCTTCGCAATTCTTTAATTCTGAACATATTTGCAATAGCATTGTTTGCCATTTGTTTCTCCAAAGACTTTCAATTTTAAATAGGAAGTCAGTTCAGCCTAAATAGACCGAACTGACCACCGTTTATTTTGATTCGCTTGATTCTTCAGCTACTTTTACAGAACCGCCAGCTTTTTCGATTTTAGCTTTTGCCGAAGCAGAAACCTTATCGACCTCAACTGTAAGGCTCTTAGTCAATTCACCGTTTCCGAGGATTTTGACCAAGCTTTTTGCTGATTTAATCAAACCTTTTGAAAGGAGAGCAGCCTTGTTTACAGTTTCTCCAGCTTCAAATTTCTGCTCAAGAACCTCAACATTGACTACATCATAAACTTTCTTGAAAGGATAGTTAGAGAAACCGCGGTGAGCGATGCGGCGGTAAAGCGGCATCTGACCACCTTCGAAGCCAACATACGGAACAGCAGAGCCTGAACGAGACTGCTGACCTTTGTTTCCCTTACCAGCTGTTGTACCAAGACCAGAAGAAGAACCGCGTCCTACTCTCTTTGGCTTTTTGTTTGCGCCCTCAGGTGCGGACAAAAGAAAATCAGACATTATTCAGCCTCCTCTACTTTAACAAGGTGAGCAACAGCATTTACCATACCGAGAACGGCAGGTGTTGCTTCATGTACAACTGAAGAGCTAATCTTTTTAAGACCAAGACTGCGGACAGTTGCCTTTTTTTCTGGTTTCTGACCGATAACGCTCT
>CAMVSS010000172.1 GCA_947170195.1 uncultured Treponema sp. | reverse complement strand
TCGGAAAAAAAGATTCCGATATCCCTCTGTCGCTCATAATCGCCCAGGAAGGTGTCCTCAATTCAACCCACGAATATGACGCCGAGTCTTACTGGGATAAAATCAGACCCGTCTTTGAGGAAGTGTTTGAGATGTTCATCCGGGATCGAGAGCGGGAGGGCAAGAACCTTAAGAACGACCTCCTAGAAAAACTTTCTGTCCTGGACGGATGCGCCGCTTTCTTTAAGGAATGGCAGCCAAAAATGGAGGAGAAATTCCGCTCCCAGATAACGGCAAGATTCAAAGAGCTGTTGGGCGACCATGTCGACGAGAACAGAATTATGACCGAAGTCGCCGCGATGCTCGTAAAATATACGATCAACGAGGAGATAATCCGCCTTCAGAGCCATCTTTCGGCGCTTCGCAAAGAATTCACCGAATCTGCGTTCCCCGGAAAGAGAATAGATTTTATCTGTCAGGAAACGAACAGGGAGATAAACACGATCGGCAGCAAAAATCAGTTTACGGAAGTCGGAGAGATGGTCATAAGTGCCAAGGATGCCCTTGAGAACATCCGTGAACAGTCAAAAAACGTTGAGTAGTGGCCTCTTGAGACTGGGGATGTCCGCTATGCATTTTTTATTAAGGAGAAATTATGTCTGAATACACGCCGAATAAGGATCTTCGAATAGCTATTTCGGGAAAATCTGGCTGCGGAAACACCACCGTTTCCACAATGCTCGCAGAAAAACTCGGGATCACTCTCATAAACTATACCTTCCGGCAGCTCGCCGCAGAAAAAGGGCTGACGCTTGCCCAGGTTATCGAGAATGCGAAGACAGACGACAGCTATGATTTTTATGTCGATACGCATCAGGTGGAGCTGGCAAGAAAAGAGTCGTGCGTTCTCGGAAGCCGCCTTGCGATCTGGATGCTCAAGGAGGCTGACCTCAAGGTTTACCTGATCGCGAGCGATGACACTCGTGCAAAGCGCATCCTGAACCGCGAGGGCGGGGACCTCCAGCAGATAAAGGATTTTACTGCGATGAGAGACCGCGAGGACAGCGCGCGCTACATGAAGCTTTACAAGATCGACAACAGCGAGTACGAATTCGCTGACCTTAAGATTGACACCGCCACAAGAACGCCTGAGGCGATAGTGTCTATGATCATCGATCATCTGCTGTCAAAAAATTTTATTAAAAAAGTTTAAATTTTTTGATTTTACCTGTTGACACTTTTTTGCCGTTTATGATATATTACATACATCGATGCGGCAGTCATATAACGGCTCATTATCTCAGCCTTCCAAGCTGATGACGAGGGTTCGACTCCCTTCTGCCGCTCTCTTTCAAAGCACCGTTGCACTACAACGGTGCTTTTTTTTTATCCAAATTCTTTTCCAGATGACTTTGAATAAAATCCGAAATGGTGATATCATGATAATGCCTCTATTCCTAGGGGCCTATTTACTTTTTTTTGAGAGGTTTTTATGAAAAAGCTTTTTACACTGGCAGCTGTTCTCGCTGTTGCCGCAGCTTCATCAGTGTCAGCCCTTGACCTTGGTGACATCAAGGGTACCTGGCAGGATTCGAAATGGGATGCAGACTGGACATTCAGTGCTGACGGAAAGATTCATCTCACAAGCTCAAAGGACAATTCGGAGGTATTTACCTTTACCGATAACAATGTCCAGAACTTCAAGCTCAGCGCCGGAAAAACTGGCGTAAGCATCTCTTTTGACTGCAAGGAGACTGAGCGTTCATACAAGTTCACGAAGCCACTCACCCTCAATGCCGACCTCGACATGCACATCGATCCTGAGTGGACGAACGTCGACTATGACACGAAGATAAAATTCAAGAAATAGTTTCCGTGCCTAAATTGCTTCCCGCCGGTCTTGTAACGACAGGCGGGATTTTTTTTTGCCAGATGGTTTTTTATGGGGATTGTTGCTGTCGGATGGGGCGTGGGGACGGAATCTGGGCATAAAAAAAACTCAAGTCGTTAAGACTTGAGTTTTAAGTGCCAGCGGTTGGAATCGGACCAACGACACGCAGATTTTCAGTCTGCTGCTCTACCAACTGAGCTACACCGGCGGAACGTGTTATACTTTATATTAAATCGAATTTTATGTCAACAGGTAAAAATTAAATTTTTCATTTTTTTTATATTTTTTTTGCCGTGCGCTTTTCCTATGAATTCAGCTTTTTTGCGACCTCAAGGAGCTTCTCCTTCGTGTTCATGGACGGATCGTCAAGTATGCATTGGAACAGCTCGTTCAGGATTGTTCCGAGCTTCTTTCCGGCAGGAATCCCTATTTTTATCAGGTCATTTCCGTTTACCGCGAGGTCCTTGAGGCTTAGGATCTGGCTTTCGTTTTCGATGGCCTGCACACGGTCGAGAAGATGGTTAAGTTTCTTTACAGTCTCGCTGCGCGGGTCGATCTTGCTCTTGTGCATTCCGTAGATGTCTGCGTACCTGAGGTCTATCAGCTCCGGGATGTATTCCGGGCGCACCCTGCATATGAATCTTCTTACGGCCGCGTCGGTCCAGTTTTCCTCGAAAAAGAACATGTGGTTTTTTATCAGGTGGCAAACCTTGTCTATGGTGGCGTTAGAGAACTTGAGCCTGGTCAGAATGGCCTTTGTCATTTCTGCGGAATACTGCTCATGCTTGTGAAAGTGCAATATCTCTACGAAGCGGCCTGAGTTTGGAGGCCACTCGCATGATTCGATTCTCTTTGCGGGTGTCTTTCCTATGTCGTGGAATAGGGCTGCGAGCCTTACGTCGATATTGTCCTTTGGTGCGCCGTCGCACGCGTAGAGATTGTGGTCGAGGACATCGAATTCGTGGTAGCCCCGGAAATCCGCCTGCGTGCAGCCTCTTCCTTCTGCCAGTTCCGGAATGAACATCTTCAGTATCCCGGTCTGCTCCATAAGTTTTAGGCCGTGCGACGGGGTCGGGGAGAGCAAAATCTTGCAGAACTCGTCCCGGAATCTTTCCAGCGAGATGGACGATGTCTTTTTTCGGACGTCCTCATCGGAAATTGCCATGAATGTCTCTTCTTCGATGGAGAATCCGAGCTGCGAACTGAATCTCAGCGCCCTTATTGGCCGCAGTCCGTCTTCGAGGAATCTGTCCCGTGGTTTTCCGACTGTCCGTATGATTTTTTTCTTTATGTCTTTTCTTCCCTCGAACGGATCGACGATACTTCCGTCCCTGAGAGACGCCGCGATCGCATTCATCGTGAAGTCTCTCCTTGAAAGGTCGTCTTCGATTGAGGATGTGAACGTCACTGAGTCCGGATGCCGTCCGTCTGAATATCCGCTTTCGCATCTGTATGTGGTCGTCTCTATTTCTTCCCCGCAGATGTGGACTGTCACCGTTCCGTGGGCAATTCCCGTAGGAATCACCTTGTGGAAAATCTTCATGACTTGCTGTGGTGTCGCGTTTGTTGCCACATCGAAGTCCGAGACTTTCTTTCCTAAAATCATGTCGCGGACTGCGCCGCCAACTAAAAATCCTTCATAACCATTTGACTCAAGGATTTTGTTCATTGTTTTTAAGACTTCAGGAATTTTTACGGATTTCATGCTGAAATTGTATCAAAAAGAGAAACCTTCTGAAAGTATATTGATTGAGAGCGAGAGGAATGCGAGTGCAATGCTGAGCAGCGTAACGAATGTGAATGCTAACAGATGCAGTATGAATCTAGATTTTTTTTGTTTTGCGAGCTGGCGGATGCTTTCTGCTGTCGCGGCTGCGGAAAAAAAGAACAGGGCGATTGAGTTCGCGCATATCGAATTGAGCAGGAAATTCAAGTTTGAGTCGAGAAAGCCCTGGTAGTTGCCGGCTCCGTACAGCATTATCAAGAAACAGTCCGTCAGCGTGAGAAAAATCACTATTCTCCTGATGAGTCTCATGAAAATCGGAAGTCTGGAGCTTTTCTGATCCTGTATCTTTTGGGGTTCCTTTTTGCTTTTCATGCTTTCCTTGAATTTTTATGCCCAAACAGGGTATATTGAATTTGGTTGGCTGTTCGGGAAATCAGTCTAACACAAGGAGTAAAAAAATGTCAAAACGTCTGTATGGAATAAGAGGTGCGACCGGAGCTGAAAATACAAAGGAATCAATCGCAAAAAACGTCTGTCAGATGTGCCTTGAGTTGTTCGAGAAAAACTCTCTATCTGCTGATGATTTCGTGTCTGTTCAGTTTACGATAACTTCCGACCTGACGGCTATGAATCCGGCGGCCGCATTGAGGCTCGGACAGAATTCTTTCGATGTCTCTTCCATCCCGCTGTTTTGCAGCCAGGAGCCGGAGATTGATAACTCGCCTGAGAAAATGATACGCGTGCTGGTGAGCGCGTACATGGAGGAGGGAAGCCGTCCTTCGCATGTCTACATAAACGGTGGCGAAAAGCTTCGTCCTGATTTCGCTGAAAA
>CAMVSS010000171.1 GCA_947170195.1 uncultured Treponema sp. | reverse complement strand
TGCAAACATCCATCTGTGCGGCTCAGTCCTGACAGAAGTGTTCTTCGTCATGACGATTTCTAAAATCCTGTACGGTTCAATTCCGTCGCTCGGCACGATGATTCTGTTCTGCGTTCTCCTCGGAATCTTCGCGATCGGCGCACCTGGAGTTCCGGGCGGCACGGTAATGGCATCGCTTGGAATCATAGTCGGCGTCCTCGGCTTCGATGAAGTCGGAACAGCCCTGATGCTCACGATTTTTGCACTTCAGGACAGCTTCGGAACAGCTTGCAACGTCACTGGCGACGGCGCACTCACAATGATTCTTACAGGCTACGCAAAAAAACACGGAATCAAGGAAAACGAGGCCGCGACAGCCTAAAAACTGATATCCGGGAACTTCGAAAAACCGCGAATTTTCGAGGTGCACATCCTATAAAAAAATATCCGTACGGCGGTTACCAGCAGATTCGGCAGCCGCCGTTTTTTTTCAGACACAATCCCCACCCCAAAAAAATCCAGCAATTTTGGCAAAACCAACCGCGGCTTTCGGCAATTTTGCGGAAAACGCGCATTAACCGCCTCAATTATCAATCACCACCTCCCTAAAAACACATTTTATGCTATAATTCATCCCTGAAAAATGAAAACCGAACACACACAAAAGAAATTTCCAGAACAGAAACAGACATCTCACGCTCCCGACCGAAAGCGCAGCCATGCCCACCGAAAGGAATCGGGTACGCGCAAAAAATCAGCTTCCATCCGCCGGGAACTGTTCGACGCAAACAAAGTGCCTCCTGAGAGCAAAAAAATCATCGAGCACTTCGACGAAATCATCGCAGACACACGCGGACTGAGCGGCAAGCAGAAAGTCTCACTATACGGCGCAATCAAAAATCTCTCCCACCAGCTCACCGACGACCGCAACTCACGCAGGGTCGGCTACATGAACGATGCATCTTCCATCAGCGCATACATCAGCTACTTCATGTGGTGGAATCTCGTCCGCATGACACGCCTGTTCGCAAACCTCCCGAAAAGCACATTCGCCCCTCTCGAAAACGCAGAAAATCCGGTGGCAATCGATGTGGGCAGCGGCACGCTCACGGTTGTCTCAGCACTCTACCTCGCCCGCCCGGAACTCCGAGCAAAAAAAATCAGGTGGTACTGCATGGACTTGAGCCAGAGCGCGCTTTCAGCCGGCGAAGACATTTATCTTTCAATCGCCGCAAAAATCTTAAAGGGGGAAGTCTCCCCCTCGCTCCAAAGTCAAGTCGCTGCGCGAAGCAGCACTGAAAGCAGTGCATCTTCGCTCCGCTTTGTTGACTTATCCGCTACCCCCTCTGCGGGGGTACAAAACTCAGCTGACCGCACCCCCGCAACGCCCCCGCATGAGCCATGGGAAATCATCCGCGTAAAGGGCGCATTCGGAACGTCCATAAAGGAAAAAGCCGATTTCATCACCTGCGGAAACGTCTTCAACGAAATCCTCCAGCGAAACGAAATGCCGACGGATTTCCTTGCAAAAAAATACACGGGCGAGCTTCTCTCATACCTCAAGAACGAGGAATCTGCAATCCTGCTCGTGGAGCCGGGCGACCCTCACTCAGCAAGATTCATCTCCCTCATGAGGGACGCTTTGATCAGGCAGAATTTCATGCCGGTCGCACCTTGTCCGCATGCAGAGGAATGCCCGATGTCCGGCCGCACTCACGGCAGAACGACGAATGCCTACGGAAAGAACGCAAAATGGTGCAACTTTGCCTTCGATGCGGAATCAGCCCCGGAAAAACTCAAGCGGCTCTCAGAAAAAGCAGGCCTTCAGAAAGAGCGCGCGAGCCTGAGCTTCATCGCGGCACAAAAATCAGCAGCCGCAAAAGCAAACAGGAGCGCAAAAGACGCCGAAGCGCAGGACGAAAAGACTTTCATCAGAATCGCCTCGGATTTCATCCGCCTGCCAGACATTCACAAATCCGGCTACTACGCGTGCAGCCGCTTCGGAATGCTGCTTGCGATTGACGAAAGCCACGTCCAGCCAAAAAACGGCGAACTGCTGCAAATAAAGACTCCCGAAAATCTGTCGGAGCGCGATAAAAAGTCTGGTGGGATTATAATAAAATTATAATCCCAGTGATGAGTTTTAAAAAAACTCAGGTGGGATTATAATAAAATTATAAACAAGCAGATGTGGCGAATTTTTCAGGGTTCGCCACATTTTTTTTCGCATAATGATTTTTTCCTCACTGTTTCCCATTTTTCCTATTGATTAAGTAGGTAATAATCAATAGTATATACCCACTTAGTAACTAGGTAAAATAACGAACAAAAATTGCACAAAGGAGGCATGATAAAAAGTACATCCGGGAACTTTTTATCATGGTCGAGTTCTTGCCGTTGGCAAAAACTCGCGATCCGTTGCCTCCATGCAACGTCGCTAAGGCGAAGTTTAAAAAGGAGTCATTATGAAAAAAATCACAGCTTTATTAATTCTTGCGGCAGTAGTTTCAGCATCCAACGTGTGGGCAAAACCAAAAAAGGAGAAGGCTGCCAAAGAACAGGTAGTAATTGTTGGAACAGAAGGCGCTTATCCTCCGTACAATTTTATCAATAAAAAAGGCGAGCCTGACGGTTACGACATCGATGTAATCAAGGCAATCGACGAGCGCATTCCTGGAATCAGTTTTAAGTTCGAGCCTACTGCATGGGACGGAATTTTCGTTGCGCTTGAATCTGGAAAGTTCGATATCATTGTAAGCCAGATTGGCCGCAATGCAGAGCGCGAAAAGAAATATCTCTTCCCGAAACAGCCTTATTTCTATGGCTATTCCGTAATCGCATTCAAAAAGGGACGAACGGACATCAAAAACACAAAGGATTTGTGGGGCAAAACGGTAACTGCCGGCGTAGGTTCATACAACACGACATGGCTTCAAGAATACAACAAAAAGAACGGAAACCCTATAAAAATTCAGTACAACGACGGAAATGCTGCCGTTTATTATAAAGACATCGTAGACGGTCGCGTTGACGCAACATTGTCGGATCCAATCACGACGGATACTTTTGCAAAAGAAAACAATCTTCCGTTGGAATGGGTTGTACTTGATGAGCAGGACACGGCTCCGACATACTTCCTCTTCGCAAACAACAAGAACGGCCAGAAGTACCGAGAGATCATCGAAAAAGCTCTCGAAGAAATTACGGCTGACGGAACGCTTTCAAAAATTTCACTTAAATGGTTTGGAAAAGATTATTCCGTACCTCCAAAGAAAAACTAAAAATTATTTCAACCGACAGGTGTTTCCATGCCTGTGAAATTTCAGCTCGTCTTCAGGGCGGGCTGATTTTTTTTAAGGGGTCCTTCCATGTTTGAGTTAAAATTTATGTTGTCTTCGGTGCCGGAAATCATCCAATACATTCCTGTCACCGTTCTCATGGCAGTTGCATCATGCATAATCGGCGGCTTCATAGGAATTCTCCTGGCTCTGGCACGCTTTTTCAAAATCAGAGTGTTGTCTCGCATAATCGAAGTCTATATTTCTTTCATCCGCGGGACTCCTATGCTTGCCCAATTGTATCTTGTTTATTACGGACTTCCACTGCTCGTAAAAACTCTTGTAGAGCTTTCCGGCGGCGAATACAATCCGAACGCAATTCCAAAGCTCGTCTATGCATTTACAGCATTCTCACTCAACTCAGCTGCCTACATGTCGGAAACATTTCGAAGCGCGCTTGAATCAGTGGACAAAGGACAGATGGAAGCATGCTACAGCCTCCACATGTCAACTTTCCAGGCTTTAAAACGAATCATTCTTCCGCAGGCATTCGTAACTGCGCTTCCGCCACTTGGAAATTCGCTTCTCTCGCTCGTAAAGGACACGTCCCTTGCGTTCAGCATTTCCATCGTAGATTTGATGGCTGGTGCAAAAATCATCGCGTCGCGTTCATTCAGATTCTTTGAGATTTATATCGTAGTTTCTGCAATCTACTGGATTATCTGCATTATCCTTGAGAGGCTCATTGCGCTTACAGAACGAAAAATTAAAAAATTTGAGAAAGGCAGGTTCTAAATGATAAAAATCGAACATCTTGTAAAACGATACGGCAAAAATCTCGTCCTTAAGGACATCTCCCTTGATATAAACGAAAATGAAACGATTGCAATTATAGGCTCGTCCGGGGCAGGAAAATCGACATTTCTCCGGTGCCTGAACTACCTCGAAACAGCCGAAAGCGGAACCATCACCTTCGATGATTTCTCATTTGATTTTTCACACGCAGGAAAAAAAGAGATTGCAAAGCTCCGCCAGCAGTCAACGATGGTGTTCCAAAATTTCAATCTTTTTAAGAATAAAACCGTGCTGCAGAACGTAACGGAAGGTCTCGTCGTAAACAAAATCCTTGATGAACCGCATGCGAAGGAACGAGCCATGGAACTTCTTAAGCAGGTCGGAATGGAACACAAAACAGATTCCTACCCTTCCCA
>CAMVSS010000170.1 GCA_947170195.1 uncultured Treponema sp. | reverse complement strand
GCGGGAAAGTAGGACGCCGCCGGCTTTTTTTTATCTTCTTCATCCCCCTCCCGGGCCTACCGCGGAGGGGGATTTTTTTTGCCCCGTAAACCGTCCTTTGTAGAACTTATAGAACATATCAGTGTAAATTCTTTTGTCTTTGTCTATTTCTCAAAATTGAAAAAATATTGATTTTGAGAAATAGACGATTTATAATTTTGACATGCTTTTGATATAAGAACAATAAATGTTGAAAATGCAGGAAAAAATTCATATGGCATACGATTTTATGGTGGTGCAGGACGAATAAACGGGTCTTTCCTATTTGATACATTTACGCCTCAAATTAATAGGGCTGGATTGGCATTACCGCCACAGTGGACCTCAATGACAGGGATAAAACGATGGAAAATACGAAATGGAACAACCATATTTACGGGACGCACTGCGACACAATTTAATTTCGGCTCTCAATATATTGGCGGTGCAAATCAGGTTTTGGTTCCAAATCCAATGATAAATCTTATTGATTAGGGAATTAAAATGCAAAAAGAAGATTTAATAAAATTAATTGACAATGGTATTGAATTAGTAAGCAAAGAAATTGAATTATTGGCTAAGGAAATAGAATTGAAAAAAAAAGATTATGAGAAAATCAAAATGCTCCAATCTAGGTTCCCTTCATCAAAACTAGAATTTCCAAAACTAGTTTGCGAAAAGAACTGTTTAATTTATATTAAACAAGAATTAAAAATGATGTGCGAATATATGTCTCCTCGTAGATTCTTACCCTCGTATGGACATATTGTTATAGATTCATTATGGAATTTGGAAATAGGAAATGATTTATTAAGAATTCTTCATGCATACGAAAAAATAAAAGAATAAAGTCCTGGGGTTATAAACGAACACAAAAAAGGAACAGATTCTTTTTTTACTAACAGTCTTGTCGGGGTGTTAGTTCGATTTTTTTCTTATGGATTAAGAGTTTCTTTTGTTTAAGCAAGTCCTATGAAGCTTCCGATTGTGACTCTGTATTCTGAGCCTGAATCCGTCACCTTTTTGATTTCCGGGAGTAGGTTTATTTTGTCTTTCTGGAAGAGGAGGACGATCGTTGAGCCGTGCAGGTCGAAGTAGCCTTTTTCCTCGCCCTTCTTGAACGGAGATGCCTCGTAGTGGTTTTTGATTCCGCCGACGCTGAACGCTCCGATTTCTATCTGGGCAACGGTTCCGAAATTGTTTGTCTTGAGGATTGCCCAGTTGCGGCGGTTTTTAGTGTAGACGCGGAAGTTTTCGCAGGCTGCCGGCTGGACGCTGTACAGGCTTCCTTCTATAAAGTGGTTTCCGCGCTGCTCGCCGTCGTCGATGTAGCAATAGCGGTGGTAGTCTGATGCGCAAAGTCTGAAAACGAGGCAGTCTCCGCCCCTGAATGTTTCGGTGAAGCTGTCGTTTTCGAAGAAGTCTTTGAGTGTGTAGTCAAATCCCTTTATGTGGAAGACTGAATCATCGGTAATCTTGTACGCGCTTAAAAGGCTGTCGCTTGGTGCAATCAGATGTGTCGGTTCTGCGTCAAATGTGATGTCTTTTTTGCGCGTAAAGAAATCGTTGAATGAAACGTATTTTTGTCCCGCGAATTCATCCATCGGGATCGAATGTTTCTTGATGTATCTGGAAATCATAAAGTGGGATGCCGGTGAGCGCAGAAAATTTCCGAGCAAGGCAGGCACTTTTGCCGCAAGCAAAAATTCCAAAATCAGTTTTCCGATTTTTGTACCGTAGAGGAATTTTACAGATATGTCATTTTTGTTTGCGTTGTCCGTTTTTGTCATTTTGGGTTGTTATTCTTCCTGTGCGTTTTCGATGATTGCCGTGTTTTCAAACATTATCGAAGGATCTGTGTCTGTTGTAGGAACGTAATATGCTTTTCCGAGAATCAGAAGGCTCAGTTCGATAATTCCGATGAGGAGCAGGACGATTTTTCCGATTAGACCAGGTTTTATCATCTTGAACGGCGTTATGAAAAGAACTGCCAGCAGGACAAGAAGTATTGCAGCTGCTTCAATCGGTGGCCTTGAGTTGCCCATGAAGTAAGATACGATGAATACCGCCGGAAGAACGACTGCAACGCTTGTGACCGGAAGTCCTCTGTATTCATGGCGGCTTTCGGTCGTTTGGGTCTGGCGCTCCATCTCGTCAACGTTGAAATAAGAAAGACGGATCAGTGCGCTCAAAAGATAAAGTGCGCAGATGCAGATTACGATTCGAGCCTGCCACGGATGGTCAACAGGATACTGTCTGTCGCCGATCGCCAGTTTGTAGACTATGAGCGACGGAAAAACTCCGTAGCTGATTATGTCTGCCATTGAGTCAATCTGGATTCCAAAAAGTTTTTCGGACGGGGTTCTGTCCTTTTTTGTTGATGCGACTTTGCCGTCGAACATGTCCATGACGCCTGCAATCATTAGGCAGAGCAATGCAAGGATGAAACTCCTGTCGTGGTTGGAAAAAACAAAGTGAATGCCTGCAAAAGAAAAAAGCATTCCGATGTATGTAAGGATTACCGTGTAATTGTAAACACCAAGAAGATGTAAATGCTGTCTTTTATCCATAAGAAATACCTTTCTTGAATTTTAATTGAAACTGTATCCAAAAATCAAGCCGTAAAAGATGATTGTGAACGGTTTTGATGTAAGTATTATGAATGCGAATTTCTTGAATTTCATGTCGGTAAGACCGGTGAAATAGCAGAGAAAGTCGTCCGGCGAGATTGGCAGAAAAATCGCGATCCAGAGGAAGACAGGATAGCTTTTTTTCCGTTTTTCGAGCCTCTTCATGCTTTTCTGGTATCTTTTTTCTGAGAAGATCTGCTTTACGAACGAGACTCCGAATTTTCTTGAGAGCCAGAACGCCACGAAAGAGCCGGAGCAGATTCCGATGTAGTTGCACAGAATTCCAACCCAAGGTCCGAAAAGAGTTGGTCCTACGATGCAGCCCAGCGTGCTTGGAATTACCGCATAGACGGTCTTTACGCACTGGAAAAGGGTCAGAAGAATCGGTCCGAAGATTCCGAAAGAGTTTATGAACTCCCTGAATGAATCGACATTGTGGAATGTGCCTCTCTTGTATTCGTAAAAGAACCAGATGCCCACGACAACTATTACGACTGCAAGCGCAATGCAGAAAAGTTTTTTGAGAAAGCTTGTCTTTGTTTCGATGATGTCTATAGCCTGTTCTTTTTTGTGCTCAATAAGTTCAGAGGCTTTTTCTTGAATCTTGTGTTCCATTAAAAAATCCGAGAAATGATGATAGCAGAAAATACTGTTTTATTCTATAGAAATGTCGTGATTGTAGAAGAAAGTGTTTTGTGCTAGACTTTGGGCATTATTTTAAATTTCGTCTGCTCATTTTGCTTTGCAAACAGACAAGAGATTGCAGGCAATTTTTCGCAGACAAATTATTGTCATCTGTCACACTCCAGTGGCAGTAAAGGAGATTTAATCATGGCAAAAAACGGCAATAAAGCTGTTGATGCACAAAGTGCACACGCTTGTACTTTGGACAAGATTATTTCGCTCTGCAAGCGACGCGGTTTTGTCTATCAGGCATCAGAAATTTATGGCGGTCAGGCAGGTGCCTGGGATTACGGTCCTTTGGGCGTTGATTTTAAGCGCAACATCCAGAATGAATGGTGGCACTACATGACTCAGCTCCACGACGATGTTGTCGGTCTCGATTCTGCTATTTTCCAGCATCACACGACATGGAAGGCTTCTGGTCACGTAGATCACTTCTCAGATCCTATGGTTGACTGTCTTGAATGTCAGGCTCGCCATCGTGCCGATAAAATGATCGAGGATTTCGTCGCGGCAAATCCGGACAAGGATCCTGGAAAACCTGTTGATACAATGACCCACGAGGAGATGAAGGCTTTCATCGACGCAAACATTGATTGTCCTGTCTGCAAAAGCAAGGAACGAAAATACACTGCTGTCCGAGAATTCAACCTCATGTTCAAGACCTATCAGGGTCCGATTGCGGATGAGTCTCACCTCATCTACCTGCGTCCTGAGACTTGCCAGGGAATCTTCACAGATTTCAAGTCGATCGTTCAGTCTAACCGCATGAAAGTACCGTTCGGCGTTGCTCAGGTCGGAAAATCATTCAGAAACGAAATTATCTTCAAGAACTTTATCTTCCGTACCTGCGAATTCGAGCAGATGGAAATGGAATATTTCTGTAAGCCGGGTACCGAGGACGAGACATTCGAGCGATGGCGAAAAGAGCGATGGGGATTCTACCTCAAGTACGGCATCCCTGAGAAACAGCTCAAGTGGCATCACCACGACAAGCTCGCTCACTACGCAAAGGATGCTTACGACATCACTTACAACTTCCCGATCGGTTTCGAGGAAATCGAGGGAATCCACTCACGAACAGACTTCGACTTGAGCCAGCATCAGCAGTACTCAAAGAAAGACATGAGCTACATCGACC
>CAMVSS010000169.1 GCA_947170195.1 uncultured Treponema sp. | reverse complement strand
GGAAGCTCTTCCTGATAAACAGCGCAGAAACCGTTTGAAGGAAGTTTCCAATCAGCACTTTTTCCAAAGCCCTGAGCAGCAGTCATAACATCGTACTCAGAAACATCGAGGGCGATGAAAGTAACGTCAGGATAATCATCGATGACTTTTACCAAAGCCTCAGCAAATGCAAAACCAGGAAGAACAACTACATTGTAATCATCCTGAATGGCAGCATTAATAGAAGAAACGCGTGACTCTGTTGAGTCATTTGCAGGTTTGTAATACTGGAAATCAAGATTCTTTGCATCAGCAAATGCTTTACATGCACTGTAAGTAGTCTGGTTGAAAGACTGGTCAGTGATGTCACCATAGTCAGTTACCATGGCAACGCGTACATTAGCACCCTTTGCATCCCCATTCTTTTTGTTACAAGAAACAAATGATGTAAGAGCGAGTGCAGCGCAAAGCGCAGCAGAAACAAATTTTTTCATTTTGAATAGAGCCTCCAAAAAAAGTAATAGGTTATTATAACACAACTTTATTTTTTTTAACAGAGAATATATAAGATGAAATGAAATCGCAGCGAGTCACTTTTCCAAACCGGAGATTCTTGCGCAAAACTGCTAAAAACAGCATAATTTTCAAACCACTTTCATTTATTATAAGGTTTAGGAAAATGTTCAAACCACAACTTATCAATTCACTCAAAGGTTACAACAGCAAAACTTTTGTATCAGATTTGATCGCGGGTATCATCGTCGGTATAGTCGCACTCCCGCTTGCAATCGCATTTGCAATCGCTTCGGGCGTAAATCCGGCGGCAGGTCTCTTTACGGCAATCATCGCGGGATTCTGTATCTCGGCATTCGGCGGCTCGACAGTCCAGATCGGCGGTCCTACAGGCGCATTTGCCGTCATCGTTTACGGAGTCGTCGCACAGTTCGGTCTTTCAGGCCTTGCAACGGCAACCCTCATGGCGGGCGTTCTTCTGATTCTGCTCGGCGTATTCAAAATGGGCGGACTTGTAAAGTTTATTCCATATACTATCGTCACAGGTTTCACCGCTGGAATCGCAGTCACAATCGCAGCAGGGCAGATCGGCGACTTCTTCGGCCTCTCGCCAGATTTCTCAGTTCCGATGAAGATTCTCGGCGAAGAATATTCAAAAATGCCGGGCGATTTCCTTCCGAAAATCATCGTCTACATCAAGTCGGCTTCGACAATCAATGTCTATTCATTCGTAATGGCGGCAATCTGTCTCGCATTCATTTTCATCTGGTCTAAGTTCATCAAAAAGATTCCGGGAAGCTTCGTCGTCCTCATCGTTGCAACAGTCGCTTCAATCCTTCTCGAAAAATTCGCAGGACTCAAAACAGACACAATCGGATTCTTCGCAGACGGACGAGAGCATTTCGTAATTCCGGCAACGCTACCGGCTCCGCAGCTCCCAGATTTCTCTATCGCAACAATCCGCACCCTCTTCCCGACAGCAATCTCAATCGCAGTTCTGGCGGCAGTCGAGTCGCTTTTGAGCGCAGTCGTTGCTGACGGTATGACAGGCGGCAAGCACGATTCAAACACAGAGCTCATCGGTCAGGGAATCGC
This sequence comes from uncultured Treponema sp., assembly GCA_947170195.1. Lineage (GTDB taxonomy): Bacteria > Spirochaetota > Spirochaetia > Treponematales > Treponemataceae > Treponema_D. Next base: position 2,932 of record CAMVSS010000169.1, on the reverse strand, counting down.
AAACATCGCGTCACCTTTGTTCGGCGGAATTCCGGCCACAGGTGCAATCGCCCGCACGGCAACGAACATCAAAAACGGCGGAAAAACTCCGATTGCGGGAATCATCCACGCGCTCACTCTCCTTCTGATTCTTCTTTTCTTCGGAAAATACGCTTCATACATCCCGATGGCTGCCCTTGCCGCAGTCCTCATCAATGTCGCATGGAACATGGCGGGCTTCCCTGCAATCCGCGCATTGATTAAAGGCCAGAAATCAGACATCTCGGTTTTCGCCGTCACATTCCTCATCACAGTATTCGTTGATTTGACAGTCGCAATCGAAGTCGGCTTGGGACTTGCCGCATTCTTCTTCATCAAGAAGATGATTGATTTGTCGGAAGTTCAGAACAAGCGCGATGCCCTCATCTCGGGAATCCACGATTCGGACATGCCGGAAGAAAAACTCGACATGCCTGAGGGCGCAATGGTCTACGAAATCGACGGACCTCTCTTCTTCGGAACCGTACGCAAATTTGAAGTTGCTGTTGAACGAGCAGGCATGGCAGGCGTAAGCTACAAAGTACTCATCCTGCGAATGAGAAGCACAATCTACCTCGACGCTGGCGGAATCAGGGCACTTGAGCAGGCAAAAGCTGCATGTGACAGAAAAGGCATCACGATCGTAATCTCAGGCATCCACACCCAGCCATACATGCTCCTCGAAAAGACAGGCATGGCAGACAAAATCGGCCGCGAAAATATCCACGACCACATCAACGGTGCATTGCAGCGTGCACGGGAGATTTTGAAATAATCACTGATTAACGAAATTAGCAAATTAAAAACCTCAGTCATGCAGTTTCAAAAAAACAAATGACTGAGGTTTTATTTTTGTGGCATTATGAGGAATAGCCTTCCTATTATTTTGCTCCGTAAATCTCGTAGTATTTATCGATTTCTTTTTTTATTTCGTCGGTGATGATTTTTTTGTCGCCGTTTGTGTAGAGAGCATCGACAACATCAGCCATTGAAACGATTGCGCGTGCAGGGAACCCGTATTTTTCGGAAATCACGTCTAGGGCGGCTTTTTCTGAATCAGGGGCCTTTTCCATGCGGTTGAGGCTTACGATTTCGCCGACGATTTTGATTCCGCCCGGAATTGTTTCCTGAGCCTTGATTTTCGGGTAAGTTTCTTCTATAGATTTGCCTGATGTGGTTACATCCTCGATGATTACAACGCGGTCTCCGTCCTTGATTTTATATCCGAGCAGGGAGCCTTTGTCCGCGCCGTGGTCTTTTTCTTCCTTTCTGTCAGAGCAGTATTTGATTTCCTTTCCGTAAAGCTCTGAGTAAGCCACCGCAGTCACAACTGCCAGCGGGATTCCCTTGTAGGCAGGACCAAAGAAAACGTCAAAATCGTCGCCGAAATTGTCGTGGATTGCCTTCGCATAATACTCGCCGAGCCGTTTGAGCTGGCTTCCCGTGACATATGCGCCCGCGTTCATGAAAAACGGAGACTGTCTGCCGCTTTTGAGCGTAAACGAACCGAACTTGAGCACATTGCACTCGACCATGAATTTAATAAATTCCTCTTTGTATGATTCCATACGAAAAATTATAACAAAAATCCCAAAAGCTGTGCTACAATTTTTTTATGGAAAACACGCAGAAAACCATCCAGATGAAAAAAATCGGTCTCAAAATGAATATTCTGATGGGAGTCTCCCTTAGTTTCGCGCTTTCACTGTCAGGTCTTCTTTTATCGGGTCACTTTGCCCTGATTCCATGGCTCATAAGTTTTGAAAGGAGCACGCTTTTGAGCTTTGTCATAGGATTTTTAATTCCAATCCGAAAGATTTGTTCCATATGCTGCAAAAAACTTTCCCTGGAAGATCGTTCCATAAAGGCACTCGCCCTTGACGCTCTGATTTCTGACATTTTTTACACACCGCTCATCACGCTGATGATGGTCGCGTTCGCATACTTGGGAGCCAAGAAAGAACAGGCGGGTGCTTCCGGTGCGCCGCAGCTTTCTTTTCTGCCGATGTTCTTTCACTCGCTGGTCGTCTCCATGATAATCGGCTACGTGCTCATATTCATCCTGCAGCCGCTCTTCCTGCGACTTCTTACGAGAAACCTTCCGAAAGAGGGCGCGGAATAAAGATTCGATTATCAGCCCTTAAAATCCGGCCTTGGATTAAGGAAAGGAGAGGTTCTTCTATTTTAATGACGAAGGTCCGAATCCGGCGTGAAGCAATTCTTTGAGGGAATATTCTTTGACACCGCCATTCGGATTGCAGCACAGGACGCGCAGGTTCGGAGCGAATTCATACATGAACTGTCTGCACATTCCGCATGGCGTACAGATTTCGTCACTGGAGCCTACGACCGCAATTGTCTTGAACGAACGCTTTCCATCGCTGATAGCCTTTGGCATTGCAGTTCGCTCTGCGCAAATTCCGCACGGATATGACGCGCTCTCTATGTTGCACCCCGTATAAACGCTGCCGTCTTCGCACAAAAGCGCAGCTCCGACACGATAGTTTGAATATGGGGCATATGCATTTTTTCTTGCATCAAGGGCAAGCTCAATCAGTTTTTCATCAGTAATCTCACTCATACTTTTATTATAGCACAAAATTTAAAAAACAGCACGGTTCCCGTCTCGCAGGGAAGTTTTTGCTCTCGAACACAACATTCATAGTGCACAGGCAAAACATTCATAGTGCACATTACGACCTTTTTATGCACTTTTCCGATTCTTCCATGCCAATAAGATTTGACTTTTAGCAATTCCGGGCACATAATTTTTATATACATAAAAAGGAACTATCAAGAAATGAAAAAGTTCATCGCACTTATCACAGGTCTACTTGTTCTATCAATCACAACAATTACAATCTTTTTTGGTTCCCGCTACATCTTCAAATTAAAAAGCCGGTCAAAGCTTAGC
>CAMVSS010000168.1 GCA_947170195.1 uncultured Treponema sp. | reverse complement strand
AAATGAACATTAACGAGGACTTTGTATGAAATTTGCTTTGATTGGTAAAAACATTAACCGACTTCAGGAGAAATCTACCTCGACAACAAACGCATAACGAAGTTGCCGATGTACAAACGAGCCCGACTCGGAATCTCATACCTTCCTCAGGAGCCGAGCGTATTTAAAAAACTGACCGTAGAAGAAAACATCTGGGCAATTCTTGAGACGCGGCTCGACCTTACGCGGGAACAGAAAAAAAAGACTCTCGAGGAGCTGATAGAAGAATTCAATATCGGAAGAATCCGAAAGCAACCTGCATTCACGCTTAGCGGCGGCGAACGGCGCAGGACGGAGATAGCGCGTTCACTCGCAATCGAGCCGAAGTTTCTGCTTCTCGACGAACCGTTCGCAGGCATCGACCCGATAGCAGTCGCGGACATCAAGGAAATGGTGCGTCGCCTTGCAGAAAGAAAAATCGGCGTCCTGATCACCGACCATAACGTCCGCGACACACTGGAAATAACCGACCGCGCAATCATAATCAGCAACGGCCAAATCCTGACCAAAGGCTCCAAACAAGAAATCATCGACAGCCCCGTCGCCCGAGAAATCTACCTTGGCGAAGGATTCCATATGTAGCGAACGACGGCTGAAAGCCGGCAAAACGCATGAGATGCGTTTTGAGCGAGTCTCGGAAAAATCTATGATTTTTCCGCGTCAGCGAGCGGCCCAAAGGGCAAAAACAGTCCGGCGAACTGTTTTTAGCGAGTCTCCGAGCAGCTAGGCTGCGAAGGCGCAGGGTGATTTTCCGCATAAAAAAAATGCCCCGCACATAGGCGGGGTTAAAACAAAGAGAAAACCCTATTTGTCTTTAGGCGAACAGGATTTTCTCATGGCTAAAAAAATACAGGATGTAATTTTTTTAGCGTGCATATTCGACGATTCGAGTTTCCCGAATCATCGTAAGCTTGATTCTTCCAGGATAACGCAAATCCGTCTCGATCTGTTTTGCAATCTTCTGGGCAAGCTCCTTGACTTCACCGTCAGGGATCTTCTCGTTATTTACGAGGATGCGGAGTTCGCGTCCTGCCTGAATTGCATAAGCTTTTTCAACGCCATTGAACTTCTCTGCGATTTCCTCAAGGTTCTCAAGACGTTTGACGTAGTTATCAACTGTCTCGCGTCGTGCACCAGGACGAGCCGCAGAAATTGCATCCGCAATCTGAACAAGCACCGCCTCAACAGTATTTGCCTCGACGTCGTTGTGATGGGCGGCAATCGCATTGACGATCTTAGGATCCTCTCCCATCTTTCGAGCCATTTCGGCACCAACCTCAGCATGGTTCTGATCTGAATCATTCTCAGCCCCCTTACCGATGTCGTGAAGAAGGGCTGCGCGTTTTGCGAGCTCTTTGTTTGCGCCGATTTCAGCGGCAAGCATACCTGCGATCTCAGCGACTTCCTTTGAGTGAGTGAGCACGTTCTGACCATAACTAGTACGGAAGTAAAGTCTTCCGAGGTGGCGCACTCCGTCCTGATTCATATTATGAATACCGAGGTCGAAGAGAACTTTCTCACCTTCTTCATAAATTTTCTGCTGGATTTCGCGAGTAACTTTCTGAACGATTTCCTCGATTCGGGCAGGATGAATTCTGCCGTCAGTTACAAGGCGTTCAAGGGACTGCTTTGCAATTTCCTTTCTAACAGGATCAAAGCAACTGATTACTACAGCTTCCGGAGTATCATCGATGATGATATCAACGCCGGTAAGAGTTTCGAGTGCGCGAATATTGCGACCTTCACGACCGATGATACGGCCTTTCATCTCATCACCAGGCAAAGAAACAGTGGTTACCGTGATATCGCTTGTTGTCTCAGTCGCAATGCGCTGGATAGTCTCAACAAGGATTTCCTGAGCTTTTTTTTCAGCAGTAAGCTGAGCTTCCTGCTCTATTTTGTTCAGCAAAGCCTGAGCATCGTGACGAGCATCATTCTCAAGATTTTTTATGATTAAATCTTTTGCTTCCTGAGCGGAAAGACCAGAAATTCTTTCGAGTTCCTGCCTGTATTTTTCTTCCTGCTCCTGCATGTGCTCTTCGCGCTTTTTCATAGCATTGACACGTTCCGCAAATTCGACTTCTTTTTTATCGAATTCGGCAGATCTTTTATCAATCAGCTCTTCTTTTTTACTTACGCGTGCTTCGTAACGCTGAACTTCAGCACGTCGTTCCCGATCTTCCCGTTCCTGCTGTTTTCGTTCACGAATGATTTGATCTTTTGCTTCGAGCAAAATTTCTTTTTTCTGTGCTTCTGCTTCCTTTATTGCATCCTGTCTTAAGCGTTCAGCTTTTTGTTCTGACGCAGATAGTTGAAATCTGGCATAACACCATCGAATAATCCATCCAAGAACGATTCCTGCAACCGGGAGAGCGATGAACAAAACTATAGTGTTCATTATAGAATCTCCTAGTTTTTAAATGAAATCATCATATAATACATTATCGAAAAAGAGTTGTCAAAGACAATCTTTTACTACTTTATAATATAACTGCTATTTTAAAAAAAATCCCGCGGAAAAGCAGGCAAAGACCTTGTTTCCCACGGGAATTTCATCAAAAAAATATTTTAATGTGTTTTTATAGCTGAATTATGCTTCAAGACATTTGTCGAGAGCTTCAGAAATCGCCTTTTTGTCGAGGTTCTGACCGATAATACAAAGTTTTACCATGCGGTCGCCAACCTTTTCATCCCACTCTTTTGCGATCTCAGGATTCTGCGCAAGGATCTTTTTCTGCTCGGCTTCCGGAGCTGTTGCAATCCACTGTCCAGAGTATCCTGCCTGAATCTGACGTCCCGAAGTCTCGAAAACGTATGCCATCTCAGGCTCATCGTTGAACCACAGAAGTCCCTTGCAGCGGATGATGTTTCTCGGCCATTTTGAAGCGAACTCGTCGAGAAGCTGGCGGTTGAACGGTTTTCTTCTATAGTAAATGAAAGTTCCGATTCCATATTCATCCTCGCTCTCACCCTCGTGGCGGTGCTCGTGATGATGGTGGTGATGGTCATGATCATCGTGATCATGCTCCTCGTGCTCATCATCGTGGTGGTGATGCTCGTGATCATGCTCGTCGTGATCGTGATGATGTTCATCGTGATCATGATGATGTTCGTCGTGATCGTCGTCATCATCATCGTCAACCTCGCCTTCCTCAAGCTTTTTGCACCAACCTGCAGAAGCGTACACCTGCTCGAAATCGAACGAATTCGTTGCAAGGATGTCCTTTACCTCGACATTGCCCTGCGAAGTCTCGATGATTTTTACTCCAGGATGAAGGGCTTCGATGACTTTTCGAACTTTTTTGAACTGATCCTCAGTTACGAGATCCTTTTTGTTGATTACGAGGGTAGAACAGAATTCAATCTGCTGAACCAGAAGAGATTCGATGTCCTCTTCGCCCATGCTTTCTTTTGCGAGAAGTTTGTCTCCGCCAGCAAATTCATCAACGAGGCGGGCTGCATCAACTACGCCGACAACATTGTCGAGCTTTCCGTTTTTGATAAGCTCAAGCTCCTGCGCGATCGGCATCGGCTCGCAGACTCCGGAAGCTTCGATCAGGATGTAGTCATATTTTTTAGTCTTGATAAGATTCTCGATGTTCTGGGCCATCTGAGATTTGAGCGTACAGCATATACATCCGTTAGTAAGTGGAACGATATCGCTTGTATCGGTAATTTTTGCGCCGTCCGCAATAAGTTTTGCATCAACGTTTACTTCGCCGATATCATTTACGATTACGGCGACCTTGTATCCTTCCTGATTGTTAAGAACTTTATTGAGCAGAGTTGTTTTTCCAGCTCCGAGATATCCGCACAAAAGCGTGATAGGTGTTTTTTCCTTAGCCATTTGAATCTCCATTGCTAAAAATATAATAAAAAAAGCGGTGTGCGACTACAAAATTATTCAGATTTTTCTTCTTTTATAATATCTTCTTCATTTATAGAGAAAGTTTCACGCAGGGATGAAGCGCAAAGGTAGATTTCCTTTCCGTCCCCGATCCGAACGTAGCTCTGGCTTCCCTCAGCAGCGTCTTTTCCAATCTCGAAACTGAACAAAACCTTGTCCGAGCTGAATACGCTTACAGAGATTCTGTTCGCAGGCGTAAGCCCGTATCGCTCCAAAGAAGCCTCGTCAGAAGATTTTTCCACGATGCCAAGGCAGCGGATATTTTTTATCGCGTCCACGAAATCGGAAGAGCTGGTCTCGTCAACATCTTTCGAACCAGTTTTCCAAGCTCCGTCAATCTTTTTGAGTTCTACCAGACCTTTTTCCTGCGACTGAATCTGAATCCGGTCAAAATCTTTGGCGCATCCGAAATTCTTTACTGAAGACTTCGAGCCGAGCACAACCTGACATGCGTATATGAGCGCGAGAACTGCTACGGCAGAAGCCAGGACGATTTTTCGTATAAAAAGCATATTGTATTTCATTCTGTTCCTCACTTAGTTCTTGCTGTCGATTCTTGAATCATTCGGGTTGTATCGGG
>CAMVSS010000167.1 GCA_947170195.1 uncultured Treponema sp. | reverse complement strand
CCCTTTTTTTATAGTTAGCAGCATTATTTTCCATTCATATATTCTATCAAATGAACTAACCCATCCGCAAGACACATGGAACAACGACGAGAAATAACGACATGAAACGATGCGCTCCCGCATCAGGACTCCCCGCGTCAAAACTCCACCACCACGGAAGAAAATCCGAGCGCATACAGAGTATTTTCCACAATCTGCTTCGCATGCTCCTCAGCCTCATCCAAAAGCCCCTCGCTGACAAGATTCTGCTCGGAAAGCTCCTTGTTCACCTGAATCTCGTCCGCAAGTTCCGAAAGGGACACGGAAACAAAAATGCTGCGGGATTCATCAAAAACCTCAATCCCTGATATTTCATTTCCAAGAATCTCACACGGAGGCAAATGGACGCGGACAGAGTTTCCGTCAGCAGAAACCTCATATTCAGCGTCGCCAAGATTTCCAACTCCGGCGCGAATGACACCGTAAAATTTAACGATGGTGAAAGCTTTTGCAAACCCGGCGATCCTGCTTTTTTTTATCGTGACTATATCGCTGTAGTGATTTTTTACGCTCACAAGCTCCTGACATTTTTCAAGCTGGCTCGCGACAAGAGCACCGTTCCGCTCGGTTTTTACGCCGAAAATCTCCCTGCCAAAACGCTTGAATAAAAAAAATGCGGCAAAACCTATGACCATGAGAACAACGCATTTGACGGCAAGGCGGACAAAAAAAGATTTCAAGAAACTTCTTTTCCGAGGCTTTTCAGACATCTTCCCCTCCAAATTTTTTGTATTTTTTAAAATGCTATAGTAAACTATAAGACATGAACGCAAACAATGTAAGTCTTTCACAGGCCGAGCTTGATAAATTGCTTGGAATTTCAAGTAAAAAGGAGCAAAAAAAATCCGCAAGTCCGACACATTCTAAAAAAAATTACAAGACGGAACCAATTCTTACAGAGGAAGAGCTGACGGCACTTCAAAAAAAGTTCAGCGCAATACTCACGGCATTCAAAAAAAATCTGAAAAAAGAGGCTGGCGAACCGGCAAAGAGAATTCTCAAGCTGACCGCCGTGGAAAACCAAAACATCGACCAGTTTTTCGACACAACAGATCCGAACGACTTTCTTTACAAAGTTACATTCGGCAAAACATTCTGCATAATAAAACTCGACAGATTCCTTTTCTCCGCGCTCGCAGGGCTTCCGGTTGACACGATGAGCGAGACGAACATCTTCCAAAGCATAGCTCTCAGCCTAACGGTCGTCACGGTACTGGCAGACATCCTAAAAAAAGAAAGCGGAATGACCTCCGAATCTAAAAGCCTGCCGCTCACAAAATCAGACACACAAAAATTAAAAACAGGCAGGACAGGCCTGAGCGTATCCTTCAACTGGAACGAAAACCTTCGCTCATTCGGAATCGAAAAAATCTTCCTATCAAAACAAATCGCAAAAAAGCTGCTTCAAAAATAAAAAAATGGCGGACTCCTGACAGGCGCCCCTGCCAGGAGTCCTACGTCCATCCTTCGCTAAGCGCTCATCTCCGGCGCGCCGCGTCTCCTGTCTATTCTTTCGATGCACTTGTCACCGAGATTGTCCACGGCAACGCCAAGAATAGAAAAAATAACAGCAGAAACAATGATTAAAACAACAGCTATGAATCCGAATAACATAATAAACTCCTTAAAAACTTCACGTTAGTGACGTTGCACGGAGGCAACGAATACCGAGTTCTTGCCAACTGCAAGAACTCGGCCGGGATAAAAAGCGCACAGAGGTACTTTTTATAATTTCATCAGGCTCTCGATGATTTCTGAATTCGATTTTTTCAGGCGCGACATTTTATCAAGCAAATCAGCAACCCTTACAATGTCACCGATGTTGTAAGAAAAAATATCATTCCAGATAATCAGAATTTCAATTATTCCGCCCTCACACTCCGAGCACGAAAGACAGCATCTTGAAACACCCAATGTTCGCGCAGTGTGAACAAAAACAGTTCCAATTTTTGCGATTCTTTCCCTTCTCAAAGACTCGTAGAACGCAATGTCCTTGAGAATCATGCTCCTGTCGCAGACATACCTTGAGTCAATCAGGTCGATAAGCGAGGCGAATAAATCACCGTCCTTTTCCGAAATTATCTTTGGTGAGAAAAATTTCTTCATACAGACAATTGGAGATAGAGCCAGCGACTATCTGTTGAAGAAAATGAGACAGAAAACCAAAGATACGACGACTACAGCTATAATGATAATTTCAGTCATAAGACACTCCTTAAAAACTCCGCATCAGCGGCATGGCACGGAGGCAACGAACATCGAGCCGTTGTCAATAACAAGAGCTCGACCGTGACAAAAAGTACATGGAAGCACTTTTTACCAACCTCCTGAAATGAGATAAAAATATAAAAAAATGATTTCTGATTGCCCGAACGAAAGCAGGCAGAGCAAAGAGGAGATGCCTTTCTAAACGACAGTTTGTATGAAAATTATGTTCTGAATAGATTTAGGAAGAAGCAGCACACGTGCTTTTGCAAGCGTTAATTTTGAAAAGGAAGGGATAAGAAAAGAAAAACCAGATTTAGCAAGAAAACAACCATCAAAAACGGACTGCACGGAAGATGATTTTTTCTGCGGGCGAACCTGAATTCTCTCAATAATCTTTGTTTCAGAAAAACAGACGGGATTAATTTCCTGAGCGGATGTGTAAACCGAAAAAACTTTTACATCATTGGAAGAGGAATCAAAAACCGCAGTATGCACATTCGTTCCAACAGGTGCCGAAAGCAAAATGAGAAACGTAATAACAAAATGCAGGATGCGGTTCATATATTCAGCAAACTCCGTCAAAACCTACGACTTTTACAAAACAAACCAAGGAAACTTTTCAGTATTCCTTAGATAATTGAATCAAAAAACCGATTTCATTTCAAGATAGAATCACAAAAAAAATCCTTGGGGAAAGCCCGGATCAACCGATTCAAGTGTTAATCGGCATTTCCTTAAGTTTGAGAGCCTGTTTTTTCAATAACAACTCGCAAAAAAAACTATTCTTCTATAGAATAATCATGATCAAGTTTTTTTGGAGAATCAAATGAAGCACTCAAATATCTATTACTGTTATCCGGGCGGAAAGCATAAAGCCCTCACAATGAGCTACGACGACAACCGGGAAGAAGACAGGCGGCTTGTAAAAATATTCAACGAAAACGGAATCCGCGGAACCTTCAACGTTAATGCAGGACTGATTGAAAAAACAGAATACCCGCACGTTCAGGCAGACGAGATGAAAGAACTGTACAAGGGGCACGAAGTCGCAAGCCACACATGGACGCATCCGACAATCGAACGTTGCGATCTGGCTCATGTTGCGCAGCAAATACTCGACGACCGAACCCGCCTTGAAAGCATAACAGGAACCCCAGTACGCGGGCTTGCATACCCTAACGGAAGCTATACACCTGAAATCGAAAACCTTTTGCCTTCCCTTGGAATCCGCTATGCACGAGTCGTTGAAACAACAGGTACATTCGCACTTCCCAAAAATCCTTATGAATGGAAAGGAACCTGTCATCACAACAAAAACCTTCTTGAAAAGGGAGAGGAATTTCTTTCACTTTTTAAGAAACAGTATCTTTACCTGATGTATGTCTGGGGACACAGCTACGAGTTTACCGACAAAAACAATTGGGACGTCATGGAAAAGTTCTGTTCCAAAGTCGGTGGCAAAGATGACATCTGGTACTGCACAAACATTGAAGTCATTGACTTTTTAGATGTAATGAAACGCCTGCAATTTGCAGCAGACGGAAGTTTTGTCTACAACCCGTCGGCACAGGACGCATGGTTAAGCGTGGACGGGGGAATCGTCTGCGTAAAAGGGGGAACCCAACTTTCGCTGTAGCTAAAGCAATTTGAGACCTGCCCACGGCAAGGATAGCAGGAGGAATCTAAATGGCATTTATTTCGCTCATATTTATAGAAATACTAGCACTAATAGTTTTTACCAATTTAGTTATCGGAATTCTGCTTGGAATCATTGGCCTTATTATGCAGATAAAGAATCGAATTGATATAAAAAAAGGGAAAAATGTATCAAAAATCAGAAAAATTCTCAGTTTGATTTTCTGTATTTTAGGAGCCATATCCATCATAATTGTTGTAGTTCTTGAGCTTGTTTTCCCAATGTTTCTACAAGTATCCATAGATCTTTTTACAGCAATTATAACGGTACTCTTCCAACCATCTTCTTAATTATTCAGATTAAAGATAAAACAGCAAATACAATGATTTAAAACAAAAAAGCGGATTGCATACACAATCCGCTTTTTTTAGCGATCGAGTTCCTGCATCGCAGAAATCTCATTAAGCTACATATGGTGGTTTATCTTAAACCACCCGCCAATCGAAGCGATCAAGATTTCTGCATAGCAGAAATCTTGTTAAGCAACTTACGGTGAATTGCTATCGCAATCCACCGTAAGTTGCGATGAATACACCAGCTGCCATTGCAGTACCGATAACACCAGCTACGTTCGGGCCCATTGCGTTCATAAGGA
>CAMVSS010000166.1 GCA_947170195.1 uncultured Treponema sp. | reverse complement strand
GGATACAAGACCGATTATGGTACTTATTTGAAATATATCGCGGAAAAATAAAAACGCTTATTTCGCTAATTAAAGAACAAAAAATCTAATTGGTTTAGTTTTTGGAGTTGATTGATGTTTGAATTTAAGAAATGCTTGGCTTCTGACGGCACTTTGTTTGACGGGTTGTATGAAATCCAGCCGAAAGTATTCGGAGACGCACGTGGTTATTTTTTTGAAGTCTACAGCGAGAAAGATTTTATGGAAGCCGGCCTCACTATGAAATTCGTGCAGGACAACCAAAGCTCATCGACAAAAGGCGTCCTTCGCGGACTCCATTTTCAGACGGCGCACCCTCAGGGAAAGCTCGTGCGCGCTGTCAGTGGAAAGGTATACGATGTTGCGGTGGACCTTAGAAAGGGATCTGCTACGTTCGGAAAATATTACGGAGTCGTGCTTGATTCAGAAAAGCAGAATCAGTTCTACATTCCAGAGGGATTCGCACACGGATTCTATGTTCTGAGCGAGCAAGCTGTGTTCGCGTACAAATGCACGGACTTTTACGACCCGAAAGGCGAGGGCGGCCTTATGTGGAATGACAAGACCATCGGCATAGACTGGAAAGCCGTCGCTCCAGAAATCGAACCTCTTCTGAGCGAAAAGGACGGTAAACATCCTGCATTCGATAAAAATGCGGAATATTTTGACATTAACGGAAAATGGATGAGGAAATAAATGAAAAGAAAATTAAACAACATATTGATTACCGGTGGTGCAGGATTCATCGGTTCTAATTTTATCAACTATCTCTTCGGTCAAAGCGCGACAGGCTCTTCTGAATTCATGGATTCAGGTTTCAATGGAAAAATCGTCAATGTTGACTGCCTGACTTACGCAGGAAATCTCGAGAATCTTGCCGAGGTGGAAAAAAAGTTCGGCGAAAAAAGATACTTCTTCGAGAAAGTTGACATCTGCGACAGATCCGAAATCGAAAGAATCTTCAAGCAGTACGACATCGACACGGTGATTCACTTTGCGGCAGAAAGCCATGTTGACCGTTCGATCCTGGGACCAGAGGCTTTTATCAGAACGAACGTAATGGGAACTTATACCTTGCTCGATTGCGCAAGAAAGTACTGGAACTGTTCCCTCGACAACATCCGCGACGACGTGCTTTTCCATCACATATCAACCGATGAGGTTTACGGCTCGCTTGGTGCCACAGGATATTTTACAGAAACAACGAACTATGATCCGCGATCACCATATTCAAGCTCAAAGGCCTCAAGCGACCACATCGTAATGGCTTACCATCACACTTACGGGCTTCCTATAACTCTCTCTAACTGCACAAACAACTACGGTCCTTATCAGTTCCCGGAAAAACTTCTTCCGCTCATGATAGCAAACATCCGTGACGGGAAAAATCTTCCGGTGTACGGAGAGGGAAAGAACATCCGCGACTGGATTTATGTCGAGGATCACAACCGTGCCGTCTGGCAGATCGTGAACTCAGGAAAATCTGGCGAGAAATACAACATCGGTGGCGAAAATGAATGGCAGAACATAGAGCTTCTCCACAAGGTCATCGAGCTTACGGCAAAAGAGGTCGGCAAAAACGCCGCTGACGTTGAGAAAACCATAGTTCATGTAAAAGACCGCCCTGGTCATGACGCACGTTACGCGATCGACTGCTCCAAGATCAAAAAGGAGCTTAACTGGGAGCGCAAGATGACTTTCGAGCAGGGGCTTCTCATGACAGTGCGCTGGTATCTTTCGCACAAGGAATGGATGGATCACATTCTGTCCGGCGAATACACTAAATGGATCGAAAAAAACTACAAAGAGCAAGGCAGATAGATGATTTGGTTGATTGGTTGTAACGGAATGCTCGGAACTGAAGTTGCACGGCAGCTTCACAAGGCAAAGATTGATTTTATCGGAACGGACAGCGTAATTGACATAACCAGCTATTCAACCCTTGAGGACTTTTCGCGCGGAAAAGAAATCTCCGCCATAGTCAACTGCGCGGCATACACGGCCGTAGACAAGGCTGAAAGCGACGAGACTCTTGCAAGAAAGCTCAATGTAACCGGGCCGTCCAACATCGCAAGGCTTTCAAAAAAAATCGGCGCGACTTGCATCCACATCTCAACTGATTATGTTTTTGACGGAACAGCGACTTCGCCACTGACAGAGGACATGGAAATTTCCCCGATCGGTGTGTACGGAAAAACCAAAGCGGACGGAGAAAAGGCCGTAATCAGCGAGACTGACGAGTATTACATTTTGAGGACGGCATGGCTTTACGGCTGGAACGGAAACAATTTCGTATACACTATGCTGAAGCTTCTTGGCAGCCGCGACAGCATAAAAGTCGTAGCCGACCAGAGGGGAACCCCTACATTCTGCTCGGACCTCGCAAAAGTCATAATCACCCTGATCTCGAAGAAGAAAGGCGAGGTTCCTTACGGAATCTATCACGTCACGGATCTGGGAGAGACGACCTGGTGGGATTTCACAACTGAGATTCAGCGGCAGGGCTTCGAAAAGGGGCTGCTTAAGGACAAGAATTGCGTCGTAAACAAATGCACGACAGCCGAATATCCGACACCTGCAAAAAGGCCGGCATATTCTGTCCTCAGCAAGGAAAAAATAATGAACGCGCTCGGAATAAAACTTCCCGACTGGAAGGAAAGCCTTTCGGTATTTTTATCCTCACAAAACCTCGACAAAGAAAGATTGTTGTAGAAAAATTTCTTTTTATCTTTTAATATAAAAACTGAGGTCGTTTTGTTCATAGTTTTTCTTGTCACGATTTTGATTGTACTCGCTCTTGTAAGGCTTTATGTGGTCTTCCGTGATCAAATCAGATTTTTCCTTACGGGAGTGGACAAAGGCTTCAAATTAAACGAAATACTGCTCCTTTTTAAGCTCGCGAAGGACACTGAGCTTGAGGAGCCGTCAGCATTGTATTTCTCCGAGAACAGCCTCAACAAGGCAATCTCGAAAATTGTCAACGAGTGCAGGAATCAGGGAACGGAAAACCTTCCAAAAAATCAGAAATTCATCTCGAAGCTCTACGACTACAGGACAAAACTTGATATCGGCAAGGAAAACCGTAAAAACCTCGACTCAACAAAATATCTGGACAACGGCCAGCGTCTCAGGATCATCCTCAAGGGAAAGGGCGTATACACGTCAGAAATCGTAAACAATGGAACCGAGATGGTGATCAAACTTCCTGTCAAAAAAGGCAAAATCATGTTTGACGGAAAGGAATGGGTCGGAAAAGACGTGTCTGTCTATCTGTGGAGAAAAGGTGACGCGGGGTATGTCTTTGACACGAAAGTAACGAACTGCGGAATATTCAACGGTCAGTCGGTAATCTATCTTTCTCAGACAAGGGAACTCGAAAGAGCTCAAAAAAGAAAGTCCATCAGAAGCCAGTGCCAGATTTATGCGCAGCTTTATTTTCTTGATCCAGACGCAATTGATTTTGACTTCATCGAGGTCGAGAACGGTTTCAAATGTCTGCTCGAGGACATCTCCGAGGACGGCGCGATGATAAGGATCGGCGGAATGGGAAAGCCGAACATTCAGATAAAGATTCAGTTCGAGATAAACGGACGTCTGATCGTAATGTTCGGAATAATACGCTCCGTTGAGTACAATCAGAAGGCAAACCAGTCCCGTCTTCACTTTGAGTGCCTGCATCTTGCAAAGGACATGAGAAATGAAATCTTGAGCTATGTCTACACGATCCTCCCGGAGGAGAAAAAAGAAGTCCTGGAAGCTATCTCTCAGACCGAGGAGGATCAGATTGAGGATGAAGGCGAGCCAGAAGAAGCGGAGATTGCGCAACCAGTAACCAAACCTGAAGAAAATGGTTTTGAAAATGAAGACTCTTCTGAGCTGCTTGGAACGGAATCTGTTCCTGATGATTTTTAGCGGTGCAGATTTAGGCATAGGCGAGCATAGATAAATCGGAGTAGATATGAGAAAAAATCTTTTCAGAATAATTCCACTGTTTTTTTTAATTTCGTATCTCGGCGCACAAAACTACTCGGAGCTTGAGAAGCAGTTCATAAAGGGCAGCATCACGGACAAAATTCAGTGCGTCCAGAATTCAGACGGAAAGAATGTCATTCAGCTCGCAAAAAAGGGCATCGACTATGCGATTGACAATGCTGATATTCTTGGAGCGGACAGGGAGCTTTCCGCGCTCGCTCTGGCGTCGATTCTGGCTCTTCCGCAGAACGCACCGTCTGATCTGATCTCGGAGCAGGAAACAGTCTTAATAACCGAAAAGCTCATAACATTGTTCAACTGGTTCGATGACGAGACGGTAAAAATTGCGGCACTCAACAGGCTCATAAACTACAGCGGCAAATCAAACGAGGCGCTCACAAACCTGTTGAACGACTTCTTGCAGAAGTCAATGCTGGAGAATGCGGCAGGAAGTCTCCTCATAGACAACGCAATCACTTCTCTCGCGACGATCGGTGACGCATCGTCTTTCTCAATTGTGTACTCAATCTGGAAGGGCAAATTCTGGATGCAGTACAGGAATGACACGGAGAACACCCTTGTTAAGCTCGCCGA
>CAMVSS010000165.1 GCA_947170195.1 uncultured Treponema sp. | reverse complement strand
CGATGAAGTCCTTTCGTGTCGTGTTCGACGCGACTATAGCCTGAATCAAATTCTGCGGAACGTCGCGGTAGTTTGCGAGCAGCTGCTTTGTGTCCTTCGGCAGACAGTAGCCGCCGTAGCCGAAGCTCGGGTTGTTGTAGAAATCTCCGATTCGCGGATCAAGGCATATTCCCTGGATGATGGATTTTGTGTCCAGACCGCGGACTTCGGCATAAGTGTCAAGTTCGTTAAAGAAAGCAACCCTGAGGGCGAGGTAGGTGTTTGCAAAAAGTTTTATAGCCTCTGCCTCGGTGCAGTTAGGGTAGAGGATTTCCACTTCTTTTTTGATCGCGCCTTCTTTCAAAAGCGATGCGAACCTTTCCGCCTGAGTCTTTAATTCCGGAGCGTCTTTCGGGTAGCTGACCACGATTCTGCTCGGGTAGAGATTGTCGTAAAGCGCATGTCCCTCGCGCAGGAATTCAGGGGAGAACAGAAGGTTCTTGTAGCCGGATTCCGCGCGCAATTTTTCCGTGTAGCCTACAGGCACGGTTGATTTTATGATTACGGTTGCCTTTGAGCCTGATTTTTTTACAAGCTCAAGGACTGATTCTACGCTTGATGTGTCAAAGTAATTTTTGTCGGGATCGTAGTTTGTCGGCGTAGATATGATGATGAAATCCGCGTCCTTATATGCGGCGCATCCGTCCATGGTTGCGGTAAGGTTGAGATCTTTTGTTGCCAGATATTCTTCGATATCTTTGTCGATGATCGGGGATTTTTTATTGTTGATTAAGTCGATTTTTTCCTGCAGCACATCGACTGCAAAAACTTCATTGTGCAGAGCTAAAAGGATTGCGTTTGAAAGACCTACATAGCCGGTTCCTGCGACAGCGATTTTCATGATTTGTTGATGCTCCTAAAAAACTCCGCGTTAGCGGCGTTGCACGGAGGCAGCGGACAGCGAGTCGTTGAAAAAGACAAGAACTCGTCCGTGGCAAAAAATACGCAGAAGTACTTTTTGTCACACCTCCTAAAAACTTTTCTTATTTTATATTCAAAAAACATATTCGACAAGACGTTATAAAAATTCTATGATATATTGATAGTTATGAAAAATATTGATTTTGAAAACAAGACGGTGCTCATCACGGGGGCAGCCGGATTCATCGGAAGCTACCTTTCAAAACGAATCCTTGAAGAGACAAAAAATACGCGCGTTATCGGCATTGACTGCATAACTGATTATTACGACATATCGCTCAAAGAGGAGAGACTTTCAATGCTCTCGTCTTTCGGCGGAAGATTCATATTCGTCAAGGCTGACATAGCGGACAAATCCTCAATGGAAAAAATCTTCACCGAAGAAAAGCCAGCGATCGTTGTGAATCTTGCGGCGCAGGCGGGCGTTCGCTATTCAATCGACAATCCGGACGCATACATCCACTCAAACATCATCGGCTTTTACACAATCCTTGAGCTGTGCCGCCATCATCCGGTTGAGCATCTTGTATATGCGTCATCGTCAAGCGTTTACGGCACTAACAAAAAGGTTCCGTACTCAACCGATGATAAAGTTGACAATCCTGTTTCCCTCTATGCGGCTACAAAAAAATCGAACGAACTCCTCGCCCATGCCTACGCTAAGCTCTATAAGATTCCGTGCACGGGACTCCGCTTCTTTACGGTTTACGGACCTATGGGTCGACCGGACATGGCTTACTTCAAATTCACGAACAAGCTGGTGAAGGGCGAGAGCATCCAGATTTACAACATGGGCGACATGAAACGCGACTTCACCTACATCGACGATATCGTTACAGGAATCGTGAACGTAATCAAAAAATCTCCTGACGAGACTGAGGACGGCGCACCGTACAAGGTTTACAACATCGGAAACAACAGCCCCGAAAGCCTCATGTACTTCGTAGAGACATTGGAAAAATGCCTCCTGAAAGAGGGAATCATCACGGAGCCTGCAAAAAAGGAGCTGCTTCCTATGCAGCCGGGCGATGTCTACCAGACCTACGCCGATGTGACCGACCTTCAGAAGGATTTCGGCTTCAAGCCTGCGACCCCGCTTTCCGAGGGACTGGCAAAGTTCGCCGCATGGTATAAAAATTACTACAGAAAATAAAAAAAATCCCGCACTTCTGAAGTGCGGGATTTTTTTAGGCGTTTTCGATCTTTCCCATCGTGGAAATCATGTAATCTGCCGTGAGTTTTCCGGCTTCCCCGATGTGCTGCCATGCCTCATCGCGGGCTTTGCTTCGTGCTTCCCTGAGTTTCGGGGAATCTGAAGCGTTTTCGATTACATCCTTGATGTTCGGGAAATCTTTTTCCTCGATTTTTATTCCGATTTTTCTTACGGTCTCAAACTGCCATATCTCATGGTCGATGTCGTAAGCGTCGTATGGAAGAAGATCCATTTCCGCATTCGCGTACATAACAGGCTTGTCGCACAGAAATGTGTAGTCCCAGATGATTCCGGAAAAGTCTGTTATCATTATGTTCGCGCGTTTGAGGGAGTAGAAGTTGTCACGGTTTGTGTCCCATTCTACGTTCGGAACGTCCTTGTATTTTTCCTCAAGCGATTTGAGCATGTCTGCCTCGCTGATTTTTGACTGAGGATGCGGACGGATTATGATTTTCCAGCCGGTTTTTACAAGAGGATCGAGAAGTTTCTCTCCGTACAGGGAGAGAAGGGCTGATTTTCCCCAGCTCGGAGAAACCAGAACCGTGAACGTATGGTCTTTTTCTACCGGAATTTCTTCCATTTTTTTCTTGAAGACATCGAGGTACGTACATCCGACTGTAACAAGCTCCTTTGCCGGAAGAGAGCGCTGCTTTTCCATCGTGCGGATGTCTTCGAACTGGTAGTCGCCTGTGCACAGAATGGAATCGAAATAGTCGATTCCGAACAGGCGGTACATCGTCGGATCACCCGGTGAGTGGAAGATGTGGCTGTAGTGTCTTACGTTTTTGCTGCGTTTGAGCTGGTAAACCTGCAGTCCCGGTGTCGTCATCAGGACAAAGCCTGCGGAAAGCATGTTCAGCTTTGCGAATGCCTTGTTTCCTTCTCCGATGACTTCCGGATGAACGTACTCGTATTTTTCGTCAAATACAGGATCTTTGTCTGTTCCTGCGTAGTAAGTTATATCGATTTTTCGCGATTCAAATTCATCGAGGACAGGTTTGAAAACGTTCCAATACCGCTTGTCCTCAGAATAAATCACGTACTTCTTATAGGATCTGTCCAGTTTCTGTCCCTTTCCACCAGTCAGGAAAAGTTTGAACTTTAAAATCAAAGCCTTTGCAAGAAAGAAAAGCGTTGCGGCAGCTCCGATGAGAATGGAGAAAAGCATTGAGCCTGTGCCCGGGTCGATATAAAGTGGTAAAAACATCGTAAATTCCTATTTGCTCACAAATTCCTTGATCAGGCCAAGCACTTTGTCCATATCGCTCTGTGGAGCTACAGTGATTCGCATTGAAAGGTGGCTTCCTTCTGTCCAGAGTCGTGTGAGATAACCGTTCTGTGAGAGGTAATCCTTGAGAGCCTGAACGTCGATTTCCTTATCATTTTCGCCCAAGTTCTCATTGAAGCGGATAAAGATAAAGTTTGCGGCTGATTTGTAAGCTTTTATTCCCTTGATTTTGTTGATCTCAGAAATGAAATCATCCTTGAGTTTGATGATTGTGTTTGTGAGGTCGTTGTAGTATTTCGTGTCACGCAATGCGGCGATGCAGACCTTTCGTCCGATGTTTGATACGCGGAACGGGTTCAGGTCGAGCTTGAATACCTGTTTTGCCATCGGAGTGCACAAGCCGTATCCCATGCGGATTCCTGCCAAGCCGTAGAGCTTTGAGAATGTGCGGCAGAATACGACATTGTTGTATGCGTTCAAAAGGAATTTTGCGTCGTAAGTTACTGTAGAAAGTCCGAGGTATGCTTCGTCTACGATTACGAGCGAAGTCGGGTTCTCTTTGATTACTTTTTCGAGGTCATCGCGTGAAATTACGGCACCGGTCGGGTTGTGCGGAGTCGTGATTACGATGATTCTCGGCTTTGTCTTCTTTGCGACAGAAAGAAGACTGTTCATGTCGAACTCGTATGAATCTTTGCCCGGAACTACATCGTAGTAAGCGGCTTTTGCGTGGCGAAGCTCACATACTGATTTGTAGTAGTTCCATGCAGGATTTGAGATGAGAACTGTGTCGTCCTTGTTGAGAACGATTGTCATGATTGTCTTGATGACATCAGAAGAACCCGAATGGATGAAGATTGAGTCGGTCGGAATCTCTGTGACTTTTGAGACCTCGACTGCAAGGTCGTCCTCGCGTGTAAGGTCGTAGAGATACAGGTCTTCCATCGTTGCGTTGTGAAGGACTTCGAGACATTTCGGGCTTGGTCCGAAGAGATTCTCGTTTACATGCATTCGGCCTGTGAGCTGCTCTGTCGCAACGACTGAGTACTGCTTTGTGTCAGAGTAGTTTGAAAGATATGAGATTCGCTGAGTTGAGTTGATCAGCTCGTCTTCCTGGAAAAACTGCTCGATGAATTCCTTGAAGTTAGGGTAGAACTGAAGGATGTCGTCAGTTGTGTCGAATTCCTTGCACTCTGCGTCA
>CAMVSS010000164.1 GCA_947170195.1 uncultured Treponema sp. | reverse complement strand
AGAGATATCCTTACAGGAACATCTTACAACCCGGAATCACCTTCCGAGAAAAAAGAGATCAAGCTTCCTAAGTCAAACGTTCTTCAGTTCATTCTTGAGGGCGGCACAATTGTAAGCGCACGTCCGTCAGGAACAGAACCAAAGATCAAGTTCTACATCAACGCACGAACTGAGGTTGGTGGAGACGACAGCGCTCTCGCAGCCGCAAAGAAGACATCTGCAGAAATCTGTGACAAGATCACTGCGGAAATCAAAGCCCTGCTTGAAAACGCATAAACCTTCTTAAAAAATCTAAAATCCCCCGCAGATTTCATGCCGAAAAAGCATGAGCTCTGCGGGAATATTAGAGGTGTCCGGAAATTTAACTTTTTCCGGGCAGGTCTATTTATCCCATGACAAAATCACCGCTTCACATCATAACCGGCTACAAACGACTTCCAAAGATTTTTTACGGGGATGCCGTTTTTTGCGCTTTCGATACGGAGACCACAGGGCTAAGCTCAAAAAACGACCGCATAATCGAGATCGGAGCCGTGAAATTCAACAAGGACGGAGTGCTGGACTCTTTCAGCACATTGGTCAATCCGCTCTTTCCCCTCCCTGAGATATCAACCAGAATAACAGGCATAACGGACGACATGCTGAAAAACGAACGGCCGGAAAAAGAGGTCATTCCGCATTTCCTGGATTTCGCATCCGACTCAATTCTGATAGCGCACAACGCGCATTTTGACCTGCGGTTCATAAACTCATTCCTGGAGCGAGAGCAGAAAGAGCCTCTCAAAAACCTTGCCGTGGACACATTGAGGATGTCCCGCACGCTTCTTCCTGAAAACAGCCACTGGACGCTCCAATATCTGGCGAGCCAGTTCAACATCCAGGTGAACGCGGCGCACAGGGCTTTCGACGACGCACGGGTCTGCATGGAGTTGTTCAAGCTCCTGCTCGAAAAGTTTCTACCATAGATATTTTAAAAACTGACCGTTTGCATCGTTGACAGCAGATATTTACAAATGATAAAATTATAAAGATTATCTCATATAATAAGGATTTAAAATATGAAAAATAAGATGTTGTGGATTGGATCAGTCATCATCCTTTTCCTTTCTGTAATCTGTTTCGTTGTTTTCGGCGTAGGAACTGAAATCATTCAGGCGATCACCGGAGCTGGTGCTGGAACCGTCTACGGAAAATATGACGGAAAACCTATATCGCTCGAGCCGAACTCTGAATTCGCAAACGCAGTTCAGAGATACACTGACATGGTGCAGCGAAATCAGGGAGATAAAGAAATCGACGAGACAACCTATTTCTATATCTACACGTACGCTTTCAATGACGTCGTACAGTCAATCGCATCAAAATCAGAAGTAAAAAAATCAGGCTACCGCCCGAGCAGCGAGACAATTTCCCGAGTAATGCTCCCGTACTTCACTGGTGCAGACGGAAAATTCGATCCTAAGCTTTACGAGTCAGTTCCAGAGGCAGACAGAAACTCATTCCGCGCAAGCATCTCGGAGCAGCTCACATCGTCAAGATTCTCAGAGGACTACTTCGGCTCCGCTGAGCAGATCGGCGGAAACTCAATATTCGGACGAAAGGCTTCGGAAAAAGAAATCAACTTCCTTAAAAACATGATTTCAGAAAAACGATCTTTCGACCTCGTTTCATACAATAAGCTCAACTACCCTGATTCAGAAGTAAAAGCATTCGCCCTCGAAAATGCGGCGATGTTCAACAAATATTCACTTTCTGTAATCACTTGCAACGACGAATCGACAGCAAAAAAAGTTGCCGGACAGATCGCAAACAATGAAATAACTTTCAAAGACGCCGTAACTTCTTTCTCAGAAAAATACTACAGCAACGGCGAAGGAAAAATCATCGAAAGCTATGAGTATCAGATCAAAGAAAACCTCGACAACAGCGAGGACTTTGCAAAGATTTCTGCGCTCAAGGCTGACGAAATCAGTCCTGTAATCAAAACCGCAAGAGGTTACTCAATCTACAGATGTGACGGAGAAAGCGTAAAAGCAGACTTCGACAACGCTGATACATTGAACAGCGCCCGCACATACATAAGCGAAAAAGAATCTGGCCGCATCGAGGACTACTTCATCGACAAAGCAAATTCATTCGTAACAGAAGCAACTGTAAGCGGATTTGACAAGGCTGCCGACAAGGAAGGCCTTACTCTGACAAGCGTTCCTGCATTCCCGCTCAACTATGGCGACGCGGACATTGCAGACAGAATTCCTACAGAGAACATCAAGGAATTCACTTATGCAAACTCAAGCGAAAACCTTCTTGAAAAAGCATTCTCGCTCAAGCTCAATGAGATTTCAGAACCTGTTGTGCTCGGAAACTACATAATCGTCCTCAAGCTCACAGGAATCCAGAAAGAAGAAGCAACAAGCGACACGGACAGCAAAATTGCGATTTCATCCCTCAATTATGATCAGTATGACGCACAGTCAACACTGCTCTCAAGCAAAAAAGTCGAGAATAAAGTAAGCGACGTTTACTTCAACAAAATTCTTGCTTCAAGATAAAAAAACAAACTGACCGGATGGAAAATTTTTCTATTCATGAAAAGCCCTGTCTGGAGCAAACCAGCCGGGGCTTTTCTGTTTTATACAGGAACAGATTTCTCTATTCAAAATACGACCCACAGAAAGCGATTCTCTCGGTCATAGACTCGCTCGAACTGCTCGACGGCACGCTGATTCTATGCACGTCGCCACTTTTATGCTACGGACTAAACGAGCTTTCAAAAAAACTCGGGGAGAACTGCTTTGTCCTTGGAATCGAGGCGGACGAGAATTTATACGAATTTTCAAAGCCATATTTCGATGAATTCAGGAAAGAGTGCGGGAAATCTTTATTCATTACCCCGGCTGACATCAAAAAAATCTGCGAGATAGTTTCAGGAGAAAAGACTTCGGGAGGAGAGAACCTTCCTCCGCCAGGAACTTTCAGGCGCGTCATCATGATCGACATGAGCGGAGGCAGCTCTTTTAACAAGATCCTTTACGCTCAGGTTCAGGCCGCGCTGCAGAACGTTATAGCCACATTCTGGAAAAACAGGATAACGCTTGTAAAATTCGGGCGACTGTTCTCCCGCAACCTGTTCAAAAATCTCGCGAATCTTCCTAAATCAATCGGTCTGTCAGATTTTATCGGGAAAATATCAGCGCCAATTTTCGTCTTCGGAGCCGGTGAGAGCACAGGAGCCACGCTGGACGACATTCCGACAGAGCTTCTCAGGAAATGCTTTGTGCTTGCGGTAGATGCCGCCCTCCCTGCATTGAAGCGGCGCGGAGTGATTCCAGACGGAATAATAGCCGTGGAAAGTCAGCTTGCGATCGAAAAGAACTACATCGGCAGCACGAAATGTGAGGGCGTCATTTTTGCTGATATGGCGTCACGGAAGCAGGTCGTTTCTCATTCGGCAGGGGGATTCTCTTACTTCGCGTCCGAATTTTCACCGGGAGAGTTTCTCAAGGCTTTGAAAAGCTCCGATTTTTTTCCGCCGTTCGTTCCGCCGCTCGGCTCTGTTGGTCTGACAGCGGTGTATCTTGCCATTCTGTTCCGGCAGAACGACTCGATTCCGATCTTTTTCTCAGGCTTTGACTTCTCATACTCTCTGGGATTCACGCACACGAGGGGAGCTTTTCATCACACGCAGCGGCTCATAAACACAAACCGACTCATGACTGTCGAAAACTACGACGCCGCATTAAAACCAAGTGCGAGAAGCCTTCCTGGAAAAGACGGAGGAACAGTTTTTACGGATGCAAACATGCTGGGCTATGCAGGGAACTTCTCAGAGGTGTTCGCAGGAACAAAAAATCTGTATGACGCTGGAAAAACCGGAATAAATTTGCGGCTGCCTCTTGCAAGCGCGCAGGAAATCGCTCTCTATCTGAAGGACTGTCAAGAATCAAAAGGGAATTTAGACCTGACGGTTGCGGAAAAAAGCAGGACGGAAAGGACAGAAAAAATCCTATCATTTCTTACAGAGGAAGAAAAAGCCCTGAACAGGCTGAAGGAGCTTTTAGTCTGCGGGAAGGACGTGGAGAGTTGCTCGGTACCGCTTGATGACGAGATTTCCGCGCTGATTTTAAAACGCGACTATCTTTTCCTGCACTTCCCGGACGGATTCTGCCTGAGCAAAAAACAAGTTCTCGAAGTAAGTTTCCTTAAGCGCGTCAGAAGCGAGATCGATTTCTTCCTGAAGGACATAAAAAATGCCATCAGGTTTCTGACATCAGATTGCTGACATCAGTTTCCCAATGGCATTTGCAAGGAAGCCCTCGAAACATCTCTGTTTTTCCGGCTCCCAAAATCAGCTGGAAAAACTTTTCCTAGTCTTCTTTTTCTTTCAGAACAGCAAGGAACGCGCTCTGAGGAAGCTCTACATTTCCGATCATCTTCATGCGCTTTTTACCCTCTTTCTGTTTCTCCAGAAGCTTACGTTTACGAGTGATATCACCACCGTAACACTTAGCAAGAACGTCCTTGCGCACAGGGTTTACAGTTTCGCGGGCAATAATCTGGCCGCCGATTGCACCCTGAATCGCAACTTTAAACTGCTGGCGGGAAATCTCATT
>CAMVSS010000163.1 GCA_947170195.1 uncultured Treponema sp. | reverse complement strand
GTCTTGTGCCTGTTCAATAATCATTGGCCCTGATCCTCTAAATCTCTTAAATTGGTTTGAAGAAATTTTTAGTAAATCTTCAAGCGTTAGAATATTAGAGTCATCACAAATTGTGTGAAATTTAGAAGTCAATGATTTTGTTGAAAGTTCGATTTCAGTAATACGAATATCCTTATATCGCCTACCATTATTTTCTCCTTCATCTATTTCCTAATGTTATTTTTTTACCAGGCTCAACAGATACAACTGTAAAAGCAAAGTTCATAAACACTTGTGATGCAATGCTCCATGCACGTGATGATGGAGAAACATTCGGTCTTTCAATAGCCGAGTTTTCCAGCATGAACAAGCCTATAATCACTTTTAAACCGGGACTAAGATTGACTTTTGAGCATTTTAAGCGTTTCCAGATAAAAAAAATACTTTCTGATTCGCGTGCCCATCTTATGATTTTGGGAAGAAATGCAATCACATATAGAAATCGGCAAACTTTGTCGAAAAAACTCATTGCATTTGACAAAGAAAAGTTTTCTGCTAAATCTTTGGATGTTTATACAAAAAAATATTCACCTGAAAAAGTTATGCGAATTTTTGAACACATCATAAATAAAAAATAAGTGCTCAAAAAAAATGCCATATTGTTTGAGATTTTATTAAAACTGCAAAAAGAAGGATATTATGCCAAAAATTTATGATTGCTTTACTTTTTTTAATGAACTAGATCTGCTGGAAATGCGTCTAAAGATGCTTTCTTCCGTAGTTGATTATTTTGTAATCGTTGAATGCGCAAAAACTCAGACTGGTGTGGACAAGCCGTTTTATTTTGAGGAAAATAAAGAACGCTACAGTCAGTGGAAGGATAAAATAATCCATGTAAAGGTGAATGATGTTCAGGATATCTCGCATGATGTGGTTGAGGACTGGTCAATCGAAAATCACCAGAGAAATTGTATATTCCGCGGACTGGTTAATGCCCGCCCTGATGACATAATTATGGTTTCCGATCTCGATGAATTTCCGAATCCGTATCTTTTGACCCACTTGGATGAATATATCGTAAAAGAAAATCCTGTAATAATTCGTTTTAAAGCAAAGGTGAAGAAAGCCATAAAGATCATGCTTGGCAAATACAGAGAGGCTCCTACCGTAAAATTAAGCGAAGCTATTGAAAAATATCCCGTATCGCTTGAGCAAAAATTCTTCTACTATTTTATGAACTGTCAGAACTTGAATAATTGGCGTGGTACAATAATGCTAAAATTCAAGGCATTCCAGCTTCCTCAGGTGCTCCGAGACGGAAGATTTGTGCATCCATACGTTCCTTTGTACTGCGCAGGAGGCGATGATAAATCTGCAGGATGGCATTTCTCATATTTAGGTGGAAAGGAACGCATTCTAAAAAAACTGAATTCCATAATTGAGGGACACCTGATAAACGACATAAAGTTGCCGGAGAATATGACAACTGAACAGTACATAGATTATTGTCTTGAAAACGGTCTTGATATATTCCAGCGACCAGAGGAAAAATTTAAGTTCATAAAACTTGATGAAATAGGAATCCCGAATGCAAAAGAATATGCAGAGGAGTATCCTCAGTTTTTTAATGTAAAGACTGGGATCTAAATAAAAAAATGTCTGAGTCATTTTTCAGTTTTCACAAAAATGGCTCAGACAGGAAATATCAATTTTTAATGAATTTCTGTATATAGCTCCAGAACAATGATTCGATTTTTTTATCATCAAAATCTGAGAGCCTTTCCTGCTGATTCCTCAGAATTATATTTTTCAATTCTGAGTCTGTCAAAATTTTATTAATCAGACTTCCTGCGACTGCCGGATTCTTATCTTTCAACAAAAATCCGCTTCCGCCCAATGTGCATGGAATCGCTGAGCTTGCGTATGCAAGAATCGGAATGTTGAAATACATCGCTTCAACCAGAGGCACACAGAAGCCTTCGTGTTCGCTCATGCACAAGAACAAATCAGAGAGCTTGTAATAGGCAAGAATTTCATCAAATTTTGTGTGGCCTGTAAAAACGACATTTTTAGTACCGAGGCGCTTTGTGAACTCCTTTAACTGCTCGCAGTAATTTTCGCAGCCCTTTGGGTTTCCAACTAAAAACAAACGTGATTTCGCATTGTAGTTCTTCTGATAAAAATCAAAAGCCTGAATTACATCCTCGTGTTTTTTGTTTGGAGCAATTCTTCCCAAAAACAGAACGTTCGTATAATCATCATCATATTTTCTTAAAACCGATTGAGACGGCTCTTTTTTATAATCGTCAAATGGAATTACTATTGGCAGTACATTTATTTCGCAAGTGTATCCCATATCAATTAAATCTTGCTTGTTGAAGTCTGAGACCGCAAGAACCATATCGAACGTGTCCTTTAATTCTTTAAGCTGTCTTATTCCTTCATCGTTGTAATGCTCACAAACTTTGTTGTAGCCAGAAAAAAATGATGCAGGGGTTATGTTGTGATAGACCATTATTTTTTTGCAGCTCAGTGTTTTTATCCATTCATTAGTCCTTGCCGCAGCACCGACATGCAGAATAACGAGATCGTCTTTTTCTGGCACATAATTCTTGATGTTCTGCGCCAAAACTGAAGAAAAACGCGGATCAACGCCTTCCGCATAGATCTTTGCTGAAAAGTTCCGCCTTTTTATTGCGGAATCCAATGCCAGCACATCATTTCCGATTGCGTCTCCGTATGCTAAAGACGGAACTATTTGTATGATTCTCATCTGTTTACCCCTGCGATTTTTTCTTCCAGAATCTGAACTTTATTTTCCAGATATTGCACCTTTGAAGAAAGTTCTTCTATTTTGCCAACCAAAGTGATGTTTATTTCGTTTTGATCCTTTGTGAGAAACATCAGCGTTCGTTTTATAAGTTTATGCATCAGCTTGCTTATAATTTTTTTTATGCCAGTTCCGAAATCAATGTCATCATATTTTAAGGCATAGTTATTCATCTGCGCTTTGTTCAATTTTATATCTGCAAATGTGATATTTACAGCAGCTGACTCCTTTGATTTGAGTTCATCCGCAATTTCATTGAAAATTTTTTCGTAATCAATGGCTATCATGATTTTCTCCTTATAAGTACACGGAAGTAATTTTTATTGCGCCTCCTTATATTTTTTTCAAAAACTTTTTCAGCGCACGCACCGGTTTCGTGATTTTCCAGGAAACAGTACTTTCATACGATGTTTTTATTTCCTGCTCTTTCTTTTTTCTTGCGAGCCACAACTCCCTGTAGTGCTTCTCGTCCGCCTTGTAGATTTCAAAGTAAATGTTTTCCTTGAAGTCTTTTAAGATTTCATCAGATTTTTTTATGCAAAGGTCCCGTGTTTCAATTAAATCCGAAGGGATTTCTGCCTCCTTGAAAGAAGGAAGAAAATGAAAGGCTTTCCTCAGCATAAGATTCTCATAGAAGACTCTCAAATTTTCAGGAGCGTTTTCTGACTGCTTTTTTAATGTCTCCAGCAGTATTGGGAATGTCTCAAAGTGCTTTCTTGAAAAAATCGCATGGCTGAAACTCTCGTTATGCTCAAACCACGCATACAATGGTTTTTCTATCAGGCAGATTTCTTTTGTCTTTGAGTAAAGATCAAAAGTTGTGCTTGTGTCCTCTCCAAAAATATTGGGAAAATGCATTCCATTTTTTCTCAAAAAGTCTGTGGAATAAATTTTTGACCATGGCGCATCCTGATAAAAATACATAGCGAACTCCTGTGAAATTTTCCTTGCTTTGAGAGGGGAGTCCAGTGATGATGGAAAAGGATTTTTCTCAAAATAACCATATATATGGGAAATGTTCATTATGTCAGGGGAGAATTCGTCCAGCTGGGAAAAAAGGTCTTTCAGACAATTCGGTTGGATGCCATCGTCATTGTCTATGAACCAAGTGTATTTTCCTTTGACTGCTTTGAACGCGTTGTTTCTTGCCGGGCCGATTCCCTGGTTTTCCTGGGAAATGATGTTGAATTTGCCTGGATATCTTTCTGCATATTCGTTGAGAATCTCAAGCGAGCGATCTTTTGAACCATCATTCAGACAGACGATCTCAAAATCATCCGTATTTTGATCAAGAATTGAGTCCAAGCATTGTGAAAGGTATTTTTCTGAGTTATAAACTGGCATTACAAAAGATAGTTTCATTGCTGTCTTCCCTTAAAAATTTGATGTAAAAAAATATAGTCATCTCTAAAGATTGCAATTTTCAGAGGTTTCCAATATTTTCTCCGTTTTATTTTGCAGAATTGTCTCTGAAGAAGTCTTCCATGCTGTTCCAGAACAGCCCAGAGATTTTTTCGTATGTAAAATCCTGCAGCCGTTCCTTCTGGTTCCTTACGATGGAATCCTTCAGCTCCGGGGTCGAGAGAATTTTATTCATAACGCCGGCCGCGATGTCGGGACTCTTTTCTTTTAGCAAGAATCCGCTGCCACCAAGTGTGTCAGGAACAGCTGCCCCCGCATATGCCACGATCGGCAATCCGAACACCATTGCCTCGATCAGCGGGACACAGTACCCCTCATGCTCGCTCATGCACAAAAACAGGTCGGAGAGTTTGTAGTAGGCAAGGATTTCGTCAAATTTTGTGTGACCGGTAAAGACAACGTTCTTTGC
>CAMVSS010000162.1 GCA_947170195.1 uncultured Treponema sp. | reverse complement strand
GACGTCGATGACGTTGGTGAAGTCCACTTTGTCGCTGGAGGTAGAGATCCTCTCGTATTTCATTTCCTGAGTCCATGTCAAAAGCATCTGCGCTATAGCCGCATCCTGATTCTCCGGATCTTTTTGCGCCGCCGCGGCTTGCAGGGCTGCCTTTATGTCGAACGAGGCCCTTTTGAGTCTTCCGAGGCTGTCTTTTGCCACTACGCGGTAGAACCTTTGCCATGCCGGAATCGCAAATTCTGAATTCTGTATGGCGTACAGCTTGAAAACTTCGAATTCCCTTTCAAGGACAAACTGGTTTGCTTCGCTGTCCGTCTTGTCGATCTGGGTGGATATTTTTTCTCCGGCGATCGTCATTTCGATTTTCTCGCTCTTGTTTCGGGGGAAGAATGCCGTCGTTATTATTCCCGGCTCCTTGAGGCTTCCTGCGTCTATCAGAACCGAATCGAGCAGGGAGATCATGAACTGCTCGCAGTCGCGCGCGATGTCTTTCTTTGCGTATGACAAAAGAACCAGATAGTCACCGCTGTCAGGAAGCGGAACTGATATTCCCCATCCGGAGCTTGGGGTTTGTGAAATCCTGTCAGATGAGAATGATGATATGGCGCATTTTTTGTTCCGCCATGTGACTTCCGAGATGTCGAATTCGGCGTTCAACTTTTTCATCGTGCCTTCCATCGCCTTTGTCGCGTCGGTATAGTCTTTGCTCTTCCAGACTTTTATGAGAGCCTCCACGGAAAGGATCGTGTGCTTGAACAGAACCGTCGTCTCATCTTTTTCCATGTCGGTGATTTCAAATCCCTCCGGGAAATCTATCGTGTATCCGAATTTTTGGGATGAAATCAGCTCTGCATTTGCCAGCGAGATAAAAATCAGGACGAAAAGGAACGATAAAACTCCTTTTTTTGAGACTGAAAAATTCATATTTTCCTCCGTGTGCGCAAGTTTTTGCTTAAACTGTTGAGCAAGTTTGAAAAGTCTGCTACTTTTGAAAGTGCTTCTGTTTCAAAGATTTCTGATATTCTCTATAATATATTCGGATGAAAAAAATTGCCATCATATATGAAAATGATGAGATTCTCGTTATAGATAAGCCTGCGGGGCTTGCCGTTCAGGGGGGGGCTGGTGTTGCTCATTCCCTTGACGAGGAGCTTTCGCGCCAGCAGGGATACAAAATCCATCTCGTGCACCGATTGGACAAAGAGACTTTCGGGCTTATGGTTGTCGCAAAAAATCCGGTCGCGGCATCAAAATGGATTTCCCTGATCGCCGGAAAACAGGTGAGAAAAGAATACCGGGCTTTATGCTTCGGTCTACCGACGGATGGAAAGAAAACGCTGATGGAGGGAGTCGCAATGTCGCCTGTCGTCAAAGGCGAGAGGGGGCTTCCTGCCGAGACTCGTTTCAAGGTTGAGAAAACTGTTTTCGCTGAGCTTCCCAAATCTGCTGCTCCGGAAGCTGTCGGTGCAGGCTCGGTGTCTTGCGGAGGCGAGAAATCTGAAAAAAAAGCCTGCGAGTCTTCCGAGAGGATCCAGCTGTCCCTTTTGCATCTCGTCCTTGGGACCGGCCGCATGCATCAGATTCGAATACATCTCGCCAGATATGGATGCCCTATAGCTGGGGATGACAGGCATGGAGACTTCAAGCTCAATAAAAAAGCTAGAAAAATTGGAATCAAATCTCTCCAGCTTTGCTCATTCAGACTTACGATTCCCTGTGATGGCAAGAAAAAAGTCTTTGAGACTGCGCTTCCAGATTCAATGATAAAATATTTTGAGGATAATTCTGAACATAATGAAAAAATCTAACCGACCGGGAGATGACGCATCCGGAATCGTTTTGCTTGCGAAAAAGTCCGGAAAGACAAGTTTTTCTTCCCTCTCTTCTATAAAAAAAGCTCTCGATACGGGTAAAGTCGGACATACAGGAACGCTGGATTCGTTTGCCGACGGACTTCTTGTCGTCCTCACCGGAAAGCTTACAAGGCTTGTTCCGCATATAACTGCCTTCGACAAAACGTATCTCGCGCTTGTTGAATTCGGATCGGAGACTGATACCTTGGATCCGACCGGCGAAGTCATAAAGACCGCTGCGGTTCCGACTGAGAAAGATGTGCGGGATGTGCTTCCGTCGTTCTGCGGGGAAATAATGCAGGTTCCGCCTTTGTACAGCGCGCTGCATGTTAACGGAAAGCGGGCGAGCGAGCTTGCGCGGGAGGGGAAAACCGCCGAGCTGGCAGCCAGAAAAATCACGATATACTCAATCTTCCTGCTGGATTTTTATGATAGATATGCGCTTATCGAAGTCAGGTGCTCGAAGGGAACGTACATCCGTTCTCTTGCGCGCGACATAGCTTTGAAATGCGGAAGCTGTGCGCATCTCAAGGCTCTCAGAAGAACTTCTGTCGGACCTTTTTCTCTTGTTGAGGCTGTCGGAAGCGATTCTCTCGGAGATTTTACGATTTCGGAACTGCTGAAAGCAAAATCGGAGGGCGATGCCCCTGACGAAATCCTGAAAGAAGAGAAGCTTCAGGCTGATATAAGGGCAAACCTTCTTCCGATGTCGTTTTCTCTTGCTGAGGAATGCGGCATGACGCCGGTCCTTCTGTCGTCCTATTTCGTGGATTCTTACAGCAACGGAAAACCTCTTCATCAGGAAGTTTTCTTTATACAGAAGAAACTTCCCGACGCGGGGGAGCTTGCCGTGTTCTATCCCAAGGGAAAATTCGCCGGGGTAGTGCGCAAGGACGGACGTAAATTTTCATATGGATTCGTGATTCCTCCGTCCCGTAAATTCATGACCATCACATGGGAGCAGTTGTGCGCGGGGCATTTCCCTGAGGAAATAAAGGCTAGGGGAACATCGCTGTGCATCGGAAGCTTTGACGGACCGCACATAGGTCATGAGGCGATTTTTGATGCTGTGATCGCGCAGAAGAAAAACGGCCTTGTCCCGGGCGTGGTGACTTTTACCCACTCGCTTCGGGGCATGAAGGATCCTGAGCATTATCCGGGTGATGTTGCAACGCTTTCCCAGAGGTTGGAATCATTCGCACATAAAGACTTTGATTTCGCTATTGTCATTGACTTTTCCCCTGATTTTGGTAAAATTGAAGGGATTGATTTTTTGAAAATTCTTATCGAACGGTGCGGAATGAAATATCTTGCCGAAGGAAAGGATTTTCACTGCGGATACAAGGGATCAACGGATATGGCTGCGATTGCGGCACATGCTCCGCGCCTTGGATTTTCCCTTGAAGCCGTGGATTCAGTTTTATATCAGGATGAAAAAGTCGCTTCTTCGAGAATCCGTAAATGCGTCGTTTCCGGCAATTTCGAGGACGTAAACGTCATGCTTGACCGTCCGTTCGCGTTGGACTGCTCAGGTTTTGAGTGGAGCGAAAATTGTTCCGGCGGAATCAGAAATCTTTCCGCAAGACTGAATAAAAATCAGCTTCTTCCTCCCGACGGCACTTACCGAGTAAGGGCAATCGTGAGCACAAACAGTCAAAAATCTGGTGAAGCACAAAATGTCCGTGCATATCGTTCTGATTGTATGTTGGAAAAAGGAAATCTTCGCCTTTCCTTTTCTGATAAATTGATTAGCGGATTTGTACGGGCAATTCAGTTTGGTTACCCAGAGGAAATAAAATTATAAGGAGTAAGTAAAATGGCACTTACAAAAGAAACAACAGCTTCATTGGTTAGCAAATTCGGAGCTAACGAAGCAGACACAGGAAACACAAAAGTTCAGATCGCTCTCTTGACTGAAAGAATCAAGCAGCTTACAGCTCATTCTAAGAATTTCCCTAAAGATACTGGAGCAAAGCGTTCACTTCTCAAAGTAATTGGTGCACGTCGTTCTCTGCTCAAATATCTTCAGAGAAAAGATCTTGAGACATACCGTCAGCTCATCAAAGAACTCGGTCTCCGCAAATAATAAAAGCTGGAGTGAGTCATGGTAAATAGAGTTACTTATAAAATTGGTAACGAAGAACTTATCCTTGAGGCAGGTAAGCTCGGAAAACAAGCCAACGGTTGTGTTTATGCTCAGTTTGGTGGTTCTGCGATTGTTGCGACTGTCTGTGCTTCTTCGGAAGTAAAAGAAGGTCTCGACTTCGTTCCTGTAACTGTAGAGTATAACGAAAAATATTACGCTGCCGGAAAAATTCCAGGCGGTTTTGTAAAGCGTGAAGGTCGTCCGAAGGATAAGGAAATCTTGGTTTCCCGACTGATCGACCGTCCTATGCGTCCTCTTTTTGAGGTCAGCTTTGGTCGTGAGATTCAGATCGTTCCGACGTGCGTTTCTTCCGACGGAAAGAACCCGCCTGATATTCTTGCGGTAATCGCTTCGTCGGCAGCTGTTTCTATCTCGGACATTCCGTTCCACGGTCCTGTTGCAGCGGCACGAGTCGCTTATATCAATGGGCAGTATGTTATCAATCCTACTTTCCAGCAGCAGGAAGAGGCTGATCTTGAGATTGTCGTAGCCGGAACAAAAGACGGATTTACGATGGTTGAGGGTGGTGCAAACGAAGTCTCTGAAGAGATCATGCTCGGTGCTCTTGAGCAGGCTCAGGGCTTCATCACAGCAATGTGTGAATTGCAGGAGCAGCTTGTTGCTAAATGCGGCAAGGAAAAACTTC
>CAMVSS010000161.1 GCA_947170195.1 uncultured Treponema sp. | reverse complement strand
CCTTGAGCAGGTCTGCGATTCCGAGACAGCTGTAAATTGCATCTCCGTCCGGTTCTTTATGCCCGATGACGTAAAAAAAGTCGTGAGAATCGAGAAAAGCTTTGAATTCTGATATTTTTTCATCTGAGATAATAAGCATTTGTTGCTCCCCAAAATTGTGAAGTGTAAAAAATAAGAGCTATCGTTTTGATACGATAGCCCCTTTTTTGAGTTCTAGGAAATGTCCTGAATCAAATTAGTATACTATTTCCAATGTATCTTTGTCGGCATCGTCGATCTTAACATTGCTGTCTGCAACGCCCCATGCTGAATGACCGCGAGAAACCGGCATCGTAAGAAGAACGCGCTCGAAGCTGCCGTTGCGTGAAATTACAGTCATGTATGGATTCATTCCTTTTGGAAGCGCTCTGAAAGAAAGCTTTGCGTCTTTGTTTGCTGCGCTTGAATACCATTTTTTAGGGATGCTGACTGTTCCGACATCGCGATGACCTTTTGCATACATAACTACGTAAGCGTCTTTATGGTCAAGGACTTTATAAACGATAACGTTTCTGTATGAGATTTCTGATTCCTGATAAGGATATTTGTAGGTCTTCTCTGTTTCTTCTGCAGTTACGGAAAACAGAATTCCTACAAGAATCAAAAGTGACAGAATTACCGATTTTTTCATAAAAAACTCCTTTTATATCAGCCTTAGATGAGGGCAAGCATGATAGCCTTTATCGTATGTTTGCGGTTTTCTGCTTCGTCCCAGACTTTGCTTTGTGGACTTTCGAAAACTTCTTCAGTAACTTCCTGACCGGTTACAGCAGGGAGACAGTGCATAAAGATTGTATTTGCCTTTCCTGTCGCAGCCATCAGTTCTTTGTTTACCTGATACGGTGAAAGCAATCGGGTTCTTTCCTCTTTGAGCGATTCCTCGCCCATAGAAACCCATACATCAGTATAAAGGCAGTCAGCATTTTTTACAACTGAAATGTCATCGGAAATTTCGATTTTTGCACCGCTTTCTTTTGCAAAAGGCTCACAAAGTTTCTGTATGTCTTCCGGCGGGAAAAGTTCCTTTGGTGAATAGATTGCAAAGTCGATTCCCAGTTTTGCCGAGATGACCATGAGTGAGCGTGCTACATTGTTGCGTCCGTCTCCGCAGAATGCCCATTTTAGTCCCTTTAGAGTTCCGAAGTTCTCTTT
The DNA here is from genome assembly GCA_947170195.1 of uncultured Treponema sp. Classification (GTDB taxonomy): domain Bacteria; phylum Spirochaetota; class Spirochaetia; order Treponematales; family Treponemataceae; genus Treponema_D. The sequence goes on along the minus strand of CAMVSS010000161.1, from coordinate 3,494 downwards.
AAGAGTCATTACGTCTGCGAGAGCCTGTGTCGGATGGAAATCGTCGGTGAGACCGTTTATTACAGGAACTCCGGAGAATTCAGCGAGCTGCTTTACATGCTCCTGTTTGAAGCCTCTGAATTCTATTGCGCTGAACATTCTTCCGGGGACGCGCGCCGTGTCCTTTCCTGTTTCTTTGCCACCACGCTGGATGTCGAGCGTTGACATGAATACAGGGTGACCGCCTTCCTCTCCGAATGCGGTTTCAAAAGATGAACGGGTTCTGGTTGAGCGTTTTTCAAAAATAAGCGCAATGGTTTTTCCTAGAAAGCGCTGGTGAACTTCGCCGTCGTGAGCCTGCTTTTTTACAAGGAATGCGTAATCAAGAATCTGCAGAATCTCTTCAGGTTTATAATCAAGCCATGTGAGAAGAGATCGTCCCTTAAAAGGTGTATCAAATTTTTCTGCCTGTGTCATAAAGCATTTTATAATGATGATTATTCTTAGTCAATGAGCGCGGAACAGTCGCGACGTATGCCGTATGGGGAGGGACGCTGCGTTTTTTTTGTTGTCTGAAAACTCTGTGTGAAATCTCTGGGGGAAATGGATTTTAAATAAAAAAAAAGAACTGCCCGTTTTGAACAGTTCTTTTGAGTAGGGGCAATAGGATTCGAACCTATGACATGCGGAATATGAGTCCGGTGTTCTACCAGCTGGACTATGCCCCCAAAAGGTTTTTCTAATATAACTAAAAACGAATTTTGTGTCAATATGTAAAATCGGTTTTTATTAAAAAAAATCTATTTTTCTGGATTTTCGACCCTGTTCACTTCGTTTATGAACTCCTCGATGTTTTCGAAGTGCTTGTAGACGGATGCAAATCTGATGTAAGAGACTTTGTCCGTTTTGTAAAGCCTTTCAAGGACAAGTTCTCCCAGCTCCGCGGTTGAGATTTCTCGGTCAGATTTGCCTTTCATTATCGCCTGATCTTCGATGTCGTTGATGATATTCTCTTTTGTGGTCGATGAGACGGGGCGTTTTTCAAGCGCGCGCTCGATTCCTTTTTCGATTTTTGCGCGGTCGAAAGGCTGTCTTCTTCCGTCTCGCTTTATGACCATGAACGGTTTTTCTTCGATGCGCTCGTAGCTAGTGAAGCGCATTCCGCAGCTGACGCATTCCCTGCGCCGTCTTATTGACTCTCCGTTTGCCATTGTTCTTGACTCAAGGACCTTGTCGTCAAGGCTTCCGCAGTAAGGGCATCTCATTGTTCGTGCCTCCGGTTTGTAAAAAAGTTTTTTAAAGTTCGTCCGAAAAGAATGAGTTTTTCGGCGTAACCATATAGTAATCCTGAGAAAAGAAGCAGTATCGGAAGCCAGTTTCCGAATTCTGCATATAAAGTCATCTTGCGCGGGTAGACCGGAACAGAAACAGCAAGCGATTCCTGCTCGAAAAGCGGAAGTGAGGCGATCGTCCTGCCGAAATTGTCCACTACGGATGTCAGCCCTGAGTTCGTTGACCTTACTAAAGTAGTCCGATATTCGATTGCCCGGTATTTTGCGACTGCAAAGTGCTGGATTTCGGCTGATTTTGTTTTTGACCAGGAGTCGTTCGTAAGATTTACAAAAACTTCACTTCCTGAGAGGAACATCCCCCTGCAAACTTCGTGCGCCGTGTCGTCGAAGCAGATCGGGGTTGCTATCGTTACGGTGTCGGTCTTCGGCACAAGCGAGATGATCTGCGGGTTTGACTGTTTTTGCGCGCTTGAGACCGGAACTTCGAGCAGGGTGAATGAATTTCCCGGTGTCCACCCGTATGAAAAACCGACCAGCTTTATCAGTATTTTTTGAACGATCTTATATTTGCGGCCGGGAATGTGCTCTGCGAACGGGACAAGATGCATTTTCGCATAGTAGCCCTCGTATTTTCCATCTTTATTGAAGAAAAGCGCTGAATTCTGGAATTCTTTTTTCTCCCGGTCTCGCAGAACAGGTCCTCCGATTACGAATGGTACTTGTGTTGACGCTACGAAGCGCAGAAGCGGAAATTCCTCCGGGAGAAAGTTGTAGAACAGCTCCGCCTCCGGAAATCTCTTTGAGAGCACGGCTTCGCTCCATACGACTAAATCGCATTTTTCTCCGCGGGATTCAAAATCTTCCAGTCCCTTTTTTGTAAGCCGTTCTGAAATCATTATGTTCTCGTCTTCGTCTTTAGCCCACGGATCTCTGTTTTGCTGTACTAAAACCGCATTCAGATTTTTTACCGGTTCGTCCAGCGTTGTTTTTCTTATGAGGCCGTATGCCAGAAAGAGTGCGAACAGGACGATGCTGAGCGCGCATGTTCCCCTGTATACGTTCAGAACCGAGCATTTTTGCGCCGTGTTTGGAAAATCTTTCAGTATGAGAAAACCTTCTCCGATCGTTCCCGAGACGAACGCGAAGAGGAATGTGATTCCGTAGACGCCTGCGATGTCGGCAATCTGCGGGATTAGGCTTAGTTTAAGGGTCGACATGGGGATCGTGCCCCACGGGTAGGCGAGAAAGCCAGTTGATTTTATCCATTCATAGGCGACGTAGAAAGCGGTGAAATAAAAAACTCTGAAAAATATGAAAGATTTTCCTTCGGCGGAAAGATCCTTAAGTTTTTTTGATTTTTTATCTTGGATGAGCGGGTGGAAGAACATCGCTCCGAACATGGCTTTTACGGCACCTGTGCCGACACATGAAGCTCCGAGCGTAAAAAGCGCGAATCCGTGAAAATTGCTGAGCCAGAAACTTGAGATCAGGTGCGTGGTGCATGCGTTCACAAAAAAAATTAGGGCGAGAGAGAGATGTTTTTCTGATGTCCTGATTGCCATGTAGAGCGGAATTAGAGAAAAAAGTCCGAGCAGTGGGGAGCCGTAGGTAAGGAATTCATTTGGAATTGCGAGGGCAAGAATCACCCCCGAAAGAAAAGAATAAAAAACTTGTAAAATCCAGGACATTATAATATCATTTTATTAAGTTGTGTTTAAAAAAGCAATTAAAGTAAAAATAGTTTTGGGGATATGATGGAATTTGTAAAAGACATACACAAATCCGAATATGGGGAAACACCACAAGTATTGGTTTCCGCGCCGGGTCGAATACATCTTATTGGGGAACATTCATGGTTCTTCAAGGACAAAACCCTTTCGATGGGTGTGAATCTTCCTGTCTATGTTGCGGTTTCGGCACGTTCTGACAATGCCGTTCATTTTTACTTCCCGCAGCTGAAAGACCGGAAAAAGGCGAATATTTCGTCTCTCAAGGTCAAAAAGGAAGATAAGTGGGCAAATCCGATAAAGGCAATGATCTATGGCTTTACGGCTGCAGGATACGAAATAAAAGGAATGAACTTTACGATTTATTCTGATATCCTGCCTTCCGCGGGATTCGGTATCACTACCGCAATAAAAATCGGAACCGCCTTTGCTATCAGGGAGCTTAATTCTCTGAAATGTTCCGACGCTCAGCTTCTTCAGGCTGTCGAGAGGGGCA
>CAMVSS010000160.1 GCA_947170195.1 uncultured Treponema sp. | reverse complement strand
TTCCGATTTCTTCGATTGTTGTGCCGTCACGAGGTTTGCGTGAATCCTGCACTACGATTCGGTAGCAAGGTCTTTTTGCTGCACCAAATCTCTTGAGTCTGATTTTTACCACAATATACTCCTTATAATAGAATTGTGAAATAATAATATATCTGTTTCGGGAAGAAATATCAAGGGATGTAACGTTTTTCGCATAAAAATCACCCGGTTTTATGTGCTTCAGTGCGCATCAAAAAACTTCTTATCGGAATTTTTAAAAAAGTTTCCGTCGGAAAATAAAAATCTTTTTCAATAAAATAAAGTTTTATGATACAATTTAAGCGATATACTTTATACTAAAGTTACCTCGAAAATTCATCCAGGATGACTTGATCGAGGCTTCATATATAAAAAAGTTTGTCAGGAGAGTTTTTTCACATGTTCAAGTCGCTCAAATTCAGATTCATCGGAACTTTTTCCTTGTTCATACTGCTGTCAGTCATAATTCTTTCGACTATAGCGGTTTATTCCATCCGAACCACATCAGAAAAATTCGCTGTCCAACGCGGAATACCTGTAGTCGAGAAAGTCTATTCCTACATCGACGGAGATCAATTTGAGAGGCTCGCCCAGTCACAGGACCCGAATGACGAATGGGGAGAAGAAACCCGAAAATGGATGCTCGACATCTGCGAATCGGTAGGCTGCAAATACCTGTTCACGATGGCACCTATCGCAGGCACAAAATTCTGCTATATAATAGATGGAAGCTGCGACCCGAGCAATACCGAGGGCTTCTCACCGATAGGCACGGAGGACGACGTTTCCACATGGGAAGAAGCTCCGCTGATCACGATGAAAACCGGACAGACCTTAAGCTCAGGAATCGTCTATCAGGAAGGATGGGGCTGGACAGTCTCGACCTACAAGGGAATAAAAAATTCCTCAGGAAAAATCGTAGGTTTCATCGGCTGCGATTTTGACGTAACGTTCATCATAGATGCAATCAAACAAAGAATCATAATGATTTCCATCATAGGTGCAGTGCTGCTTTTTATCGGCGCGTTCGTGCTCTATCACTTCTCAAACCTGATTTTCGGATCAATGAAAAAAATCACGGTGGCAATGAATGAAATTTCCGACGGAAAAGCCGACCTGACCCACAGAATTCCTTCAAAAGGCCACAACGAGCTGTCACATCTCGCGGAAAGCTGCAACAAGGTGATTCAGAGCCTGTGCGACCTGATCGCAAACCTTCAGGAGCAGTCAAAAGTGCTCTCATCATCCAGCTCGAAGGTCTCAGAAACGATGTCCGTCTCCCTCAGCCAAATTTCCACAGCCGCTACAGGAGTAACGGACATCGCAGACCAGATTTTCCTCCAGTCAGAAAAAGTCGAGAACATCGCGGGAAACATCTCGTCCGTCGAAAAAGAAATATCAAACCTCGACAACAAAATCATCCAGCAGGTTGAGGCAATAACACAATCATCAAGCGCAATCGAAGAGATTTCGGCGAACATCCGCTCAGTTGCAAAAACGGTTGATACTATCACCGACGAATACGAGCAGCTGACAACTGAGGCAAAGAACGGAACAAAGCTTCAGGAAGAGGTAACGAGCCAAATCGACGAGATTTCAAAGCAGTCTGAAAACCTCAACGAAGCAAACTCAGCGATCGCGGCCATAGCGGAACAGACAAACCTTCTCGCCATGAACGCGGCGATCGAGGCGGCACATGCAGGAGAGGTCGGAAAAGGTTTCTCTGTCGTCGCTGACGAAATTCGCGCGCTCGCAGAGACTTCCGCAACCCAGACCCTCGCGATCAAATCGCTCCTCGACAACATCTCCGAGGCAATTCAGGGCATCGTAAAATCTTCTCAGGACTCATCTCATTCATTCGACCTTGTGGGACACAAAATCGCAAAAATGGACTCCCTGATGAAAGAAATCAAGGCAGGAATGGCAGAAGAAAACGACGGCGTAACAAACATCCTCCAGATGATGACAACGCTCGACGACTCACGAAAGGCAATCACGGATGCTTCATCGAACATGAAATCTGCAAGCGAGAGCGTCTTCAACGAAATCTCCGAGCTCAAGGCGATCGCATCGCACACCACGGAGAACTCAGAAAACATAAAGGCAGCCATCAGCCAAGTAAAGGACTCCGCGAGCGAAGCTGCGACGGCTACGGAACTTTCAAGCGACGCTACACAAAACGTCGTCGAGATGATAAACGGATTTAAAGTAGTCTAAGGATTTCCCCTCTAAAAGCTGAGTTTTTTCGAGGCTCCCTAAAAGAACGGGCACGGAGCCTTTATCTCCATTATTTCTCCGGAAACCGGATGTGGAAAACGAAGGCTCTCCGCATGGAGCATGATTCTCTCAAAATCTTTTCCGCCATAAAGCACGTCGCCAAAGATCGGAAGATTTTTTGAGGCAAGATGAACTCGTATCTGGTGCGTCCGTCCGGTATAAAGCCTGCACTCAATCAAAAAAACATTTTCCCCGCAAATCTTTTCCTCAGACCGGACTGAAAAATCAGTTTTTGACGGAAGACCTCCGTTCTGCTCGCTGAGCCTCCCCCATTTTGCGGCCTGGCTTTTCGGGCTGATTCTTCCCATAGGAAACTCCACGGAAAACTCTTTCGACGACGGTTTTTCCGTTACAAGAGCCACATAAACTTTTTTTGCGACATGTTTTTCAAACATGTCGTGGCACGGAGCATTTGCGGCGCGCGTCTTGGTAAAAAGAATCACCCCGCTGGTATCGCGATCAAGGCGATGCATGATTCCGACATAGGGAGGGTTTCGCAACGACGGATTTTTTCTCCATAAATAGCGGATGACCGCCTCGTGAAGATTGTCCCTTGAAGAAACCATACCCGCTTCCGTCGGGAAATGAGCAGGCTTATTCACGACAATGATGCTATCATCCTCAAACAGCACGTTCTCCGCGGTAAGCTCGAAAGATATATCATCAACGCTTTTCTCGAACAAAAGTCTTTCCTCGTCCACGCGGACAGACACCTGCGAGCCAGAAAAAAGGCTGAACGCAGGAACCCTGATCTGCCGTCCGCTCACATAAACGTTCCCGGAGATTATGAGCCGGCGAAGTTTTGAATTCGAGACCTCTTTTCCGATGGCATCCGGCAAAACCTTGCGCAAAAATTCATCAATCCTGCTTTTTTTATCAGCAGTAAACGAATATGTTTTCATAAAGAACGAACCTCCGGCAGAGCAACTTATGGAAACTTCAAAAAAGTTCAGTTTCTCGCGGTGCCCTTATTTTATAACGACATCGCTGCAATGAATCAGCTTTGGCTGCATCGCGTAAGAAGAGCAGCCCGTAAATGTAACACCGTCGAACACAATTCCATAATGAGGCTCAGCGTTTTCCTTCGCGAGCACGATGATTGTATTGCTCCGAGCCTTGTAGACAGAGCAGTTTTCTAGGCGGATATCGTGGAACACAGCCATTTTTTCCGCGGCACCGTATTTCGAGACAGTTCCTGCATCATTGTAATCCGTGGAGAGAGAAAAAGCATCCTTGCAGAATGCGATCGCATTGTCAAAAAAGCGGGCATCGAAAACCTCACCGCCGTTGGCAGGAGCGCTTTTTACGCGGAAAGGCGTGTCTGTATGATTGAAGATGTTGTCATGAATTGAAACGGAGCTGATTCCAAGAGCGGTATGGCTTCCGAACGCAACTCCGCCGTGACCGTGATGAATGTAGTTTCCGAAGATTCTGACATTTCTGACGCCCTCCGCGCCGCTCGAAAAAGCAGATTTTCCGACTCCAGCGCTGAAAACAATTGAGTCGTCGCCGGTATCTATCAGATTGTTCCATATAAAAACGTCCGAGGAGCAGATAATTCCGATTCCGTCCCCATTGTTGCAATCGTATGACAGCTCGTTGATAGCAGTCACGCTGATTCTCTTCGAGTCGAGGATGTTGATCATGTGGTTAGCAGGATTTGCAAAAGTCAGCCCGGAAATAAAAAGTCCGTCCACATTCCGTAAAATTGCAAGCGTGCTCCGAGAAGAATATCCTCCGCTCAGAAGACCGTTGTCCGCAGTGGAAGGATCAGCGCCATGAGCTTTTAAATATTCATTTGAACAGGATGCGGCCAAAATTCCGTTCTCGAATACCGCGCGGTTGTTGCCCTTCATGTACTTTACGAGGGCAAGAACTCCGTCATTTTTGTAGTCCGGGTCACCCTCCTCGGAGTACGTCCGCCATGTCAATGAGGGATACGAATCCAAGCCCTCGAATTTCCATCCGTTTCCGTCAACGAGACCGCTTCCGCAAATACGGATGTTCTTCGCACCGTCGGCATTCAGAAGTCCGAAATACCGCCTGTCCGTGTAGTAGGGATACATCAAAAATCCGAAGTCATAATGCTCGGCAAAAGGAGAACCGCAAAGCTCGCCCTCGATTCTGAGAGTCATGTCAGACTTAAGATGAAGGGAACCGCTCATAAAAAGTCCGTAAGGGACGAGCACTTCCCCTCCTGCAGGACATTCATCAATCGCGCGCTGAATGGCACGGGTATTTTCGGCTATGAAAGATTTTGAAGAGTCGTCATCGGCAGAAGTTATTTTTTCAGAGGAAACTGCTCCGAACTTCGTTACGTTCAGGATTTCAGAAGGCTTTTTTTCTGTCGTCACGACAATTTCAGGATAAGACGCGATTATTTTTTTTCTTTCATTTATCGCGCAGACTTTTACGGAGTATGATTTCTCA
>CAMVSS010000159.1 GCA_947170195.1 uncultured Treponema sp. | reverse complement strand
CTCAGCAGAAATGCACGGAATGGACCTGGGTGACTCTGTAAAAGCAGTAGGACGAGCAGGTGCCGGCGTAAATAACATTCCTTGCGACGAACTGGCTGCAAAAGGCGTTGTCGTATTCAACACACCGGGAGCAAACGCAAACGCTGTAAAAGAGCTTGTTATCCTCGGCCTCTTGCTTTCAAGCCGACCGGCAGTTGCTGCAAACAAATGGGTTGCAGGTCTTGCAGGAAAAGGCGATGAAATCCCGGCTCTCGCAGAAAAGGGCAAATCTCAGTTCGTAGGACCAGAATTGAAGGGAAAGACTCTCGGCGTTATCGGCTTGGGCGCAATCGGCGCAATGGTCGCAAACACAGCAATCGCTTTGGGAATGAACGTCATCGGTTACGATCCGTTCCTTTCTGTAAAAGCAGCTCTTTCTCTCGACCGCAACGTCAAAATCTCTGACACACTCGAAGGTGTCTACACAAAATCTGACTACATCACCATTCACGTTCCACAGACAAACGACACAAAGGGCATGATCAACGCTTCTTCAATCAAAACAATGAAAGACGGCGTAAGAATCATCAACTTCGCTCGCGGCGGTCTCGTAAACAACGCTGATGTTCTTGCTGCCATCGCTTCTGGAAAAGTTGCAGCACTCATCACAGACTTTGCTGACGAAGAACTTCTCAAATGCGACAAAGTAATCTGCTTGCCACACTTGGGCGCATCAACCCCGGAGGCAGAGGACAACTGTGCAGTAATGGCAGTAAAAGAACTCCGCGACTTCCTCGAGTTCGGTGAAATCCGCAATTCAGTAAACTTCCCTAAGACATTCCTTAACAGCCCGATCCCTGCAAGCGGAACACGACTTTGCATCGCGCACAAAAACGTTCCTAACATGATCGCACAGTTCACCGCGGTCCTCGGAAACGCAAAACTCAACATCGCGGGCATGGTCGACCAGAACAAAAACGACCTGGCATACGCCCTCATCGATGTAGACGGCAAAGTTGAAGGCGATACGCTCAAAGCATTCGAAGCAATCGACGGAGTTATCAAAGTTCGTCCGATTTATGCATAAAATTCGGCGCAACAAAACCAGCTGCCGCTGTTCCGCTATTCGCTGACGCTCACCGTCCTCACTTCGTTGCGGTCGGCTGCTGCGCAGTAGCTCCATAGCGGGGCGGCTTGCGCTCAAAGCCACACAGTTTTTCTTGCTGTGTGGCTTTTTTTGTCCTATTCCGTTGAAGCCATAAAGTTTCCTTAAAAGATTTGACAAAATTCCTAATGCAGATTTACGATGAAATCTAAAGGAAAAAGCCGCTTGAGAAAAAAAGTTTTTCCCATCACGACTTAAAGGAGGTTTTATGCTAACATTTTTTGTTGCGCTAGCCATACTTATCGGTGGCTACTTTGTTTACGGCTCGCTGGTAGAGCGAATCTTCAAGCCAACGGACAATCCGACTCCGGCAATTTCAAATCCTGACGGAGTTGACTACGTTCCGATCCCTGCCGCAAAAGCATTCCTTATTCAGCTTTTGAACATAGCAGGTCTCGGCCCGATCTTCGGTGCCATTTCAGGTGCCATGTGGGGTCCGAGCGTATACATCTGGATCGTGCTGGGTACGCTGCTTGCCGGTGCTGTCCATGATTTTACTGCAGGTATGCTTTCAGAGCGCAACGATGGTGCTTCAATTTCGGAAGTAACCGGTAAATATCTGGGACCGATCATGCACAACGTAATGCGCGTGTTCTCGGTCATCCTTCTTGTCTTGGTCGGCGTAGTCTTCATGGTAGGACCTGCCGGACTTCTTGCAAAGCTCACTCCTGCATGGCTCAACGTTCGTGTTTGGACAGTCATCATTCTCTGCTACTACTTCCTTGCAACGCTTCTTCCAATCGATAAAATCATCGGAAAAGTTTATCCTCTTTTCGGTATCCTTTTGATTTTGATGGCATTCGGAATCATCATCGGAACCATGATTCATTCAGGCGAACGCCCGATGATGGAATTCACGTTCAAAAATCTCTATCCAGGAAACGTTGACGGAACAGGTGTCAAACCAATCTGGCCTCTCATGTTCATCACAGTAGCCTGCGGTGCAATCTCAGGATTCCATGCAACTCAGTCACCAATCGTTTCTCGATGTATCAAGAGCGAAAAAGAAGGCCGAAGAATTTTCTACGGTGCAATGGTCGCAGAAGGTATCATCGCCCTCATCTGGGCCAGCGCTGCAATCGCATTCTTCTGGAACAAAGACGGAAGCGGAACTGGTCTTGCAGCCCTCAAAGCTATAAGCGGCGGTAACTCAAACTCTGTATACGAAATGTGTGTCGCACTGCTCGGAAAAGTCGGAGGACCTATCGCATTGCTCGGCGTAATCGTCTGCCCTATCACTTCTGGTGATACCGCATTCCGAAGCGCACGAATGACAATTTTCGACTGGTTCAAGCTTGACGAAAAGAACGTAAAAGTCCGATTGAGCGCAGCTGTTCCGCTTCTTCTGATCGGTTACGGAATTTCATTCATCAACTACAATGTCGTATGGCGATACTTCTCTTGGTCTAACCAGACTTTGGCTATGATCGTCCTCTGGGCCGGTGCAGTTTATCTCGCCACAAACTACGAGAACAAAAACCGATGCTGGATTGCTGCTGTTCCAGCTACGTTCATGTCTGCCGTATCAATCACATACCTGATGTACGCTCCAGAATGTTTCAATCTCGGTGCAAAGGGCGCTACAGGCCTCTCAATTTCTTACACTATCGGAGTTATTGCCGCAGTGGTATTCCTTGGAATCTTCCTTGTAACAACTTACCGAAACCCACAGGCAAGCCTCGAAAAACAGAAGGGAATCGTTATCGGCCGAAAGTAAGCCGATAGCATTCAAAGCCTAAAGGAACACCGTTCGATCGCCTAAAGCGTCGGTCGGTGTTTTTACAGGAACCTCGAAAAACAATTTTTTGCCGTACCTGATTGTTTTGAATCGGGTACGGCATTTTTTATTTGCGAATTTTTTAAGTCCATATTAAGATAAATTTATTCATTCTGCTTTTTTCTGAAAAAAGCTTGCAACGGAGGGCGTATATGGCGGAATCAGAAAAAATCAAATCAGGTTTTTTTTCAAGGAGCATTCAGACACAACTTGTAGGGACAATCGGCTTGTTGCTCCTGCTTTTAATAGGCGCAAGCTCATTTTTTATCCTTTTTTCAGTCAACAGGGGTTTTAATGTCATTTCGGATCAATACCTTTCCGAAACAGCAAGAGTCTACTCCGAAAAAACGAAATCAATAATATCCGGAGAATTTGACACCTGCGCCACGCTCAAAAGTGTTGCCGAAAAACTGGACTCCATTCCGCTCGAAAGAAGACGTGAATTTCTTGACGACATTCTCATGCAGACTTTAAAAGACAACGAAGGTCTTATAGATACATGGGCGGTTTTTGAGCCTGATGCGCTCGACGGGCTGGATTGGAAATACCGCAATACGGCGCATTCTGATGACTCAGGTCGTTTCATCTCATATTGGACGAAAGTCGATTCGCAGATTGACTGCACGCCGCTCACAGACTACGAAGGCTCATTCTGGTACGAAAATCCGCTGAGAAGTGCTCACGGTATTCTGATAGAGCCAAACAAATACGAAATTGGCGGACAGATAATGTGGGTATGCGGAGTTGCATTCCCGATCCACGACAAAAATAAAAAAGCTATCGGTGTCATAGGAATCGACATGTCGCTGAACAAGCTTTCCGAGCTGTTAAAATCAGCCGTAATCTACAAAACGGGCTATCTCTCGCTGATCTCAGATGCGGGCCTGACAGCGGTGGACTTCGACAAAAACCTTGAGGGACTTCCATTCCCAGCAATGACCGATCCGGAGACTTCAGGGCTGTTCACCCAGTCTCGCACCACTTTGGAGAGTTTCACGTTTGAAGAAAATCAGAACGGCATAAAATCTATAAAGAGAATTCAGCCGTTAAAAATCGGAGACGCTGATGAAGTTTGGTTCGTCGGAGTAACAGTACCGGTCAAAGAGATAAACACAAAAGGAAACGAAATTGTCATAATCCTTGCATGTACGCTCGCTTTGATTACGATCATAACGCTCATAATCCTGTTCATAATCGTAGGTTCCGTAGCAAAGGAAATGAACAAAGGTGTCGATGCTATGAAAAACATCGCTCAGGGCGACGGAGACCTCACAGTCAGGATGAACATCCGCAAAGCAAACGAAATGGGCAACATGTACAAGTTCTTCAACATGACGATGGAGAAGATTCAAAAATCAATCTCCCAGGTAAAAGAAACTTCCATCCAGCTTCAGGAACAGGGCGCGACGCTCGCAGAAAGCATGAACGACACGGCGGCGAGCGCAAATGAAATAACCGCAAACATTGAGTCGGTGAACAAACAGGTGCAGATTCAGGGCAGCAACGTCAAGGAAGCTCAGAACGCGCTCAACTCCATAAACAACAGCGTAACGAACCTGATTGCGAGCATACAGGACCAGAGTTCCAGCGTAGCGGAGTCTTCTTCCGCAATCGAACAGATGGTAGCAAATATCCGCTCGGTAACAAGCATTCTCAAAAAGAACAGCGCGAACATCGAATCTTTGGGAAATGCATCCGAGGAAGGAAAGACAAGCATCAACACAACGGTTGAGGCAACGAACAAGATTCATCAGCAGTCAGAATCCCTGCTCGAAGCGTCAAAAATCATACAGAACATAGCGAGCCAGACAAACCTT
>CAMVSS010000158.1 GCA_947170195.1 uncultured Treponema sp. | reverse complement strand
CCCCAACTTTGGACGAGACTCCGGGTTCAGAAGAAGACAAACTCATTGAGATTGTTATGGAAGAAGTCAAATCCTTCGAGAAAAAATCTGGCAAAAAAATTCCTGTCATCTTGGGGGCAGGAAGCAACAATACTAAAGATGCAGTCAAATACTGCGAGCGCGCAAAAAAGGCGGGGGCAGATGCGGCTCTTGTCGTTACCCCGTACTACAACAAACCATCAAAAGAAGGAATTTTCCGCCACTTTGAGGCTGTCTCAAAAGTCGGCATTCCGATCGTCGTATACAATATTCAGGGACGCACAGGCGTAAACATCACGACTGATACTCTCGAGCGAATTGCAGAATTGCCGAATGTTGTCGGCGTAAAGGAAGCAAGCGGAAACATAAATCAGATGATGGAAGTTATCGCAAAAATCAAGTCGAAGAAGCCTGATTTTGCTGTTTTGAGCGGCGATGATGGTCTTACTTTGCCATTGATTTCTGTCGGTGGTGACGGAATCATTTCAGTCGTTTCAAATCTTGCTCCGGCTGTCGTTTCTGACTTGGCAAACAAGGCTTTGAACGGCGACATTGAGGGTGCACGAAAGATTCACTATCGTCTCCTTCCGTTCTTCAAGGCTGCATTTGTAGATGGCAACCCGACTTCAATCAAATACGCGATGAACTTCAAAAAAATGCCGTCCGGCCCATGCCGCCTGCCTCTCGTTGAAGTAACAGACGACGCAAAAAAAGTAATTGAAAAAGCACTCAAAGAGTGTGCACTTTAGCTAAAGCTAAAATGGCCGAGTTTTCTTCGAAAACTCGCAAAAAAATAGGAGAATTATATGGCAGATAAGATAAATGTTGGTGTTTTGGGCGCAACTGGAATGGTTGGCCAGAGATATATCAAGTTGCTGGAAGATCATCCGTGGTTCAAGGTAACTTATGTTGCAGCATCACCTCGCTCAGCAGGAAAGGCTTACAAAGAGGCAGTCGCAAACCGCTGGCTCATCGGTGCAAATATTCCTGCAGATGTAAAAGACCTCATCGTTCAGGACGCAAACGATGCAAAAGCCGCTTTGGGAAAGTGCCGCTTCGTTTTCTCAGCTTTGGAGATGGGAAAAGACGAAATCAAGGCTTTGGAAGCAGCTTATGCCGCAGAAGGAATTCCGGTCGTTTCTAACGCAAGTGCAAACCGCTGGACAGAAGACGTTCCAATGCTCATTCCAGAAATCAACTACTCTCACCTCGATGTAATCGCAGAGCAGAAAAAACATCACGGCTGGGACAAGGGCTTTATCGCAGTAAAACCAAACTGCTCTCTCCAGACATATATGATGCCGCTCTACGCTTTGCAGAAAGCTGGCTACCCGGTTAAGCGCATGATTGTCACAACTTTGCAGGCAGTTTCAGGCGCAGGTTATCCAGGCGTTCCTTCATTTGACATGATTGACAACATCGTTCCGTACATCGGCGGCGAAGAAGAAAAAACAGAAAAAGAATGCTTGAAGATTTTGGGAAGCGTTAAAGACGGAAAGATTGAAAATGCGGCAGGTCCTGTCGTTTCTTCGACCTGTACACGCGTTCCTGTCATCGACGGACACACAGCAACTGTAAACCTCGAATTCGACTTGCCGGAAGACAAAAAGCCTTCGCTTGAGCAGATACTCAAAGTATGGCGGGACTTTACATCTCTTCCACAGGAGCTCAAATTGCCATCAGCTCCTGAGCATCCGATTGTTTATCGCGAAGAAGAGAACCGCCCGCAGCCAAACCGCGACCGTGACACTGAAAAGGGCATGGCATGTGTCCTCGGACGACTCCGCAAGTGCAACGTATTCGATGTTAAATTCGTAGCATTGAGCCACAACACAAAACGCGGTGCAGCCCTAGGTGGCATTCTGAACGCAGAGCTTCTTAAAGCCAAAGGTTTTTTTGACTAACAGATAGTGGCAAGAAAGCTGCGTCTCATTAAAAAGACAATGAATGCCGCGAGTTTTGGTTGTCCAAAAATCGCGGCATTTTCTGAATTTGAGAAAACAAAATCTGATATCGGATTTTGTTGTGCTGACAATAATATTGCAAATTGTCCGCGACACCTTTTTTCAAAGCAATCGCAAGTCGCGGCAGTTTGACGGGAAGCGACGGTTAACCTTATGGGTGTTGGGCGCATATATCGTTTTTTTTCTTTTTGTTATGTCATGTAAATAAATCATCTTTATCATGGCCTTGTTTTTTGCCGATAAATTCTATTATGGGAGTCTCATATATGTGTAAGAAAATCTTCTTGAGCGTCATATTTTTTATTTCTGCGGCATTTGTTTTTTCTGAAGACTGGTATGTCGTTCTGGGATCTTTTAAAAATGAACAGAATGCGGTTGAACGGGTCAAGCTTCTTGACGGGGAGGGGATAAAGACCTTCATCGGAAAAGCAAATCAGAATAACAGAACTTTATACAGGGTTTTTTATGATGAAGGTTTTTCAAAATCATCTCTTGCAGTAAAAACTCAGAAAAATCTTGAGAAAAAATCCGTAGTGTCTCATCTTGAGACACCTCTTTGGTGTACGAAATATTCCGGGGAGCATATAAAGTATGTTTTTGTAAATTCCGGGGAAGCGCGCACAATCATAAAGGAAGTTCCTGTTGAAAAAATCGTCGAAAAGGAAGTCATAAAAGAAGTTCCTGTTGAGGTCGTCAGGGAAGTCATAAAGGAAGTTCCCGTAGAAAAAATCGTCGAGAAAGAAGTCATAAAGGAAGTTCCTGTAGAAAAAATCATTGAGAAAGAAGTCGTCAAGGAAGTTATAAAAGAAGTTCCTGTTGAAGTGGAGAAAGAGCCTGAGCCGGAGGTAGAAGAACCGGAAATTGCAGAGCCGGAGGTGGAAGAACCAGAGCCGGAGACTGAGGAGCCGGAAGTTTCGGAACCTGAGCCAGAAATCGAAGAATCTGCGATCGAAGCTGAACCAGAAGTCGAGAACACTGATGTAAGCGAAACTGATGTCGAGGCAGATGAAGAATCGTCTGAACCAGAGCCAGAGCCGGAGCCGGAGACTGAGGTTGAGGAAACTTCAGCCGAAGCCGAGGAAAGCCTGCCTGAGCTGAATCCTGATGACCGAAGTTTGTACGTTACGGACAGCGATACAGGTGAAGTCGTTCAAAATGCGAATATTGTCATCGATGGAAACTGGAATATATCAACTGATACAAAAGGAAAAGCTGTTTTCCCTGCTGATGTGCCTGACGGCCTTCACACAGTGCTCATCACCAAAGAAAAATATGTTCCGACCTCAGTAAACATCGAGTGTGAGGATAAAAAGATTGTCTCATCAAATCACATCTCGATTCCAAAAAAAGTTGACTACGAGCGCATTAAGATTGTCCTTACATGGGGCAATTATCCGAAGGACCTCGATTTGCATGTAAAATCCGGGCTGAGACATGTTTCTTACAAGAATAAAACATCTAAAAATATTCGTCTTGATATCGACGACATGGACAGAAACGGACCTGAGACAATATCAATCGAAAAACCTGAGAAAAAGGCTGTCTATGAGTGTTTTGTTGAGGATTATTCAAATGCCTCAAACTCTTTTTCGACTGCTCTTTCAAAATCAAATGCAAAAATCGTTGTTTACTATAACAATGACTTTGTAAAAGTATTTTCCGTGCCAAAAGATGCTGTTGGACACAAATGGAATGTATTTAGAATCAAAAACGGCTCAGAGATTGAAGAAATCAATGAAGTCGTAAAAAAATAAAAAAGGATACCAATTATGAAAACTTTTCCTCTTTCGCATGATGAACTGACGAAGCTTTCGGAGAAAATCCCGACGCCGTTTTACCTTTATGACGAAAAGGCAATTCGCGAAAACATGAGACGCTTTACAAAAGCTTTCTCTATTTTTCCAGCTTTCCGCGAGTATTTTGCGGTAAAGGCTTGTCCGAATCCATATATTCTGAAGATTTTGGCGAGCGAAGGTTGTGGTGCAGACTGCTCAAGTCTTCCTGAACTTATGCTTTCAAAATTTGCTGGTCTGAGCGGAAGAAAAGTTATGTTCACGTCGAATGAGACCCCTGCCTCAGAGTACAAATATGCTTACTCCGAGGGTGATATCATAAACCTTGACGACATCACCCACATTCAGTTCCTGAAAAATGCTTTGGGCGGAAAATTGCCTGATACGATCTGTTTCCGCTACAATCCGGGACCGTCAAAGCACGGATGCAACTCAATCATCGGAAGCCCTGAAGAAGCAAAATACGGTCTTACCCGCGAGCAGATGATCGAGGCCGATAAAATCTGCAAGGAGGAGGGCGTAAAGCATTTCGGACTGCATACCATGGTCGCTTCGAATGAGCTTAACCCGAATTTCTTTGTAGACACCGCCAAGCTTGTTTTTGAGCTTGCCGCGGAAGTAAAAGAGAAAGTCGGCGTACGGATTGAGTTCGTCGATCTGGGTGGCGGAATCGGAATCCCGTACAAGCCTGATCAGAAAGCCGTTGACTACGATGAGATCGCAAAAAAAATCCGTTCAGAATATGACAGAGTTATAGTTCCTGCCGGTCTTGACCCGCTTGAAATTTGCTGGGAATGCGGACGGCCGATAACAGGCCCATACGGATGGCTTGTCGCAAAGGCCATTCACGAGAAGCACATTTACCGCGAGTACATCGGTCTCGACAGCTGTATGGCTGACTTGATGCGTCCGGGAATGTATGGCGCATATCATGAGGTTACTGTTTCCGGAAAAGAAAATGCTCCGTGCGATCATGT
>CAMVSS010000157.1 GCA_947170195.1 uncultured Treponema sp. | reverse complement strand
GATAGTCCTCGTCTTTCTTTTTTCCGAATTTAAATAATCCCATACTGTTTCCTTTTATTTTTTCCACAGGTTCACAAAAATGCCACGGATGGCATGCTTTTAGAAAACATCATCTCATCCGCGCAAAGCAGTGAATCTGCGTTTTATATCAATGTCACCTCTCCGAACTCGGAAAGGATTTTTTCCTGCAGGACGAGCATTTCGTCAGTAGGAGCCACCCCGCTCTCGATGTGGGCATCCCCGTGGTCGTAGCCGTTCAGATGCAGGACTCCGTGAATCAAGAGTCTCTTAAGCTCCTCATTCTCGCTCACCTTGAAATATTCGGCGTTTTTTGGAAGAGTCTCGAGCGACAGCGCCATGTCCCCTGCCTCGATCCACTCGCCCTCATCATCGGTGTATTTCTCGCCGTTCTCGAACGAAAGTATATCCGTCGGAGAATCGATGTCGCGGTAATTCTTGTTCAGTTCCTGAATCATAGCATCGTTGCAGAAGAGGATTGAAAGTTCCTCGCCGTCAATCTCAAGTTTCTCAAGAACAGCCTGCACATAGCCTTCGATTTTTGCCTCGTCAAACCATGCCGGAGGCGTGATGTCTTCCTGAACTGAAATAAGGATTCTATTTCTGCTCTTTGCCATTTGATTTTTCCTCCGTCTGCTCGGTATTTTCCGGCTCTTCCTCGCCGTCAGGATCCTTCTGATTCTGATACTTGATTCGTCCGTGATAGTACGCCGCAAGGATCTGAACGAAAGAATCCTTTATCTTCGTGACTTCGCCAAAAGTCAGGGCAGAATTATCGAGCTGCTTTGACTCAATCTTGGCATTTATCAGCTGCTGGATGAATTTCTCAAGGCGCTGCGCCGTAGGCTTCTCAAGCGACTTGCACGCAGCCTCCACCACGTCCGCGAGCATGACGACCGCGCTCTCCTTTGTGGCAGGAGGATTTCCGGTGTACGAAAAATCTTCAGGGCTTACATTCTCGTCAACTTCCTTTGCCTTTGTGTAAAAATACGAGATGAGGCTGTTTCCGTGATGCTCAAGGATGATGTTGATGACTTCCTGAGGGAGATGGAGCTGATAAGCCTTCTCAACGCCAAGCTTTACGTGGCTCTTTATGACTGAGACAGACAGCGACGGGTTCAAATCCGTATGCTTGTTCTCGCTGTCTATGTTATTTTCAGTAAAATATTCAGGATGATCCATCTTTCCGATGTCGTGATAGTATGCGCCGACACGGGCAAGCAATGCATTTGCACCGATTTCCTTACAAGCGTTCTCCGCAAGCTGAGCAACCATCATGCTGTGCTGGTAAGTTCCGCTCGCGGTGAGCAGAAGCTTTCTCATGACAGGCGCGTTCTGGTCGCTCAAGTCCATAAGGCGGAAAACTGAAGCCGTGTTCATTATCGACTCAAGCGGCGTAAGGAATCCGAGGACAAGGATTCCCGAGATAAAGCCGTTGAACGCGACGGCAGGCAGGACAAAAATTGCATCGCCGAAATCGCTGGAGAACACGACCTTTAGGAAAACGATGAAAACTACGCACAATATAGCCTGCATTATCGAGGCAAAAACCATGTCGATTCTTCGTTCGATGCGAAGAACGATTCTCGAAGCTGTAACGCACGAGGCAAGCACAAAAAGCGACGGCACGAGCTGAAAAGAAGATGCGCCGAGCACTCCGAGCGTAAGCACGATTGAAAAATAAAGAGCCGAAATCTGCCCGAAAAGGATTGCGACGAGGAAAGCGCAGAAAGATCCCGGAATCGCCACGGTCAGTCTGAATGAATCCTGCAGGAGAGCCGCTTTGTCCGCAAAAGCCGAAACAAAGAAGACGAGCACAAACAGGATGCATTCAAGCACTAGTTCCTTCGTCTCAAGTTTTTTCTTGAGAAGAACTGGATTGAAAAGCACTATCCAAAGAGCGGCTACGAGCATGAGGAAAAGAATGTTGTTGCAGAAAGCCCTGTAATCGACATAAACCGGCGAATCAGCCATTTTGCGGAGCTTAAAATACTCTTCCTCGGTGATCGGGAAACCTTTTTTGATGATTCTCTCGCCTTCCTCTATCTCGACAGGGTATGCCCCGTCAGCAGGAAGCGATTTTGTCGCATAGATGTTTTTGTCGGCAACCTGGCCAATCTCGTATTCGCTCAAAGAAAAACTTGCGATCGTCTCGGTTGTGCTCGCGTCAAAATAAAGTATTGCCGTCGAAGCCAGAAATGCAATCACGGCGATCAGAAACATATGCCAATTGTGACCGATAAATTTTCCTGCTGACGAAAAGAAATTTCCGTCTGCCGAGCTAGTTTCTTTTTTGTTCGTTTTCATAAGCAATTACGATTTTCTGTACCAGAGAAGACCTTACGACATCGCTTCCGTCCAACTGAACAATGCTTATCTCCGGGATATCTTTAAGGATCCCGAGGGCATTGACCAGACCGGACGGGCAGCGTTTCGGCAAATCGACCTGCGTAACATCTCCGGTAATGAAAACCTTAGAATTTTCTCCCATTCTGGTAAGGAACATTTTCATCTGTTCCACCGTTGTATTTTGAGCCTCATCAAGGATGATGGCGCTGTTATTCAAAGTCCGCCCCCTCATATACGCAAGGGGAGCTGTCTCAATAATACCATTTTCAGTGAGTTTGTGAACTATTTCGCGCGGAAGACACGCGTTCATTGAATCATACAGAGGACGAAGATAAGGATTTATTTTATCTTCCAGATCGCCCGGCAAAAAACCGAGGTTCTCGCCGGCCTCAACGACAGGGCGAGTGAGTATTATGTGATTCACTTTTTTTGACAGCACAAGCCGAAGAGCCTCGGCTATGGCCAGAAAAGTCTTTCCGCTTCCGGCAGGTCCGACCGCAAAAACGAGGTCGCTTTTTCTGAAAGCGCGGACCAAATCCGACTGGTTCTTTGTTTTAGGATAAATTTTTCTTGAGCCGCCGGGAATTGAAATGGAAAATTCCCCGGCATTGAAATCAGAGCGGGAGAGATTTCCATCGAGGCCTGTGTTCAAGATTGAATAAATCATGTCCTCGGAACTTTCGCCGCTCTCAGAAATCTCGTCCACGATGCGGTCAATGATGAACTTGAATTCCTGCTGAACGGAAGGCTCCTCGTTATCGATGGAAATTTCATTTCCGTGCGTAAAAACAGGAATTCCGAGATGCTTTTCGATGAGTTTTAAATTGCTGTCATTTGTGCCACAAACTCTGGATAAAATGTCATTATTTGAAAGCACAATAGTATATTCAGAAGTCAAGATTTCTTAATTTTAATGGTAAAAACTGATTAGTGCAACAAAAACAAAAAAAATCGCATTTTTCACCGCGCGGGCGAACATCGGTTTAAAAAATCCATTTTTTCATATATACTGTATGCATGAGCATCAGCAAAAGACGATTTCATCTTCTCTTCGTAAAATCTTTTATCTTTGCACTCACCATTCTATGCCTTTCCTGTACCTCGGCAAGGGACATTCCAGAGGAAGAAAAAGAGGAACCGGCTCAGGAAAAAACCGCTGTCAGCCCAAAGCAGGAATCATCGATCACGCTTTTTTTTGCCGGCGACATAATGGCGCATTCCGTAAACTACAAAAACACGAATTTCAAAAGAATCTGGCGCGACATAAAACCTCTTCTTGATACAGGAGACCTGGCATTCGCAAACATTGAGGCTCCCGTCGCGAACAATATCGCATGGAGCACGTACCCTCAGTTCAACATGCATTCCGAATACGTGGAAGCGGCAATCGGCGCGGGATTCAACGTTTTCTCGCTTGCGAACAATCACACGAACGACCAGTACCTCGACGGAATCCGGCAGACAAAAAAATATTTCGACGGACGGAGCGAAATCTGGGCATGCGGCCTAAAGGAAAAATCCGGAGGTCCTCTCTCCTACCAGCTGGTTGAAAAAAACGGATGGAAGATTCTTTTCGTCGCCATCACGGAGCTTCTCAACAGACCTGACTTCGCGTCTTACATCGACTACTATCCGTCCACCCAGAAAAAGCGAGCAATCCTCAAGGAAGAGCTAAAGTCCCTGCGCACCGCAAACGACTGCGACATCTTCGTCCTCTCCGTGCACACAGACGAACCGGAATACATACAGACAATAACCGAAAGCCGGCGCGCATTCTACCGCGAGCTTGTAGAGGAATGCGGCATCGACGTGATCTGGGCAAATCATCCGCATGTGTCAAAGCGCTGGGAAACGATTTTTGCAGAGAACTCACCGAAAGAACCGAAAGCATTCGTGATGTATGCGAACGGAAACACAATCTCAGGACAGAGGACATCGCCGAGCTTCACGGTGACAGAAACCGAGCGCGATTTGACAGGTGACGGCATCATCTTCAAGCTGGTTTTCAAAAAATCGGAAGGAAAGAAAGCGGTTCTGAGCCAGACAAAGCCGTTTTTCATCACGACATATATTTCACCATCATGGCAATTTGTAGTAAAATTGCTGGACGATGACTTTATCCATGCGCTCGACCGCGCAGACCTCACGTCCTGGTCAGAATATCTAAAAAAACGGAAAGCGTCTTTAGAAAAATTTACGGATATATCAGAAACACAGTCCGTTCAAAAATAGGAAAATATAAATGATAGACTACACAAAACTGCCGGTTTACGAGCAGAAAGATCGAATTCTGGAATGCCTCAGAGAAAATCAGGTGATCGTCGTCCAAAGCCCTACGGGAAGCGGAAAGACGACGCAGATTCCTGTGATATTGCACGAGGCAGGCTTTTCAGCAAACGGAATGATTG
>CAMVSS010000156.1 GCA_947170195.1 uncultured Treponema sp. | reverse complement strand
TTGCAGAACCTGCTTACATTCTGCTCGGTGAGGCAGGCGTAAACGACGGCCACGAAGTCATCCGCAAAATCACTCTCGAAGCAGAAAAAAGCGGAAAGACTTTCTTCGAAGTCCTCAAAACACACGAAGAAGCATTCGCAAAAATCACAGCCCAGCTCGAAAAGCTCGGTATCGAAAACCCGGCAACATTCTTCGAAAACCCTGCGAACTATTGCGGACTTGCTGCAGTCAAATCAAAGAGACTGGCTCAGAAGTATAAAGAGCTTATAAAATAAAAAAAGGAGACTTCATATGAAGTCTCCTTTTTTTTGCAGTAACTAGGGAATCTCTGATTAACACTTTAAGCGATTAATCAGTGTTTCTCTAGTTCTTTGCCGCAGGAAGCGTAACTACACCGCCAGCCGCTGTAAGAGGAACGTACTCAGGAACCTGTCGTCCGTCCCACTTTTTTGCTTTCTCAAGCTCAATCTCGAGTTCCTTGAGCTTTATCTCGACCTGATAGTTCTGAGCGACCTTCGCGTTGTAATATGCGAGCGCATCTGCCTCAACGCGCTTTGCCTCTGCCGCTTTCTGAGCCTTGATCAGCTCTCCCTCGGCGGTCTGCTCGGCAGCTTTTTTTGCGGCCTCAGCTTCGGCGACCTGCTTCTGTGCGTTTGTCTCAGTGAGCTTTAAGTCCTGCTCCGCCTGACGAACCTGCTGGGTGCGGTTCATTGTTTCCTTGATGTTCTTGTCAAAATCATCGCTCCAGTCCCAGTTTGAGATTGTAAGCTGAGTGACTTCGATAGGATAATCGGTAAGTTTTGCTATCAAAGAAGCCTGAACGTCGGATGTGATTTTATCCTGATTCTCGACAAGCTCATAAATCGAATATTTTCCGACGGATTCTTTTACAGAAGAAATCAGGCTTCGCGTAATCGCATTCTCAAGGATTGACTCGCTGTACTTTTTTACGGCATCCATCAGCTTGTCATCATCATATCGATAAAAGACTGTTACCTGAGAGCCTACAGTCTGCATATCTTTCGTAATTGCACCATCTTTTCCGACAGAAAATACGACGTTCATTCCACGCGGAACTATAGAATATTTGCGAATTGTGCTTATAAAAGGCGCGTGGTAGTGCATTCCAGGCTCCAGAACACCGCCCGTAACTTCTCCGAGCGTAACCTGAATACCGCGCTCATTCGGAGCCACGACTGTAACTGACGCATACGCCAAGACAGCCAGTGCTGCAAGAACAATCACAGTCACAAAAGATTTTCCGGCGATTTTTTTCATATAAATCTCCTAATAAAAACACCACCTTGGTGGCGTTGCATGGAAGCAACAGATTTGCAAGCTCTTGCCAACGGCAGGAACCGGCAGCAATAAAAACTGCATGGGCGCAGCCTTTATCATGCCCCCTTATCTTAAATATACAGAATTTTTTTTAAATCGCAAAGAAAAACAAACAGAACGCCCGTGGGTTCAGCTATGTATTCAATCCTTGAATCCGTTTATTATTACATGCGTTTGCCTTGTTCTTATAAAAACCACAATGCGCAGCTTTTTCCAACTGTTGCCCTTGCGCACTTCCGCTTTTCGCTCCATACCGCCAGGCGGTACTGCTGCGCAGGTGCTCCACGGCGTAGCGTTGTTTTCTTGGTTATGTTATTGTTTTTTTAGTCAGGAAAAAGAATTTTTTACTCTGGTAACAATTTTACATTTACTTGCAAATATAAAAATAGGAATTCTGGACTTTTACCTTAACTTTATTTATCCACAAGATAAAAAGTTCCTATCAAAAATGAATTATTTGAATCTTTATCAGCATTCATAAACTCTGCAAGAGAAATTGTTGTAGGATTTTTTGAGAATTCAAAATGAACAATAATACCCTTTTTTGAAGTAGCATTCTTTATCGTTATATTCTGTTCCTTTGAATAACGATTATAAACAATAACTGAAGTTATTAAATTGGTAGAATAATAAAATGGTGATACATCACACAAAAGACACGTTTTTCCATTTATTGTCAATGAATCACGAACAGTTCCAGTTAATTTATTATCTCCAGCAGATGACGTAAAATCCCAAGGTTCCCCAATTGTTGCAACAAAGGTCTTACCTTTCCAAAAATCAATATGGTTGCACATTTATAACCTCCACTTCTACAGGATCAAATGTCATAAATTCTTTTCCCCCGCCACGCTGATTATAGGCTGGTTGAACTCTAGTACCATTTCTTTCTAACTTTGGTGTATTTTTTATTCTAAACTCAACTTGTACTTCAGGTTCTTGAGGTAAAGCCAATCGTTTTTGAGCTTTTACAGAGGTTCTGAATCTGGAATCAGTAAAAAAAGTCTCTCCTGTTCTTCCACCTCTTAATTTACCACTTTCTTTTACCGCATTCAATTCAGCTTTTGACATGCTTCTAAAAAATGATTTTTCTGACTTTACAGCAGCTATCACAGTCCTAGTTGCATTAACTGATTTTGCTATTTTAAATGCAGACGAAAGTAGAGATGCAGAAAAGAATATGCGGTATGCGTGTCGGCTGTCAGTCGTAGCGCATAGTACAAGAACGCCGATGTTCAATAAAAAAATCAAATCACTTATGCGGAGAAATGCTAGGTAAGCCCGCATTAATTTCAACTGGAAGAATGAATGGTTATCATTTATAATGTCTTCTATGTACCACTTTATCGTAAATCTTCATGGCGCAAGCGGAAAAGCTTTTCTCAAATGGAACAAAATCAAGGAACTGCTCAAGCAGAAAAACGTTGAATTCAAACTCCATGTGCTTCAGCGGGCAGGTCATGCGACGAAAATTGCGCGGGAAATCTCAGAATCAGAAGAGAACGACATAAAGATTGTAGTTATCGGCGGCGACGGAACCATAAACGAAGTGCTCAACGGCATTACCAGTTTCGAACGCATAAAGCTCGGCGTGATTCCGACCGGCTCGGGCAACGATTTCAGCCGCGGCATAAACGCACCCCGACACAATCAGGAAAAGGCCCTCGACCTCATACTCAACTCGGACGGCTCAAAGAAAATAGACCTCGGCTCGGTTGAGGCGGATGGAAAGCGCAGAATCTTTGCAATCAGCTCGGGATTCGGCATGGACGCGATCGTCGGAACGGGCATCAATACGTCAAAAATCAAAAAAATCATGAATTTCATTCACCTGAACAAGCTGAGCTATGCAATCCTTACTGTCATAACGCTGTTCAAGATGGAGACATATAAAGTAAAAATCAGTTTTGACGGCGGAGACCTGATTCCGTTCGAAAAACTCATATTCATGGCGGCTATGAATTTCAAAGCGGAGGGCGGCGGTGTTCCGATGGCTCCTGATGCATCCGGCGAGGACGGGCTTCTTTCCGTGTGCATAGCGGCTGGCGTTCCAAAATGGAAGACTTTCTTTAAATTCCCCCTTCTCTGCATGGGAAAACACGGAAACTCAAAGGGATTTTTTCTGCGCTCATGCAGGACTCTCGACCTTTTCTCAGAATCGCCAAGCATTTCCCACACCGACGGGGAATATTTCGGCAATCTGACTAAGATTCACTACGAGTGTCTGCCGTCAAAACTCAGCGTGCTAATTTAGGAGTAGTCCGCATCTATTGAACTTTACCGTCCTTTAGTGATAAAATTGTTTCGCTGTTTTTTGGCTGTGGGTCAAAAAGCAGTTCTCTGGAGAGTCCTCACGACGGGGTGAGGCGCCGAAGGGTTAAGGCTATTCGAGCCGATATCTCAGGCACAAAGGACAGGGCTAAAGAACAGTTCCAATCCTACTCTTTGGAGAGTTTGTTTCGCTAACGCGGGGCAAACTCTATTTTCTTTTAAAGGATAACTAAAAATGTTCGACAAAATCCTTAACATCCTTATTCTGGCTACGGGCTTGATTCTTACAATTCGTACCCGCGGCTTGCAGTTCACAAAGCTCGGAAGGGCATTCCGCTCAATCTTCAAAGAAAATGAAGGTCACGGTGAGCTTTCAGGATTCTCGGCTCTCTGTACGGCACTTTCCGCAACAATCGGAACAGGTAACATCGTCGGTGTTGCAACGGCTATCGCTGCGGGCGGTCCTGGTGCGCTCTTCTGGATGTGGGTTGCCGCAATTCTCGGAACAGCCACAAAATTCTCCGAGTGTATGCTCGCGATCAAATACCGCGAGGTAAAAGAAGACGGTCACGTTCTCGGAGGACCATTCTACACAATCGAAAAGGGAATGGGCAAAAACTGGAAATTCCTTGCGATTCTCTTCTCAATCTTCGGCGTTCTCGCAGGTCTTCTCGGTATCGGTACAATGACTCAGATTAACGGTATCACTTCTGCTGTAAACATGGCATTTGACCCGCAGAATGCAAACATTGCATTCACTATCGGCGAAAACTCATACACATGGGCAACCGTAATCGGCGGTGCAGTCGTCACAATCTGTGCGGCTCTCGTTATCCTCGGCGGTCTCAAACGAATCTCAAAAGTTGCAGAAAAAGTCGTTCCGGCAATGGCAATCATCTATGTCTTCCTCGGACTTTCAGTTCTCATTATGAACGCAACACATATTCCTGCAGCATTCGCTCTCATCTTCAAATCAGCATTCGGCTTCAAGGCTGTGGCTGGCGGCGCAATTGGCTGGACAATCAAGCAGGTAACGGAATCAATGCAGAAAGGTATCGCACGAGGTATCTTCTCGAACGAGGCTGGTTTGGGTTCTGCTCCAATCGCAGCGGCTCCAGTTCAGACAACAGAACCGGTAGAACAGGGCTTGGTCAACATGACAGGAACTGTTATCGACACGCTCATTGTTTGTACAATGACAGG
>CAMVSS010000155.1 GCA_947170195.1 uncultured Treponema sp. | reverse complement strand
CGTCTACAAACTTGCAAGGGAAGGAAAACCATATTTTTTGAGCCGTCCTCGCCGATTTGGAAAAAGTCTGCTCCTCTCCACTATGGAGGCATATTTTCTCGGTAAAAAGGATTTGTTCAAAGGCCTTGCGCTCGAAAAACTTGAAAAGGACTGGATTGAATATCCGGTTTTAAGAATCAGTTTTGGTGCTGATAGTTATCCCGATTTGGAATGCTTGAAGTCAGCTTTAACACTGCAGCTTTCGCGTTATGAAAGAAAGTATAATATTCAGGTTGAAGATAAGCGTTTTTCAACACGCTTGAATAATCTTATCACGCAGGTAAGTGAACTAACTGGTCAAAAAGTCGTCATCCTCATCGACGAGTACGACAAACCGATTTTGGACGCTCTTTATACCGAATTCGAGGAGCAGAACCGACAGGAGCTTCGCAGTTTCTACAGTCCGCTAAAGGACTGCGATAAATACATCCGCTTTTTATTCATCACAGGAATCACAAAAGTAAGCCATGTAAATATTTTTTCAGGATTGAACCAGCTGAATGACATAAGCCTGAATCAGGATTATGCGACTGTCTGCGGCATTTCTGAATCTGAGTTAGATGAATATTTTAAGCCGGAAATAGAAATGCTTGCCCAAAGGCAGAAAATGACCATTGCAGAAACGAAAGAAAAGCTTGCATCAATGTATGACGGCTATCATTTTACGCATGATGTCGAGGGCGTTTACAATCCGTTCTGTTTGCTGAAGTGCTTTATGGAAAAAGATTTCGGCTCATATTGGTTTGAGAGCGGTACACCGTCATTTTTAGTGAAGACGCTTCAGAATCAGCCGCTTGAGTTGACCACGATAATCAACGGCCGGAAGGCAAAGGAAGACCAGTTCAAGAATTACGATCCTGACTCAAGGAACATGCTTCCTGTCATCTATCAGAGCGGGTACCTTACGATCAAGGGATTTGAGAAAGAGAACAGAATATATACGCTGGACTTTCCGAACCGCGAGATAGAGGAAGGATTCATAAATGTGCTGCTCAAAAAATTTGTGACAGTCCCTTATGACGATCTGGGGCTTGCTGTAAGCAATATTTGCGATGCCCTAAATCTGAAAGACTTAGATAAAGTCCTTTCAATAATAAAAGCCGCAATCGCAGATTTGCCTAGCGTAGTAAAAAAAGACATGTGCGAGAACTACTACGAGTCTGTAACTCACCTTATGTTCCGCATGTCCGGATTCCGCGTGGTTTCAGAACTGCAGTCAGTTGCCGGAAGAAGCGATGTTGTCGTTGCTACAAAAGACAGTGTTTTTATCTTTGAACTTAAGATGGACAAAGGCCGAGATTTTGAAGACGTTGCGGACGAAGCCCTCTGCCAGATTGACGCAAACGGATATTCGGACAGGTTTGTGGTGAGCGGAAAGGCTATGTACAAGGTCGGAGTTGTCTTCTCAAGCGAGGGCAAAGGCATGCTCGGCTGGAAGGTAAAAAAATAATCTAAAATTTTATAAATTTACCAGCAAACTTATGCATTAAAACTCCCACCTTGCGTCAAATCCAAGGATTCGCTCGCACTGGACGTTTTTTATCATGTTCATGATTTTGAGTCTGTCTTCCGTAAACTTTTCATCGCAAGTTATAGTCAGCTCAGTCTCCCGGATTTCTTCAACGCATTTTTTTATTTCCGGCGTAAGGATTGCTCGGGCAGGGGCAACGTAGTCGCTTCCGATTACAGGTCCTCGCTTTGAGAGGTATTCGTCAAAATCAATTTCCTTGCCATCATTTGACTTTCCAAAATCAAAACCTTCCTCCGCGAACGGAATAAAAGCCATATTAAAGTCAAAGCATGGGTTCAGAACTGTACGCTCAAAAGTTTCATTGTTTACGAGAAAACCGAAATTTCCAAAGTGTCTGTCGCAGTTCAATGTGATGCAGTCGGCTACGATCATCCTTCGAAATTCGTCCTCGCAGTTGAACTCTTTGTATATTTCAAGAGTTTCTGGAAGTCCGTACTTTATACCACTCTTTAAGAAAATGCTTATTGGCTTGTAGCCGAAATCAGGTGTCGTAAAAATCTTGCAGTCTGAAACAACCTTGCCGTCATAGCGTCTCAGGGTGTATTTTACGGAATCGCAGAGTTTTTCAAAAACCTGGCTTGCAAGAACTTCTCCATAAGGCTCAAGTCCTGTATTGCGCGCTCCGTCGCTTCCGGTCTTTATAAGATGAATTCCGTCCTTTTCATTGAGCCAGCATTTGTCATAAGCACCGTCCGTAGTAAGCTCGGGTGAAGTCGTTGACATCTGTATTCCAAAAAGGCCGTTTCCGTCGAAGCTCAGTTTTGACACAACCTCATCAAAATTGTTTTCATAAAGGTTGACGTCTTTCCAGGATACGTTCTCTCGCTCTGACTTTACCCAAAGCGTATCTGTCAGGGAAAGGCAGTGCGTAAGGGCAATAAACCCGCTTTTTGTTTTTCCACCGCACATCTCAAGTATTTTGTTTACGTGAGCCCTGTGCTTGGCGGAACTTCTGTTTTCTACCCAAGTTGACAGTGGTGTGCACCAAGATGGAAGAGGCTTGTATTCCTTTATTATTTTGCAAAGCTCAAGTTCACCTTCGCCTTGTATTACAAAATCACATAGAGGAGTCTCTTTGTTTATGAGCGTATATATAAGTCCTTCCATGGGTCTATTTTATCATGGAAACCTTTTTTTTTAAACATACGCCTTTATTTTCTACCGTCTATTGTGTTTTTGTTCCAGACAAAATATAATAACAAAGTGTTATTATGAAATTACTAGTTATTGTTCCAGCATACAACGAAGAAAAGAACATCGAGAGAGTTATAAATTCGTTAAAACAAAATTATTCTCAATATGATTATGTCATCGTGAACGACGGGTCAAAGGATTCGACCTCGGAAATTTGCCATCGAAACAACTACAACGTTATTGATCTACCTGTAAACCTCGGGATTTCAGGTGCTTTTCAAACCGGAATGAAATACGCATGGCTGAATGATTATGATGCCGCAGTTCAGTTTGACGGGGACGGGCAGCATCGTTGCGAGTCGCTAAGCTTGATGCAAAAAGAAATGGAGTCTTCAGGCTGCGACGTCATCATCGGATCCAGATTTCTTACAACTCGGAAATCGTTTTCTCCAAGGATGCTCGGCTCAAGGCTGATTTCCTTCTTGATTCTATTGACGACATTCCATAGAATAAAAGACCCGACCAGCGGACTAAGGCTTTACAACAGAAAGATAATGCGGCTATATGCGCAAAAAATAAACTATGCTCCTGAACCTGATACAATAGCTTTCCTTATAAAATCAGGATGCAAAGTAAAAGAAGTTCAGGTGCAGATGGATGAGAGAATCGCAGGAACAAGCTATTTAAATCTTGTAGGCTCAATTTCCTACATGTTTAAAATCTGTGTATCCATTCTTTTTGTTCAATGGTTTAGAAAGCGAGGATAGCGTTTTATGACCGGCAGACTTCATGTTCTCTTGATTATAATTTCCGTATTGTTTTTCAGTTACATCGTTAGGACCATACGGAAATCAAAGGTAAAGCTTGATTATGTGTTTTTTTGGATTCTATTTTCCATATTTTTAATCATAGTCAGTATTTTCCCGCCCCTGATCTCAAAACTCAAAAACCTGGTTGGCATGACAAGTGATGTCAATTTTCTTTTTGTGCTCATTATTTTTCTTGTTGCATACAAGGCGTTCACGCTTTCGTTGCAGCTTTCCCGGCTCCAGGAAAAATTCGAGAATCTGGCCCAGAACATTGCTTTAGACGATTACGAAAAAAAACGTAAGGAAAAAGAGTAGTATGAAATCATTTTTCAAAATCTTTAAGATATTGACTCCGAAGCAGATGCGAATCGCAGGATGCCTAATCGCGCTCATGTGTCTCGTGGCAATACTTGAGGCTGCTGGCGTCGGTCTTCTGTACCCGCTCATAAACATCATAAGCGAGCCGGACTTTCTCAACATGCACCGCAGGGTCGCTCGCTTTGTCGCTTTTTTCGGCATAAAGACTCATCCGCAGCTGATTTTTGCATGCGCCATCACGCTCCTCATATTCTACATACTCAAGAATCTCATAGTGCTCCTTCAGGCAAAGATTCAGATTTTCTTCTCGCTGAACAACCAGAAGGACTACACGAAGCGTCTGTATTCTTACTACATCAGAAAACCGTACCTGTTTCATCTCGACACTAATATAGCCGTAACGACGCGCAACATAAGCACCGGCGGCGTAATCGTCTTCTCTGATATTCTCATAAACACGTTGTCCATAATCACGAACATCATCACCATCCTCGTAATCTGGGGATTTTTGCTCATTATGGACTGGTTTATGGCAATAGTGGTAGCATTCGTGCTCGGACCGCTCGTACTCGCAATCCTTAATTATTTCAGGAAAAGAATCTCAAAGCTCGGACAGATCCAGATGGAATGCCTGACTCAGACCGGAAAGTGGCTCAACCAAGGCTTCCGCTCTGTAAAGGAGACTAAGGTCATGCAGTGCGAGGACTACTTCATGAATGAATTCAACGCAACATATACAGATTACGCTGAAAGCATGAAGAGTTTTCTGTTCGCGAACAGGATTCCGAAATCCGTCATCGAGCTTGTGACAGTCGGAGGAATCCTCCTTCTCATCGCTGTAAAGATGGTGATGAACACTGATCCGAAAACGCTCATTCCGACTCTTGGCGTGCTTGCCCTTGCCGGAATGAGGCTCATGCCATGTCTTAACCAGATAATCGGCCTCATGAACCAGAACAAGTTCAAGATGCCTCTCTTCAACGAGATGTTCGACGACCTCCTCGAAGTAAAGACT
>CAMVSS010000154.1 GCA_947170195.1 uncultured Treponema sp. | reverse complement strand
AATATCGGAACAGCCCACATCGGAATCCTTGGCTCGCGCCAGAAAATAGCCGAGGAAAAAAAGAAGATTTTCAATTTCGTGGATGAAAATGGCGCATGCATAATCCCTGCCGAAGATGATTTCGCCGGTTTCTTGGCGGACGGAGTAAAAGGCAGGGTCATAAAATACGGAAAAAATGTTTCTTCTGAAAAGTGCGGAGTTCAGTTTATATCTGACGACGGGCTTGAGGGAACTACATTCTCGGTTGACGGCGTAAAGATGACGCTTCATCTTCCGGGAGCATACAATTATATCAATGCGCTTGGCGCGATCGCCCTCGCAAAAGTGCTGGGAGTCAGCCCGGAACAGATCAAGGCAGGAATTGAGAGCCTGAAGCCTCTGGGCGGCCGAAGCACGATCAAAAAAGGCAAGTATACGATCCTTGAGGACTGCTACAACGCAAATCCTGACTCAATGGAAAAAGCCCTTGAGTTTGCCTCTGGAATAAAAACAGCCGGAAAAAAGATTTTTGTTCTCGGCGACATGCTTGAGCTTGGAGAAAAATCAGAGGCGGAGCACACGAAGGCCGGAGAACTTGCGCTAAAAAGCGGCGCGGACATGATAATCTTCTTCGGATTCGAGATGAGCTATGCTTATGATGAGGCGATAAGACTTTTGGAAGAATCCGGTGATGAAAAGCTTGCTTCGATAAGAATCATCGCAATCGGAAACAAGGACGAGACTGCAATAAAAAATGCAGCCGAAGAAATAGAGAATTTTGCCTCTGAGGGAGATTTTATCCTCCTGAAGGGATCCCGCGGAATGGGGCTTGAGCGGATTATTCCGCTGATTGAAAAAGGAGCAGATAAGTGAACTTCGATATAATTGCTGAAAAACCGCTCGAAAAATACAGAAAGTGCGATCTTTCCCTGGTTTTGCTCACTTTTTTGCTGTGGGGAATCGGCATCGTGACCCTGTACATCAGTTCCGGCTCGTTCGGATCCCGCAGTTTCGGCGACCCGCTCTATTTCGTAAAAAAGCAGCTGATAAGTTCCGCACTGGGCTTCGCGCTTTTTATTGTTGTTGCCGTGGTAAGGGTTGAGACTATAAAAAAGTGGCTTCCGGTGATCGTCGGAATTTCGATGCTTCTTTCCTTTGTGACTGTTATACCTGGCATCGGAATCGAGAAGAACGGAGCCAGAAGATGGCTGAACCTCGGTTTTGCGACGTTCCAGCCTTCGGAGATGATAAAATTCACCGTCGTTCTCTACCTCGCGAACTATTTCGAGAAGCAGAGCAAGATTCCTGACACATTCGACCGCTCGGTTTTCCCTGCCGTCGTCCTGACTTTCCTGATGGTGCTTTCTGTCTCGTTGCAACAGGATATGTCGACTTCGATTTTTATTTCCGTGCTGGCGGTAATTCTTTTTATCGTCTCAGGCTCGAAAATCTTCTGGCTTGTTCCTGTAATGACGATCGTAATTCCGCTTTGCGCGCTTTTTATCTGTCTTGAGCCGTACCGCCTGCATCGAATCGTAGGCTTCTTGGATCAGGACAGTTTCGCCCAGTCCTATAACTATCAGATTATTTCGGCAAGACGGGCTATAAGCTCTGGCGGCCTGTGGGGACAGGGGCTTGGATCTGGACTTCTTAAGATCAATTCAGTTCCTGAGATTCAGTCGGACTATATTTTTGCAGGCTGGGTTGAATCGATGGGCTTTTGCGGAGTCCTTGCTTACTTTGCGCTGCTCGCGCTTTTTGCATGGCGCGGTATCGTCTGCTCTCTTTCGACTTCGAGCAGATTTGCCGCCGTCGCGAGCTTCGGTTTCGTGGTTTCGATAGTTTCGCAGTCTGTTCTGAACGTTGCTGTCGTAGGAGGGCTTGTCCCGACCACCGGAATTCCGCTCCCGTTTTTTTCGCAGGGCGGTTCTTCAATTCTTTTTACACTCGCCGGATGCGGTTTTTTGGTAAATGCATCCCGCGTAACTGACGATTATGATTCTGTGGACATAGAAGAGGTTTTATATGAGTGATTTTGCTTTTAACGGGCTGGAAGGATTTGACATATCAGAAATCCGGAGTGAAAAAAAGAAAAGCGATTCGAAATTCGCTGGTTCAAAACTGAACGGATTGAAGATCTTTGTTGCCATTTTCGGAATTCTTCTGATTTGCGAGCTTTGCGTTTATCTTTTTGTCATGCCGTGCATGAACGAGGTTACGATCAGCTGGAGCGGGCTTAAATCTTATTCCCCGCAGACCTTAATGGATATGATTCAGCTTCCTGCTAAGTCAAATCTGGTGAAATTCAACACGAACGAAGTTAAATCGATTCTTTCGAGCGTTTCCGGAATTGAGGAAGTTCAGATTTACAAGAAATTTCCTTCATCCGTATGCATAAACGTCGTTGAGCGTACTCCTGTTGCCATGACATTTGTTTCAAACGGAGGCGTTACATCCGCTGTTCAGATTGACAAAAATGGGGTATTATTCTTGTCGAATTCAAATTCAACGAATTCGGACAGGTCAATCCCTTTAATTTCTGGAATTCCTGTCGAAAATATACCTGAGGGAATGAGAATTCCCCAGAAGTATCGCGCATTGATGGAACAGATTGCTGAAATCAGGTCATTGAGTCAGAATTATTTTGCTGCAATCTCAGAAATTCATGTCATGCCGAAAGAATACGGCAATTATGAGCTGGTTTTGTATCCTATTCACTCAAAAACCCGCATTCTTACAGGAAGACAGCTTTCTGAAGAATCCCTGCAGTATATGATGGTTGCTCTTGACGTTGTAAACACCCTGGACCCGAATGTCGTTGAAATCGACATGCGTTACGGTTCAGTTTCTTACAGAACGAAATCTGAACATCAGGCGTCAGGAGAGTTTCTTGAGTAATACAGTTGTTGGTCTTGATATCGGAACATGTTTCGTCCGCGGTGCAATCGGTCGCGTGAATGACGACAGATCGGTTGAAATCATAGGGGTGGCAAAAAAAGCTTCCTCCGGTTTTTTGCGCAACGGAACCATCACGAATATCGAAAAGACGAAGCAGTGCATTCACGACGTTATCGACGAGCTTGAGCAGAATACGGGAATGGAAGTTCATTCCTGTGTCACCGGAATCGGCGGCGTTCAGATCGAAAGCTCAAATTCTCGCGGATCCGTCGCAATTTCTTCTTACGGAAAAGCTGAGCGCGCAATCACGCCAGAAGATGTAAAGCGTGTAATCGATTGCGCGAATTCAATAAAGATTCCTCTCGACAGGAACCTTCTTCACGTAATTCCTCAGCAGTACATAATCGACGGAACTGACGGCTTTCAGAATCCTGTCGACACAATTGCCTATCGCCTTGACGCGGACGTGCACATCATCACCGCGAGCAGAACTTCAGTTCAGAATATAAAAACCTGCATCGAACAGGCAAATTACCAGCTCGATGAGGTTATGCTGAAGACGCTTGCATGCACAGAGGCTGTAATGGTCGAGGATGAAAAAAAACTCGGCTCGATTTTGATTGACATCGGCGGCGGGACTACTGATGTCGTTGTCGTTTTAAAAGATGCCCCTATATGCACATGCTCGATTCCGATCGGCGGAAATCTGGTCACGAATGACATTGCGGTCGTAAAGGGAATCCCGACTCCGACTGCGGAAAAAATAAAGATCGAGAACGGATGCTGCTGGCCCGGAATCGTCGAGAATGACGACGCCGAGGTAATAATACCTGGTTTCGGCAGCCGCAATTCCGAGCTGACTTCCCGGGTGGAACTTTGCGAGATTATCTATCCAAGAATGGAAGAAATCTTTAAGATGGTTAAGAACGAAATCATCCAGAAAGCATCTGTGAGCGAGCTTGCTGGAAGCATAATCCTTACGGGCGGCGGCGCACAGCTTAACGGAGCGGTGGAGCTTGCGCAGAGTGTCTTTGAGACCTCTTCGGTAAGGCTCGGATATCCTCAGTCCCTTGGCGGAATAGAGGAGACGTACCGCATTCCTGAATATGCGACCTGCGTCGGGCTTATTCTTGCCCACAAGGATCACTTGAATTCAGGGCGGAAAGTTCATAAGAGCCGTCCTTCTGATGAAAAGAAGTCAGGAGATGGCGCTTTGCAAAGGTTTTTGAAAAAATTCTTTTAAACATAAAATCTGTTGTATGTGGGAGGACAACATGACTTTAAATGGTATC
This sequence comes from uncultured Treponema sp., assembly GCA_947170195.1. Taxonomy (GTDB): domain Bacteria; phylum Spirochaetota; class Spirochaetia; order Treponematales; family Treponemataceae; genus Treponema_D. The sequence goes on along the minus strand of CAMVSS010000154.1, from coordinate 698 downwards.
GAAATCGAAAAGGACTCGGCTTCTGCTGCGGTCAGTCCGACTAAAATCAAGGTCGTCGGATGCGGCGGCTGCGGTGGAAATGCGGTTGACTGCATGATCGATTCTGGCGTCGGCGGCGTTGAATTCATCGCGCTGAATACGGATCTTCAGGCGCTCAACAGGTCGAAGGCGGAATATAAGATTCAGATCGGACAGAAACTTGCAGGAGGACTTGGCGCAGGCGGCAAGCCTGAGGTCGGCGAGGAATCCGCAAAAGAGCAGCAGGAACAGATCAAGGAGCTGCTCAAAGATTCCGACATGGTGTTTGTTACCGCCGGAATGGGTGGCGGAACTGGAACCGGTTCTGCTCCTGTAGTTGCAAAGATCGCGCGCGAGCTTGGTGCGCTTACCGTTGCTGTCGTAACAACCCCGTTCAAATTCGAGGGAAAAGTGCGCATGGCTCATGCCGAGGAAGGCGTACGAAAACTGCGCGCCGAAGTTGACTCACTCATCGAAATCCCGAACGAACTCATCCTCAAGGACGCCGAAAAACGTCTTTCCGTTGAGGGCGCGTTCGTGCTCATAAATGATATCCTTCGTCAGGGTGTCCAGGGAATCTCTGACATCATCACAAAACCAGGTCTTGTAAACCGCGACTTCCGCGACGTCCAGTCAGTAATGCAGGGACAGGGAGACGCTATCCTCGGTATCGGTGAGGG
>CAMVSS010000153.1 GCA_947170195.1 uncultured Treponema sp. | reverse complement strand
TTCTTAACTTGATTGAAGATTTTGTTCCGGGCGCAGCTGATGCTGATGCAAACTCCGGAGATAAATAAGGAGGTGTAAAAATGGCAATTAATGCGGCTCTTATTCTTTTCGTATGCTTTTTTGCGCTGCTCGTTATAGGCGTTCCTATTTCTGTAGGAATTGGTCTTTCTGCAATCGTAACGACTTTTGTGGTTCTTCCTCCAGATATTGCTTTGTTTACTGTTGCCCAGAAGATGATTACTGGCGTATCAAGCTTTTCTTTGCTGGCGGTTCCGCTGTTCGTTCTTTCAGGAAACATAATGAATAACGGTGGCATTGCGCGCCGTCTCGTAAACCTTGCCAAGCTCGTCGCAGGACGCGTTCCGGGTTCGCTTGCTCATACAAACGTCCTCGGAAACATGCTCTTTGGCGCGCTTTCCGGATCGGCTGTCGCTGCTTGTGCCGCGATCGGTGGTACAATGGCTCCGCTCGAAAAGGACGAGGGCTACGATGATTCATTTTCTGCTGCCGTCAATATCGCGTCATGTGCAACAGGAATGCTTATTCCTCCAAGCGGTGTCCTGATTCTTTACGCGCTGACTGCCGGCGGAGTTTCAATCTCGGCTCTGTTCATGGCTGGCTATCTTCCTGGAATTCTGATGGGCGTTTCTGTAATGATCGTCGCTTTTATCTATGCGAGAAAGCACAACTACACTGTTTCTGAGCGCGTTCACTTCAAGGAAGGATTAAAGATTATTCTTGATGCGATCCCAAGCCTTTTGATGATCGTAATCGTAATCGGTGGTATCGTTGGCGGTGCATTTACTGCGACTGAGGGTGCTGCTGTTTCTGTAGCATACACACTGATTCTTTCAATCATCTACAAGAGCATCGATTTCAAGAAATTCGTAAAAATCATCATCAGCACGGCAATGACTACCGGCGTAATCATGTTCCTCGTTGCGGCTTCTTCTGCAATGTCATGGGTAATGGCATTCACTGGAATTCCTACAGCAATCAGCAACCTGATCATGTCAATCTCAAACAACAAATACGTCATCATGCTGATTATGAACATCACCTTGCTCATCGTTGGTACTTTCATGGATTTGACTCCTGCAACGCTGATCTTTACCCCGATTTTCTTCCCGATTGCAATGCAGATCGGCATGAATCCGGTTCACTTCGGTATCATGCTCGTATTCAACCTTTGTATCGGTATCATGACACCTCCTGTTGGAAGCGTTTTGTTCGTCGGATGCGGTATCGGTGGAGTTACGATTGAAAAAGTCATCAAGCCTCTGATTCCGTTCTTCGTAGCGCTGATAATCACGCTTCTTTTGGTGACATATATTCCGGCAATCAGCCTTGTTGTTCCGAAATTGTTCGGATTGGTTTGAGGAAAATATGATTCTTAAGCATACAGATTTTACATTACAAAAGGCGGACGGAAATGTCCTGACTTTTACGAGCGTGCACACCGGAACTGTGGTGAGGGTGTTTGTGCTTGAAGATGATATCATCCGCGTGCTCTTCTCCGACGGTGCGCTCCGTCCGGATAAAACGTGGATGGTGGCTCCAAGAATGGAGGACATCCCTCGCGAAGGTCGTGACCGTCTGGATATCAGTCCGTTTTCATGCCCGAAATTCTCTACCTCTGAAAAAGACGGTGTGTTTACGCTGGAAACGGCAAAAATCAAAGTGGATTTCGTGCTCGATGGCATGAAGGCAAGCTGGTACTACAAATCTCCGGAAGGATGCGTCCTGCTTGCACGTGACCGACAGACTCAGGCATATAATTTCAATCATTCCCTTGGTGAGGGCGTCTATCACTATCTTGAGCGTTCTAAGGACGAGCAGATTTACGGACTTGGTGAAAAAGCCGGAAATCTTGAGCGAACCGGACGTTCATTCAAGATGATGAGCCTTGATCCGATGGGATATGATGCGGAATCTTCTGATCCGCTCTACAAGCACTATCCGTTCTATATTACGCGCAATACGAAGACCGGCATTTCCTACGGACTGTTTTACGACAATCTTTCGACCGCAGAATTCGACATGGGAAAGCAGATAGACAACTATCACGGATTCTTCAAGTTCTACCACGGCGAGGACGGCGACCTTGACTACTACTTTATCGCAGGCCCGAAAATCAGCGACATCACGCCAAGATTTTCATGGCTCACCGGAAAGACGATTTTTATGCCGAAGTGGAGCATGGGGTATTCCGGCTCAACGATGACATATACGGATGCGGACAATGCCCAGAAGCAGCTCATGGAATTCATACGCGAGTGTGACGAGAATGAAATTCCGTGTGATTCATTCCAGCTTTCTTCCGGCTACACGAGCATCAACGGAAAGCGATACGTCTTCAACTGGAACTACGACAAATTCCCTGATCCTAAGGGGTTTGCGAAGAATTTCCATATGCACGGAGTCAGGTTGTGCGCGAACATCAAGCCTGCGCTTCTGCTTGATCACCCGATGTACAAGGAATTGGACGAGAAAAAGCTGTTTTTGAGAAGCCGTGACGGAAAGCTCACGGAACTCGCTCAGTTCTGGGATGATCTCGGCTCATACGTGGACTTTACTAACACGGAAGCCTATGACTGGTGGAAGAAACAGGTTACAAAGCAGCTTTTGGAATACGGAATCGACAGTACTTGGAACGACAACAACGAATTCGAAGTGTGGGATTCAAAGGCTCAGGCTGCCGGATTCGGTCATACGATTGACATTGGGCTTATCCGACCTGTCATGACAATGCTTATGATGAAGGCAAGTTTTGAGGCTCAGACTGAATTCGAGAAGTCTAAGAGACCGTATCTCATCTCACGTTCTGGCTGCCCGGGTATGCAGCGTTACGTTCAGACTTGGTCTGGGGACAACAGAACGTCATGGAAGACGCTCAAATACAACATCAAGATGGGACTGGGACTCAGCTTGAGCGGTATGTATAACATCGGTCACGACATCGGAGGTTTTGCAGGAGACGCTCCGGAGCCGGAACTTTTGTTGCGCTGGGTTCAGAACGGAAGTTTTACACCTCGCTTTACGATTCACTCATGGAACGACGACAAGACTGTCAATGTGCCGTGGATGTATCCTGAATACACAGCATTGGTTCGCGAGACAATGAAATTGCGATGCAAACTGATTCCATATTTCTATGATCTTTTGTATCGCGCCAACAGGGATTCAACTCCGTTCTTGCGGCCGACGTTCTACAACTACGAGAATGACCCGAACACGTTCGCCGAGAACGATGACTTTATGGTCGGACGGGATCTGCTCGTTGCGTCGGTTGTGGAGAAAGGTCAGTTCGAGCGAGAAGTCTATCTTCCGGCTGATGAAAACGGATGGACGGATTTCCACACCGGATTGTGGTACGATGGCGGTCAGACTGTCACAATTCCAGCTCCTCTTCAGTACAATCCGTTGCTCGTGCGCGGCGGTGCGATAATTCCGGTGAACGATGCCGAGATTACGTTCAAAACCAAATCCGATGACAAGCGCGGCTTTATGCTGTTCCCGCCGCTGAAAGGCAAGGGCGAGTCATCATACGAGCTGTTTGAGGATGATGGTGAGACTCAGGGCTATCGTGACGGAAAATGTGCTTCTGTCAACGTAAAAATGTCATGGGATTCGAAGAGCGTGCAGGTAAATCTTTCTAAGACAGGCAATTTTGAGCTGCCTTACAAAGAAATTGCTCTTCATCTGAACAAAAACGACTTAAGAAAACTCGTCGTAAACGGAAAAACTGTTACGGCGGAGGAGGCTGAACACATAACACTGTAAGGAAAGTTTTATAGCTGAAACTTTCTTCATAATCTATCCAATAAAAAAGCGGTCATCTTGTGTGAACTGTACTTCCAAAAATTGTCTCCAACTTTTGGGGTACACTTCAGTGTGGGATGACCGCTTTTTTTTATTTTCCGAATTTCTTTTGCGTGGCGGTGTAAATCAGGTCGACCGCATCGTCCAGGGAGAAAGCCTGCATATCTATCATCAGATTTCTTCCATGACGGTCTCCGCGGTTCTTGCCCGTGACGAATTTGTAATAGTTGTGCCGCTTCTTGTCGATTTTTTTAATCAGTTTTTTCGCTTGTATTTCGTCCAGTCCGTATGCATTTGTTACGTGCGCAATCCTGAATGAATCCGGAGCGTAGAGGAAGACGTTGAGCGTAAAATCAAATTCCGAGAGAAAATAATCCGCGCACCGCCCGAACATTACGCAGCTTTCCGTATTCGCGATTTTTCTGATGACGAATGCCTGAGCTTGAATCGCCTTTTCCGAGAAGAACGCCGTGCTTGCGCCATATCCGAATTCCTCGATGTAGCGGTGCATTTTTTCCTTTTCGGTCTCTTTTTTGTCTGGATTGAAGACCGCCATGTCGTCAACGCCGGCAAGTGTCGCAGCCTGGGAAGTCAGTTCCTTGTCGTAGAATTTTACGCCGAGCTTTGCGGCAAGCCTTCTTCCTAGTTCACCGGCATTGCATCCGAATTCTCGACCGATTGTAATCACAAATCTTTTCATTTTTATTCTCCTCTAATCGCCCGCTTTGAAATCGAGAGCAAAAGACTGTTCACACCGAAATAGATAAATGCGATGACTGCATACAAAGCAATGATGTATAAAGATTTAACATATTTTCCCATGATGATTTGTCCCGAATACATCAGCTCGTGGACTGCGATCACGGCGCAAAGGGAAGTGTCTTTTATGATGGTTATGAACTGACCCATGAGCGGTTTCTGGATTTTTTTTACCGTCTGCGGAATGACAACGAAAACCAAGGTCTGCACGAAACTGAATCCCTGAGAATATGCGGCTTCCCACTGTCCCTTCGGGATTGAAATCATGCCGCCTCGAAGAATCTCCGCGATCAGGGCGCAGTTCAAAAAACTGAGCGAGAGTACTGCGCTTGCTATCGGCGGGAACGGAAGCGTAAACCTGAATCCT
>CAMVSS010000152.1 GCA_947170195.1 uncultured Treponema sp. | reverse complement strand
GACCTACGAATACACAGAATTCGCGGTCTTCGATTGTTACGTTTGACTTTTCTACGGCGAGTACGTTTCCGTCGTAAACTTTTGTAACGCCTTTAAGTTCTACCTTTGCCATTTGATTCCTCCTCGTGGCTAATAAGGGATTATATTATGCGTTCTATTCTAAACAAGAATTAGTATGATTTCAACTTAAAAAAATGAATTTTTACGAATCTTTACCGCGCTCATTTTGAAATTTTCCGCCACAACCAAGCAAACCAAGACAATCGGGCAAGGTAAAAAAAAACAAGAGCGTCATTGCAAAAAAAATCTTAAATTCCAAGAAGATTCTTAACAAGAGGCTCGCACAAAACAAAAATCACGCTGAAAAGGACTGCCGGCAGATAATTCGCTGTTTTAATCTTTTTGATTCCCATCAGGTTTATTCCGATCAGAACGATCAAAGCACCGCCGCTGCCCGTAAGCTCCGCAATCATCTGTTCGCTTACATAAGGTGAAATCAGCACGGAAAGCAAGGTAAGCGCGCCCTGATACAGGAATATGGACACGACGCTGAAAGCAGTTCCGATTCCCATCGCAGCTCCGAAACCGATCGAGACAAAACCGTCAAGGATTGATTTCAGAAGAATCGTTGAATAATTATGCTCGATTCCCGCCTGAAAAGAACCGACTATAGCCATCGCGCCGACACAAAAGAGCACGGAAGAATTTAAGAAAGCGTAAGCAAAATTCTTTTTCGGCCGCCCCTCAGAAAACTCAAGTTTCTTAGGATTCTCATCAGAGAACGAATCCGAAGCAGGCGGAAGCTCAGATGCATTCCCCTCCGAGCGGCAAAAAACTTTTTCAAGGAATTTTCCAAAGCAGAGAATCTTTCCATCGAGATCCGCCCATGTTCCTATTATGCCGCCGAGGATCAGCGCAAGAGCCAGATAAACGACATTCTGATATTTGAACGCCATCTGAACGCCCATGATAAAAGAAACAAGCCCGCAGGCAAGCTGAATTGCATCTGTAATTTTCGCGGAAATCTTTTTTGAGAAAAGAACCCCTACAGAGGATCCCAAAAGAACAGTAAAGCAATTTACAAAAACAGCAATCATAGATGCACCCCGAAAAATAAAAAAGGACTTTCGTTACCGAAAGTCCTTGATGCGGAGAAGCTGACTTGAACAGCCACGGCTCGCGCCACCAGCACCTCAAGCTGGCGTGTCTACCAATTCCACCATCCCCGCGTGATGTAATATATATTATAGACTTCAGAAAAAATAGTCAATACATAAAAATCAAAAAAAACGAAAAAAATATTTTTTTTCGTTTTTGAATTTTTTCACATCTTTTTTACATCTGGATTCATTTTTTCCTATCTATCAGGAAAAATCTGTGTTACAATATATAGAAAGTACATCTTTACACATCGCCGCCTTGCTTCGTACAGAGAGAAAAAAACCGGAGAGAAAAAAATCATGTACTATTCAAGCGTCGTGCTTCTTGCTTTGGCAACGCATATAATCATAAATTACAATGTTCTTTTCAAGCGTCTATGCCCGTCAGCGCTGCCTGTACACCGCTCGTATCAAAATTTCCTTTTCAGCGTAAGCCTTTATTATTTTACCGATGTTCTGTGGGATGTTCTTAACGCTCTTGGATTAATGCGAATCCTGTTCTGGGAAACAGCAATTTATTTCGTTGTCATAGCACTTTCGATCTATCTCTGGACAAAATACGTCATCGATTATCTGAATGAAAAAAGTTTCTTCACGCGCATACTAAAACACATCGGGCAGATCTTTTTTGTTCTGCAGGTCATAACGATAACCCTGAACTTCTTCTATAAAATTGCGTTCTGGTTCGGGGAAGACAAAACGTATTATACGGGTCCGGCGCGTGACATCAACTTTTTAACCCAGCTCATAATGTTCTTCGCGACGGCAATCCACATGCTCTTCTTTACCAGGAAAGCCCCTGAAAAACAAAAGCGCAGGCACCGTGCCATCGGACTTTTCTGCGTCTCAATGTCGGTTTTCATAATACTTCAGGCGCTCTATCCGCTTCTGCCGTTCTACGCAATGGGCTTCATGCTCGGGACCTGCCTTCTTCACACCTTTGTTCTGGAAGACGAAAAAGAAACCCATCGGGCGGAGCTTGAAAATCTTCTGCAAGTCAAGCAAATTCAGGAGGCGGAGCTGGGATCGGTACGTCAGCTTGCATACACAGATCCGCTAACGGGTGTAAAAAACAAAAACGCATACATGGAAGATGCAAGCGGAATCGAGCGCAGAATAAAAGAAAATCATCTGTGCGATTTTGGAGTCGCAGTATTTGACGTAAACGGGCTAAAAACCATAAACGACACAAAAGGTCACTGCGCAGGAGATAAATACATAAAAGCGGCCGGAAAACTCATTTGCCACGAATTCAAGCACAGCCCAGTCTACCGCATAGGAGGAGACGAGTTCGCGGCATTCATAATGGGATCTGATTTCAAAAACCACGAAAAACTGTTCGAAGATTTCGCGCAGAAAATGAAAAGCAACCTGGAGGACGAAAAAGTTGTTGTCTCCTTCGGCTTCTCAGAATTCGCAAAAGAAAAAGATAAAACCTACCTCAATATATTCGAACGCGCAGACAAAAAAATGTACGATTGCAAGACCAGATTAAAAAATCTCGCCAAGAACAAATAAAAAACTCAGCTCACATTTCATAAAAACATGGCTGAGTTTTATTTCAAAAAATCCGGAAACATCAAGGCAGACGCTTACAGGCCGCCATCAATAGGCTGAGCCAAGTCCGCCCTGCTTTACCTGGAAATGAGAGAATTCCATGCTGAAACTTGCTCGTCCCTGAGTTACAGAGCGAAGATTCGTAGAGAATCCAAACATCTTTGCCATCGGAGCGGTGCAATGCACGATCTCGCCGCTCGCCTTTGAATCCTGTCCCTGAATCATGCCGCCACGCTGGGTTACCTGACTGATTGCGTCACCCACAAATTCAAGCGGACAAGAAATATCGACGTTCATAACCGGCTCAAGAATTTGAGGAGAAGCTTTGCGGGCAGCCTCGTCAAAAATCTGGGCGGCACAAGCCGTGAATGCAAACGGCGTTCCCGTCAGCTCGGAATAGTCAATCTTGGTAACTTCCACGCCAACGTCAGCGCACGGATATCCGTACTGGATGCCTGATGAGAATGAATTCTCGAAGCCCTGCTTGATCGCATCGTAAATCTCTTCCGGAATTGAAGAATCGCGGACCGCGCAGGAATATGTATTTCCGACCCCCTGGTCGTTCTGGAAAATTCTGATCGTAAGGCCGGCGACATTGTCCTTTCCTGCAAGGTTCTTTTCCCATGTGAGGGAAGAGGTTGCCTCTGCGGAAACCGACTCACGGTACGTAACCTGAGGAGCGCCGACGTTTGCTTTTACGCCAAAATCTTCTTTCATGCGGGTAACGAGAACGTCAAGATGAAGCTCTCCCATGCCGGAAATGATGAGCTGTCCGGTCTCGGCATCCTCATGGCTCGTAAATGTAGGATCCTCACGGCTCATTACCGCAAGAGTCTCGGTGAGCTTATCCTTGTCGCTGAGAGTCTCAGGCTCAATGGCGATTGAAATTACAGGCTCAGGGAACTTAAGGCTTTCGAGAAGCACAGGGAGACCTTCACTCGCAAGCGTGTCACCGGTCTGGGCAAGCTTGAGTCCGACGAAGACTGCAATATCTCCGGCAGAAACGCTGTCCATCTGCTCCATGTGGTTTGCATTCACGCGCAGGATTCTGTTGATGCGCTCACGCTTTTTCTTGGCAACATTGAGCACCTGGCTTCCAGCAGTAAATTTTCCCGAGTAAACGCGAACAAAGCACAGCGCGCCCATCTCCCTGTCCTGCTGAATCTTGAACACGAGTCCGGCAGGCATTTTTTTATCGTCGCACGGAAGCTCTACGGTCTCTTCTTTATCTTTCTTTACATGAACAGCCTTTGCAGGAGGCACGTCAAGCGGACATGGCAGGTAATCGATGACAGCATCGATCAACGGCTGAACACCTTTGTTGCGTCGGGCAGAACCGAGCAGACACGGAACGAGGCTGCGGTTTATAGTGCCCTTTCTGATTGCGGCTTTGAGCTGATCGTTTGTAATCTCGCCGCCCTCAAGGTAAATTTCCGCGAGGTCATCATCGACGCTTGCCACCGCATCAACAAGCTTGTCGCGCCACTCGTCCGCCAAAGCACGATATTTGTCAGAAATATCAGTCTCTGTATAAGTTTCTCCCTCGTCCTCCTCATTCCAGCGGATTTCTTTCATTGAAAGGAGGTCGATAAGTCCCTCAAATTCCGCACCCTCGCCCATCGGAACCTGAAGGGCAACTGTATTTGCGCCGAATTTTTCACGGACATCCTTGATTGAATAGAAGAAATCAGCTCCGACGCGGTCCATTTTGTTGACGAAACAGAGACGAGGAACATTGAACTCATCAGCCTGCTTCCAGACAGTCTCCGTCTGAGGCTGAACTCCGTCTACAGCACAGATAACTGCAACGGCACCGTCAAGGACGCGGAGACTTCGCTCAACCTCCGCCGTAAAATCGACGTGCCCCGGTGTGTCGATGATGTTTATCGTATGACTTTTCCACTGCGTTGTGATTGCGGCAGAAGCGATGGTGATTCCGCGCTCCTGCTCCTGCTTCATGAAGTCCATGGTCGCAGCGCCGTCGTCGATCTCACCAATCTTGTGGATTTTTCCTGTATAATAGAGGATTCTCTCTGTAGTAGTAGTCTTTCCCGCATCGATGTGCGCCATAATTCCGATATTGCGCATCTTCTTCAGATCAAGTGCCATAATAATTTCCTTGTAAATATTAAATTTACTATCCCAGTCAAAAAAAAAGGAACATCTTTAAGATGTTCCTCGCGTATGTGAGCTACGATGGACTCGAACCATCGACAGCCGCCTTAAAAGGGCGGTGCTCTAC
>CAMVSS010000151.1 GCA_947170195.1 uncultured Treponema sp. | reverse complement strand
GTATTTATCCGCAGGAACCCTGTGACCGTTGAGGTACGTGCCGTTTGTGCTGTTCTCATCCTTCAGGAAAAAAGCATCGCGGATTTTCTGGATGCTCGCGTGAACCCTGCTGACGAGCTTATTGTCTATGACGACGGAGCAATCCTCGTTGCGTCCGATTGTCATTTTTGCAACCAATGAAATCTTCTTCTGGTTGAACATGAGATATGATACTGGAGCACCTTCAGCTACGCGCTCAAGATGCTTTCCGACAGGACTTGTCGTAGCAATTGTAGAATCTTCCATAAGTCACCATTATAAAACATATCGTATTTATTTGCAAAAATTATTCAGCTGGAACTGCGGCTTCCGGAGCGACTGCGCCGGCTGCTTTTGCAGTCATTGCGTCAGTTTCCGAAGCCCCCGCATTCTCAGACACAGGAGCTTCCCTGACATCGTCTGTTTCCTCATAAACTTTCTCAAGCTGGCCGGAATCTTTTCTGGTTTCTTTTTTATAGAGCGGAAGTTTTACAGTTCCCTCATCAACCTTCTCTGCGCTTCCATTCGAGCCGGAATCAGCCTGCTTTCCGTTTCTGTCAGATTCACCAAGTCTCTTTATCTCCGCCTCAATGCTTCCGGTGTCCAGCTTTTCAGAAGGAACTGCCGCGCCCTCATTTTTAACGCCGGAAGCCTCAGGGATGTCCTCAAGCACGGTTTTTCTGTCGACCTTCTCAGATTCGGATTTTTCTTCCGAAACCGCGGATGCCTCAGGCATGTTATTCTGATCTTTTTTGTCCTCAGGATTCTCAGGGAGGGACGGAGCCGAACTGTCCTCGACGACCCTGTCTCCAACTGATCTCTCTGGCGCAGGGCTCTTGTCCTCTATGGTTTTCTGCTCGGGAGGCAGCACAGGAGCAAAAACGTCTTCAGCCGAAACAGATTCGCTCTCGACTTTCTCCTCCTCCTCAACATTCTTGTCAAATAGCTTTCCGTCAGTCTCATCGACTTTCTCAGGAAGCTCCGGAATCTCCATCTTCTTAGAATCTACAAAATCATCCGGATTTATAAGCTCCGGCTTCTGCCTTGCGCGAAGTTCGATCTCCTCCTCAAGCTTTGCGATCAAAAGCTCAATCTTTTCCCTCTGATCGGTCTCCGGCTCAAGCTCAAGATATTTCTGATAGTTGTTTTTCGCGTCCTCGAGGTGGTCAAGCTTAAGCTGCGCATTGGCACGGTTAAGGACTGCCGGCGAGAATTTCTCGTCGATCTTCATCGCGATCGCATAGCATGAATCAGCTCGCATGTAGTTCCCGAGCGAATACGCTGAATTCCCGGCGTTGTAAGCAAGGATCTTGTGATCTGTATTCTCTTTTGCGAGTCCCTTTGCGCAGACGGCAAGAGATTTCTCAAAATTCCCGATCTGATAATACGCGACGCCAAGGAAAACATACGCATCAGGATTGACGCCGTCCTCATCGATCACTTTCTCAAAGAAGGGTATGGCTTCCTCCGGCTTGTTGAGCTGGAAAAGCTCCGCCCCCTTCTCAAAATTTTCATTATATATGACAGCAGGCGCGTCTTTTTTCGCACCCGGTTTATTCTGGGCGAACGCTGACAGCGCGGAGTAAAAACACATGGCAAAGACAAAAATTTTCTTCATAACAATATAATCGGACAAATCGCATCTTTTCGTCAACAAAGTATTGATTTGACAGATTGCGAAATAATTCTATAATTTCTATAATAACAAAAATCATTTTAATCACATTGTTACAAGAGTCGAATCGGGAGGAGTTTTTTAATGGTTTATGTTGCAATAATAGTCATCTTACTCGTCGGAATTGGTTTTCTGACGGTTTTCGTAATAAAATCGATTGCACAGCCAAAAAAACTTGACTCAATAGAAAAACTCATCAAGCAGCAAAAATTCGCCGCCGCGGAAAAAGCCGCAAAATCGCTCATCGCAAAAGATCCGCATGATTTCAGGGCGCACTATTTTCTCGGAAAGGCATATCTGGCCGACAGAAAGAACGAGCTTGCTCTCATGGAATACAAGATGGTCTCCCAGAATGCGATATTCGACAAGACTATTCCTGAGGCGGAATTCCGCCGCCAGCTTTCCCAGCTCTACATGAAATTCAACCAGACTGAGGACGCACTCAAAGAGTTTCTTCTCCTCACAAAGCTCGAGCCTACGAACGCAGAAAACTTCTTCAACTGCGGAAAGATTTACGAGCAGAAAAACCGTGCCGACATGGCGCTGGGCTTCTATCAGAAAGCAATAAACTTCAACAAGAGACACGTTCAGGCACATGCATCGATGGGACTTCTCCTCTTCAGGTCAAAGCAGTTCGCCGAGGCAAAAAAGGAGATAGACCTCGCTATCAGGCTCAGCCCTGAGACATATTCAACGTATTACTATCTCGGAAAAATCCTCAAGGAAAACAAAGACTATCCTGCGGCCGTAAAAGCGTTCGAAAAAGCGCTCCGCGACCCTGACTTCAAGCAGAAAGCCCTTCTTGAGCGAGGCTCATGCTATATGATGGCGAACGCCGTTGACAATGCGCTTCAGGAGTTCGACAAGGCGACAAAGGCATCAAAAGACGAACGTTCACAGGAGACGCTCTACGCGCACTACTTCCTCGCCGCTTGTTACGAGAAGACCCGCAAAATCGAGAAAGCTATCGAGCACTGGCAGTACATCTATCAGCGCAACCATTCATTCCGCGATGTCGGCGCGAAGCTTTCCGAGTACAAGGATCTCCAGTCAAACGACAGCCTCAAGGAATTCCTCACGTGTTCCGGCGCGGAATTCATCGAGATCTGCAAGAAGGCTGCCCTTTCAGGATTCAATCTCGCCGCACAAAAGATGGACGAAAAGAAATGGGGAGTCGAGATGATTGCGGTCGAGGCAAAAAAAGACGACTGGATGAACATGCGAAAGCAGACTTTCCTCGTAAATTTCTACCGCGACACGGAGCCTATCGAGGACACGGAAATCAGGCGCGTGCTCGACTACTCAAAGTCCCTCAACTGCACAAAGGCCTATGTATGCACAAGCTCAGGCTTCACCAGCTCCGCTTCAGGATTTGCGGAAAACCGCCCTATCGAGCTGGTCGGAAAAGAACGTCTTGAGCAGATTCTTGCAAAAGCCGGCATATAACGGAAATCACAAAGATGAAAATCCTCTGCGTCTCCGATCAGATTGACCCGCTTGTATACAGCAACCGAGTAAAAGAACGTTTTTCCGACGTCGATTTAATCCTCTGCGCCGGAGACCTTCCGTCTGACTACATCGATTTTATAGTCTCGTCGCTGAACAGGCAGACATATTTCATCTTCGGGAACCATAATCTCAACGACTTCAATTATTACCACAAGAACAAAAGGCAGTCCCAGGGCGCGCATCCGACGCTCACATATACGCCGCAAGAATACGACATGAACATGAGCCATGGCGCGACTTACGCAGGCTTCAAGGTGCTTAAGGACAAGATTTTTCAGATCACCCGCCCGAACGGGAAAAAAAGGCCTCTCCTCATAGCCGGGGTATCAGGCTCGAAGCGGTACAACAACGGCCTGTGCCAGTACACGGAAACCCAGATGTTCATACACCTGCTGAAGCTCGTGCCGAAACTTCTCCTTAACAAGCTCCTTTACGGAACATACCTAGACATATTTCTTACGCATGCATCGCCAAGGCACATACACGACAAGGAAGACCCGTGCCATCAGGGATTCGAATGCTTCAACTGGTTCATAAAACATTTCTCCCCGCAATATCTTGTGCACGGGCACATACACCTCTACGACATGAACTCGCAGAGAATCACAAAATCCGGGAATACAACCGTGGTAAATGCCTACAGTCAGGTCATAATCAACCTTGACGAGAATGCAGACGGTGCGATACCGGCAAAAGAGGACTAAAAAATGGAAGACCTCATGCTCTCATCCGAAACAGAAGATGATTTCGCAAAAGCAAGGCACAAAGCCCTTTTCAACGAAATCCAGCATTTTCTCAATCCAGACGAGGCTATGCTGATCTCATTCTCGGACATAAAAAAGCTCCTGAAACCAGACAACGAAGTCTACAAAGGAATGCAGGAAATCCCCGTGAACCTCATCGTAGGCAGCGAGGGAAGATATCAGGATTTCGACAGCCGATTCTTTCCCAAGAGCATGCACCTGAAGAGCAGATGGGAGCACATAGACATGGCACACCTCAAGGACATATCTCTTCCGCCGATATCGCTCTATGAGCTTGGCGGCGTTTATTTTGTCCGTGACGGAAACCACCGCGTATCCGTGGCAAAAGCCAAGGGGATCGAATTCATCGACGCAGAAGTCGTGAGCCTCCAAAGCGAAATAAAACTCAAGCCTGGCGATTCCCTCAAGAAGATGACAAAGCAGGTGATTGAGTACGAAAAACGAGTTTTCTACGGAGAGACCGGCTTCGGAGATGTTACAGATTTCTGGTGCCTTGACTTCTCTGTTCCAGGCCAATACGACGTTATATACAATCATATTCTGACCCACAAGTATTACATCAACATGAACAAGACCGAGGAGATCGGAATGGACGAGGCTATCATGTCATGGTTCCAGACCGTCTACTCGCCAGTCATAAAGGTCATAAACTGCCGCAAGGTAATGAGGGCATTTCCGGGCAGGACGAGAAGCGATCTTTATGTATGGATGATAAAATACTGGGACGAGATCAAGCAGAAATTCGGTTCCGACTACAGCCTTGAGGACATCGTTGACTCATTCCGACACAAATACGACGAAAGGTTCACGACGAAATTCCGCGTAAAGCTCAAAGGGCTTCTTTTCAAGAAAAAGTTTGAAAAGAACAAATAAATGACATCAACTCACCAAACCGAAACTTGACGGTTGCATAGTTCAATGTTAAACTTAGTAATCTGCAAAAGTTTTTTTTTGCAGTAATTTATAAAAAAAAGACAGGGGTAAAATGTTTTCTTCCAGCGCTTTTACTTACATAC
>CAMVSS010000150.1 GCA_947170195.1 uncultured Treponema sp. | reverse complement strand
AATATAAGAATATAATAATTGTTGCAATTATCAATAGTCCTTGCCCCAGATGCGGAACAGAGAGCCGAACGGAACGAGGATGTACATTATGAGAACGAAAACCGTAATCAGCGTACAGATTGTAACGAGCGGATAGCGGACGCTTGAATCCGTGATGAGTGAGCGCGCACGGCTTGCCTTTCCTGTAAGAGTTGCGACGGATTTTCTCTCCAGATAGTATTTTTCGAAGATGAAAAGCCCCATCGAGATGGTGAGGAGCACGACAGCCATAGCGGTTGCACCTGATTTATCGTATGCACCTGTGAGCTGGAGATAAATTGATGTCGCGAGAGTATCGTAGTTTCCTCCGATGATCATCGGGTTGGCAAAATCAGCGACAGACTCAATGAACGAAACAAGGAAAGCATTTCCAAGGCCAGGAAGAAGGAGCGGAAAAGTTACTGTCTTGAAAACACCGAAGCGGCTGGCTCCCATGTTTCTCGCGGCTTCCTCGAGCGAAGGATCGATATTTTTCAAAAGTCCCTTGAGCATCATGTAGCAGACAGGGAAGAATGTCAGAATCTGAACAAGCGCAATACCACGCCAACCATACAGCTGCGTGCTGTTAAGGTTGAACAGATTTCTTGTGATAATTCCGGTACGTCCGAACAGAAGAATCGCAGAAAGAGAAAGTACGAACGGCGGGGAAACGACCGGAAGAATTGAGACGACATTAAAAAGCCCTCTCACAATTTTGGAGCCGGTATCAACGTATGAATCAACATAGGCAAACAAAAAACCTATTGCCGTGGCTCCGATTCCCGAAATCACTCCAAGCCAGAGAGTGTTTCGTATCGCATGGCGAAAAGTCGCCATCTTAAAGATTCGTATAAAGTTTCCTAAACCGATTGAAGAAGCGGCCTGAGCACCGCGCTCCCCCTCAACGACAACTGAGTCAGCGAGCAATATGGCGAGCGGATACAATATAAAGAGCAGCAAGGAAACAAAAATTCCGATTATAGCTGCAACAAGAATAGGGTCTGCTAGAAGCTTTTTTCTATCAAGAGACTTTCCATGCAGTTTTTCCATATAGCCTCCCATAAATAAAAAAGACACCCTGCCAAATGAAAAAAATCGGCAGGGCGCCATGACAAAAGCAAATTAAATTACTTTGTTTTTACGCGATCATCTGCAGCAATAACTTCGAAGAATTCAGAATAGTATTTCTGACCATTTGCTTTTGCATCCGCGAAGTCGTAATTAATAGTAGAGATCTTGTCGAGACCAGCTTTTACGGCAGCTACTACAGGTTTTGCATTGTCGAGGACGAGGAACTGATAAGAGCCATTCTCCTGAGCGAGGTTTACACATTCTGGAGAAAGAGCGAATTCTATGAATTTCTTTGCGTTGTCGAGGTTTTTGCAGCCCTTGAAGATTGCAGTCGCACCGATCTCATAAGATGTTCCGGAAGAAGGAGCAGTCATACCGATGTTTGTGTAACCGTTGTCAACGATCTGATATACAACATCATGCAAGAATCCGATACCGATTACTATTTCGCCAGTAGGAACAAGCTTTGAAGGACCTGAACCTGATTTTGTGTACTGACAGATGTTTTTGTCGAGTTTTGCGAAGTATTCCATGGCAGCTTTTTCGCCCTTGAGCTGAACCAGTGTGTTTACGATAAGTTTTCCGGTTCCGGCTGTGTTAGGATTTGAGAAAGAAATAAGACCTTTGTATTCAGGTTTGATGAGGTCATCCCAATCCTTTGGTGGCTCAAGGTTGAGTCTCTTCATTTCGTCCGTGTTCCAGAAGAATCCGAGGATTCCACGATAAATTCCGTACCAGTTGTTGTCAGGATCCTTGAACTGAGGTCCGACGATGTGCACGGCATTCTTTGCATCATACGGAAGGAGCAGCCCCTTTGAGGCAGCTTCGTTGTACGGGTCCGTAGTTCCGCCGTACCAAACATCAGCAGACGGATTGCCATTTTCCTCACCGATTTTTGTAAGAACTTCACCAGTAGAAAGACGCTGATAAGTTGTTTTTACTCCGGTTGTTTCCTCAAATTTTGCACAAACCGCGGCAAGATATTCTTCTTCACAAGAACCATAAACTACCAGATTACCTGCGTCCTGACCTTTTTTTGAGCACGACATGACGCTGAGAATAGCGACTGCAGCACAAAAGACTCCAATAATTTTTTTCATGAAAAATCCTCCTAAGTTGTTTTATAAGCCCTTCAAAACTGCACGGCAGCAAGATAACGTCGTAAGTTTCATAGAAAAGCATTAACATAGTATAAGACCGAATTTTTCAGATAGCAAATTATTTTTTTCAGGATTTTTCCTGTTTATTCCGAAGGTTCTCTGCGACCCGGTTGAGAAGATTTACGAGAGTGATTTTCTCCTCATCTGAGAATCCCGCATAACTCTGCTCGATCAGCTTTTTTGAAAGCGAGGAAGTCACATCGTTGAAGTTGCGCCCTTTTTCGGTCAGGCTGATGAGTTTTTTCCTTGAGTCCTCGCTATCTTTCTCAACCTGAACGAAACCAAGCTTCTCCAGCTTTCGTGTCAGAACCGTAGTCGTGGACTTGTCGCGGTTAATTCTCTCGGAAAGCTCGTTCATCGGGATTTTTTGAAATCTAGAAAGGCAGAACAGGATGTTTCCGTGCGAGCAGGAAAAATCATCTAGTCCGGCACTCTCAAGCTCTTTTTGCAAGAAATCAGCTGATTGCGAGTGAATCTTTGAAATAAGCGAAAGAACGTTTTCTATTCCGTAATCCATTTTCTACTCCAATTTGAACGCACCAGTATAAAGCTGATAGTAGCGTCCTTTAGCCTCAAGGAGCTGGGCATGATTTCCTCTTTCAAGGATGTGTCCGTGCTCCAGAACGATTATCTCGTCGGCATTCCGAACTGTGCTGAGCCTGTGAGCTATCACAAATACTGTCCGACCTTTCATGAGGCGGTCCATTCCCTGCTGGATGAGGCTTTCAGTTCGCGTATCGATTGAGCTTGTAGCCTCGTCAAGTATGAGCACAGGCGGATTTGCGACCGCCGCGCGCGCAATTGCAAGGAGCTGCCTCTGCCCCTGACTCAGACTGTCCCCGTCCCCAGTAATTATAGTGTCATAACCGTTCGCAAGGTGGCGGATGAAGTAATCGGCATTAGCCAGACGCGAAGCATCAAGGATCTGGCTCTCGCTCGCCTCAAGATTTCCGTATTTTATGTTGTCGCGGATTGAGCCTGTAAAAAGATGCGTATCCTGCAAAACCATGCCCAAAGAACGCCGGAGAGATTCTTTTTTTATGTCCTTGACCGGGATTCCGTCATAAAAGATGTTTCCGTTTCCTTCCTCCAAATCATAAAACCGGGTAAGAAGATTCGTTATCGTGGTTTTTCCGGAGCCTGTCGAGCCGACAAGGGCAATTTTCTGCCCCGGCTTTGCGTGCAGGGAAATCTCGTGAAGAACCTCGACATCTTTTTTATATCCGAAGTTCACGCTGTCAAAAATCACGTCGCCGGCAAGCGGAACAAGCTTTCCGTCCGCATTTTTCCAAGCCCACTTTCCGGTGAAAGCAAAACTCTGGGTGAGAACCGAGCTGTTGTCCGCAAGATTCAAAGTTTCGACCGCATTCACAAGCTCGATTGAGCCGTCATCAGCCTCACTTTTTTCATCAATTGCGGCAAAAATGCGCTCAGCACCGGCAAGCGCGTTCAGAACGGAATTGAACTGCTGGCTTACCTGAGTCAGAGGACGCGAGAAAGAACGTGTCGACTGCAAAAAGCTTGCGATCGTACCGATATCACAAAAACCTTTTATGACGAGGAAAGAACCGGCGATTGCAGTGAGCGCATACTGAATATGGCTGAGATTGTTCATCATCGGGCCAAGTATGCTGACATAGCCCATGGCGCGGGTTCCGGATATCCTCAGGTCCTCGTTGAAAACATCGAATTTCTGATTTGTGATTTTTTCCCGGGTAAAAACTTTTACGATTCTCTGACCTTCAATCAATTCTTCTATATAGCCGTTCACGCGCCCAATGTTCTCCTGCTGGGAGCGGAATGCACGGCCTGACCTTTTTCCTATGGCGGCAGAAATCATCATTATCAGAAATATCGTGACGACGATAAGAACCGTGAGCGGGACGCTGAGCACAATCATCATCACGAAAATTCCGGTCACATTAAAAAAAGTCGAGAAAAGCTGCGGGACGCTCATGCTGAACATTTCCCGCAAAGTATCCGTGTCGTTCGTATAAAGAGACATCAAAACTCCGTGCGGATTAGAATCAAAATATTTCAGCGGAAGCGTCTGCATGTGATGGAACAAGTCTTTTCGAATATTGCAGAGCGTTTTTGTCGAGATGTAGACCAAAAGCCGCTCCGAGCAAAATGAAGAAAAGGCTCCGATCGTATAGATGAGCATCAGCGTGGCGCACAGTTTTGCAAAGCTCGACAAATCAGGATTTTTATGCCCGATCAGCGGAATTATGTAGTTGTTGATTGCAGGCTTGAGCAAATACGCCCCGAAAACTTCGGCAGCGGCACTTATTACCACGCATAAAAAAACAACCGGCCATAGAGCCTTGAAGTTCCCCATATACGAAACGAGTCTTGATATAGTTTTTTTTGTATTCTTCGGCTTTTGAGTGCCGCGCATTCTTACTGGTGGCATGTATTCTCCATAACAGAAACTTTCCTAATTCTCGCTCATCTGAGAATCGTAAATTTCTTTGTAAATCTGGTTCCGGGACATAAGCTCGCTGTGAGTTCCTATGTCGTTTATTTTTCCGCCGTCAAGGATAACTATGAAGTCTGAATCCTGAACGGAAGCAAGCCTCTGGGCGATTATGATTTTTGTGGAAGAAGGCAATGTTGTCTTCAGTGCGTTTCTGATTCTTAAGTCAGTTGCTGTGTCCACCGCGCTAGTCGAATCGTCAAGGATGAGTATATCCGGCTTTTTCAAAAGGGCACGGGCGATGCAAAGACGCTGTTTCTGACCTCCTGAAAGATTCACTCCG
>CAMVSS010000149.1 GCA_947170195.1 uncultured Treponema sp. | reverse complement strand
ATCGCGACTCGTAAACGGCAGGCATAAAGTTATGCATATTCGAACGGCCGCTTGAAGCAGCCTGATATCCCGTCGCATGAGAGAACTGAATCTCAGGATACTCAGCAGAAGCAAGAAGCAGGTAAGACTCATGACCAAAACTTGTTCCGATAATATATGAACAGCCCTGCTCAGCAAGGTCAACAGCGGCATCGTAGCATTTTTCATCCTCAGGGATGTTTTTCTTTTCGATAACAGCGGCATCAGAAAGACCGAGCGCCCCCTTCATCTCCTGAATTCCGCGCATGTGAGCTTCGGTATAACCCTCATTCTCGTCACCAATATAGATGACACCGACTTTGAAAGAAGCATTTTTTGAAGCCCCATTCTTTTCACAGCCCAAAATCATAAGCCCGGCAGCCATAACAGCAGCGACCTTTGCTATTTTTTTCATAAAAATCAGCCTCCGGATGTTTTCCACATCCAAA
The DNA here is from genome assembly GCA_947170195.1 of uncultured Treponema sp. Taxonomy (GTDB): domain Bacteria; phylum Spirochaetota; class Spirochaetia; order Treponematales; family Treponemataceae; genus Treponema_D. The sequence continues at coordinate 4,567 of CAMVSS010000149.1, read as the reverse complement.
ATTCGTTAAATTTTTTATAATTGTAGTGAATTGCATGACAAAAGGCAATCAACGAAAGTATTACAGTCTACTTTTTTATACATTATCCGAAAAATAAAGAACGAAAAGCCACGGGATAAAACAAAAGTATATTTTTGTAGACATTCTAACAATCAAACAAACTGCTATACACTTTTGTATACATATTGACAACAAAAAAATATTTTGGGCTTGGTTTAGAATGGTCCGCAGATCAATTCTGAAAAATAAAAAAACAGCTGAAGAGAAAAAAAATCCCGCACTGCCCTTTTTGATAATTCATTCAGGGAGTGCAGGATAACCAGGATATCTTTTTTTTAGGCTTGCTGGTCGCTGAGATATAAGAAGAGTTTTTTAAGCTCGATTAGGAATGAGATTCGGTCGTTGATCGTAATCAGATTTGCAGTGGCTCTGTCTGCAATGACCTTAACCTGCTCTATGTTTGATTTCTCGACGTCCTCAGAAGACTTCAGGATATTCTCCTGATTTTCTTTGACTTCTTTGTACATCCGGTCGGTAGCAGCCGCGCTGTCGTTTGCATTGATTCTGATTTTTTCAAGAGATTCATTAGAATTCTTCGTAAGATTTTTGATGTCGTTAAGGAACTCGTCGTGTGATGAATTCTCCGTCGTCGTCTCGTAAATTTTGTTGCTCAGCTCATTGATGTTTGCCGCGATATCGTTCGAGATTGTCGCAGTCTTGTTGGAAAGATTCTTGACCTCGTTCGCAATGATGCGGAATCCCTTACCAGCTTCGCCGGCATGGGCAGCTTCTATGGATGCGTTGAAAGAAAGAAGTTTTGTCTGCGCAGAGATTTCCTGGATGTTTCCGATAAGCTCGGTGATTTTTTTTATCTGCGTGTTGAGAGCATCCATCTTTGCATTCAACTGCCTTCGCTGCTCAAAAACGCGCTCGATGTTTCCGTTCAGGTTCTCAAAGCTCTGCTTCATCTGATCAATTACGAGAGAATTCTGCCGTGCCGAATTTAAGATTCCCTGAGCAACCTCTTCGATGTGCTTGCTGCTGTCGGAGAACTTGAGCATGGCATCCTGCTGCTTTTTGTAAATTCCGTTCTCAGAAGTGAGATCGTCCATGTATTTGTTCAGAAAACCATTCTGATCTGTTTCGCCAATCGCCAGCTGGATCAACATTCCGACAAGATCAAGACCAGCCTGAACAACCTGATTTTTATTTATTTCGTATTCCATAATCAGTCTCCTATCTGAATTTTAAGACTCAATGACCAGAGCGACAAGAGTCTGATTAAAGTGAAGTTTATCTTTCTGCTCGCCATAGCAAGAGAATCCGGCATGAACAGGGAAAGCTTTTTTCCAGATTCCAGACACGCGGTCTATCGTTTTGTTGCGTTCGAATTCTATCGTTCTGAACGCACAGTTCACGAAGAGCACGACTCCAGGATTCGGAATTTCGCTCTTGATTTCTGCGCAAGTCCTTTCCTCAGACTCAAGCTCGTCAATCGGATCAAGGAGCTCTATCTGGGTTCCAGGAAGAACACGCGCGTACATCGGGATACTTCCATCAGGGCTTATCTCTACGATACCCGTGATATATATGTGGCTTCCGTAGACGCGGCCTATAGGATGGTCGAAAATGTACTCAGGAGTCTCTGATTCCGATACGCCGAGAAGCTCTGCGTATCTTTTTCGGGCACTTTTTCCGTCCATCGTCAGGATGATGCGTTTCTCGAGATCAGCCGATGTGATAACAGCCTTTCGTCCTGTCGGTTTGTAGATGTTTTCTCGCTTAATGAGGAATTTTTTAGGAGTTTTTACAAAAAGCACTGCGGCTCCATGGCTCGCGACTTTTCCATCAAAGGCAACATATGTCTGCTGGAATTTTAGATCGTCAGCAGCGGTTCCGCCCGCGATTGCAAACGAATTGTCACCTATAACCTTGTTTAGAAGAGCAAGAACACTCTCCTCCGCACTGTACAATCCGTTTATCAGGGTGAAGGCGAAACAGTCCCTATTACCTCCGTTCTGGCCGATACGAATTCCAACTTCTTTAGCAGCTTTTTCAATTTCTGCCCGGTAGATGATAGGGAACTTGTCGACATCGTTGATAAGCAGTCCGGAGAATTTTGAGGATGAATCAGAAATCGTTGTTAAAACAATTGAATTCTTTGTAAAACCAAATTGGCTGATTTCTCCGGTGGTTGATGTTCCCATTACCCTTGAGTTTGGGAAATGTGCCGTTATTTTCTCTGTAAGTTCAGCAAAATCATATATGGAACTTGCATAAAAAATTACAACATTATAAGTTGATGGATCTTCTTTCAACTGCGAAAACAAATCCAGCAATGCCGCGTCAACTTCTTGCTTGGAAGAAAATACCGCTTCCTGTTTCATAGTGCTCTCCTAGAAAATAACTCTCCTATATTTAATTTTATACCCACTTTTCGTTTTTTTAAACTTTTTTTGGATAAATAAGAAAAATTTATGAGAGCGATAAAAATAAACTATCGGAAAGTTTTTGGAAAATTCTGGAAGTTTTTGCAGGTCGGAAGCTCCTGAAAACAGCAAAGTCCAGGAGCTGCGATTCTAAAAAAATTACTCGAATCCGAACTTTCGGCTTCCGATGCTCATCAAAAGCCCTATACAGCTCATAGCGGTCCAAAGGGAGGAACCGCCGTAAGAGAGGAAGAGGAGCGGGATTCCGGTAATAGGCATGATTCCCATGACCATTCCGACATTGACCATAAAGTGGAAGAAGAACATTCCCAAGATGCCGGATGCAATCAGCACGCCGAATGTGTTTGCGGTATTTCTGATGATGTATATGATTCGCATCAGGATGACAAAATACAGACCGAAAACAGTAAGTCCTCCGGCAAAGCCGAATTCCTCGGAAAGAATGCTGAAAATAAAGTCCGTGCTCTGCTCAGGAAGGAAGCGATAATGGCTCTGGGTACCATGCAAAAAGCCGCGCCCAAAAAGGTTGCCGCTTCCGATAGCTATCTTTGACTGGATGATGTTCCAACCTGCACCAAGCTTATCAGAATCAGGATTAAGGAAAACAATAAGACGCTTGATCTGGTAGGTTTTGAGAACCTTTCCGCCGAAATAAGAGAAAATCAGCGCGGCACTGATAATTCCGAATGTATATGCGATCCAATAAAAATACTTATTGTTCGGATAAAAGATTTTTCCGATCATTCCAATTATCGAAATTGAGGTCATCGAGATTATAAGGATTCCACGGAGCTGGATGTTGGTAAGAATCTTTATGGCACGAACAGAATGTCCTGCAATCTCCGACTCCCAGATCGGGAGAACCGTGAAAACAATGGTGAGCATACCGCCCATAAAAAGCAGCATCACAAATCTGAGCGGAATCCCTGCGACATAGGCCATCACAAGAAAAATCGGGAAATAAACGAGCGCCGTTCCCAAATCAGGCTGCAACAAAATAAGTCCCATAGGAATCATCAGTATAGCCAGCGCAAGTATAAAACGCTGCCTCTGATCCCTGGAATTCCTTGAATTCTCAAGATATCGGGCAAGAAACAAAATGAAAAAAATCTTACAGAATTCAGACGGCTGAATACCAAAAGGACCAATTCCAAGCCAGCTTCGAGCTCCGTTTACGTATCTTCCGAAAAACTTCGTGAATACAAGAACTCCGCAGGCAAAAACAAATACGGAAAAAGCATGCCGCTCAAACCTGCGGTAATCGAGGAGCGAAATAAAAATCATAATCAGGATTCCGATTGAGGCCCAGATAATCTGCTTTATGTATTCGGAAGATTTATTGATCCCCTCGGAGTCAATTCCTGAAGAATATATGAAGAGAATTCCTAGCGTAACAAGGGCTACGACACAGAAAAACAAAATAAAGTCGAAAAACTGTAAAAATTTTATTTTCATTTTCCTGACATCCCCTATTCCTGACGCAAATTGTTAGTGCGCTTAGACATGATAACGCTTCTGACATTAGGAAGAGACTCGACAGCCTCCTCATACGTCTGATTTGCAAAAATTCCCTGAAAAATTATGTTCGTCGCATACGGAGCCCACCACTCCCAGTCGTTTACGGCCTCGACAAGAACTACTACGACGACCTGCTCCTCTGGCGGCGCGTCAAAAGGAGCATAACAAGCCATCCATGAGTGCCAGTGATCAACGGAACCGACTTCCGCAGTTCCTGTTTTTCCGGCGATCTGAACGACCTTGTTTGCCATCGGATAAACGGCGGTACCATCGGTGATAGTATAGCGCATCGCATTCTGAACTTCCTTCCAGACCGCAGGCTCGATGCTTGAGGAATGGAGAACCACAGGCTTGATAGTCTCTATAACCTCATTGTTAGTCGAATTGCGAACTTCCTTAAGAAGATGAGGTCTGTAAATAGTTCCACTGTTTGCGACCATAGCCACCATATCGGCAATATGAAGCGGAGTTACGAGCGTATCTCCCTGACCGATGGAAACGTTCATCGTATCTCCATCGAGCCACTTCTGATGGTAACGTCTCTCCTTCCACTGCGCGGTAGGAACAAATCCAAACTGCTGGGCAGGGAGGTCGATGTC
>CAMVSS010000148.1 GCA_947170195.1 uncultured Treponema sp. | reverse complement strand
GCAAAGGTTCTTCCTGCCGTGTGCGAGACTGTCCACAGGGCGCGCCTTGTAAAGGACAGAATTATCGTCCATGCCGTGACCGAAAACTTTTTGCACTGCCAGCTTGTTTTTCCGCCGGATTCAAAAAATCTTCCGAGCGCAGGAAGCGTCGTCAATCTGAAAATCCGTCGTCCGCTTGAAGAAAACGAGAGGACGGGAGAGAGCGATACGCTTGCCGAGCTGGCTGACTTTTGCGACGGAGAGTAAAAGCCGCTTTTGAAGCGGGTGCGCTCCGCTGTCTTTTTATTGCATATTTTTGTACTCTTTTTGCATAATTATTCATTTTTTGTTGACCAAAATATCAGTTCGTTCTATTATATAAATTCCAAAAGGGACAAGGCGGTCTTCGTTTATGTCCCTTTGTTTGTTTTACGGAGTAAAGAAAAATGAAGAAAACTGTTGTATTTGCATGTGCTGTTGCCGCAGCCTTTTTGTTCTTGGGCTGCAAAGAAAAAATCGAGAAGGGTGAGTTTACCGTAGAAAAAGGAAAATATAAGGTTGGTGTGAGCGTAGATTATCCTCCGTTTGAATATTATGATGCTGACGGAAAAACTGCTTTGGGCTTTGATATCTCGCTTTCAAAGGAAATTTCGTCGAGACTCGGTCTTGATGTTCAGTTTGTCGATACTGATTGGGACGGACTTCTTGCCGGTTTGGATGCGGGCAGATTCGATGTCGTTACAAGCGGAATGACGATAACCGAGGAGAGGCTTGCTAAGTACAATTTCTCAAAGCCTTATGTAGGAAATGGTCAGGCATTGATCGTTGCAAAAAAATCTTCGCTTAATATTTCAAGCCCGGAGGAGCTTACGGGGCTGAGAGTCGGATATCAGTCTCAGACGACCAGCGATATTTTCATGAAAAAGCTCCAGTCAGAGAAAAAAATCAATTATGTTCCTTCTGAGTACGACAAATCTTTCAACGCATTTGATGATTTGAAATTTGGCAGAATCGATGCTGTTATGACTGATTACCTTGTCGCAGCTGATTACTTCTCAAAAATAAAGGATGAATTCAGAATCGTTTGGACGGGCACTTCTGATGAATATATGGGAATTGCTGTTTCAAAAGATAATCCTGTTCTTCTAGAGAAAATCAACGGAATTCTTTCTGATATGCTTGCAGACGGAACTATGAAAAAACTCTACGAAGCTGACTTTGGCATGGATCTTTCTGATTCTTTGAAATAACGAAGGGAAGGAAACATGCACGACATGACAAAAATTCTGCAATGGATTCCGCAGCTTTTGGGCGGAGCAAAAATTACAATTCTGCTTACGCTGTGCTCTGTGTCTGCGGGTCTTGTGCTCAGTATTTTTCTTGCGCTGGGCACAATGTCCAAGAAGAGGGTGCTTCGCGCCGTGTGCAAGGCTTACGTGTTCTTCTTCCGCGGCACTCCGCTTTTGATGCAGCTCTATTTCGTTTATTACGGGCTCCCGGAAATCAACCGCGCGCTCACGATAAACAATCAGTTCCTTACAGCTTTCATCGCGTTCGGACTGAACTCAAGCGCATACTGCTCGGAGATTATCCGCGCTGCAATCCAGTCGATAGACAAGGGACAGTTTGAGGCTGCAAAGGCTCTCGGCATGAACTACTTCCAGACCATGCGCCTTATCATCATCCCGCAGTCGATCCGCCGCCTGATTCCGCCGGTTGGAAATGAATTCATAATGATGCTCAAGGATGCGTCGCTCGTATCTCTTATCGCGCTTGCTGATATAACTAAGGTTACGCGCAGCATTCAGTCTTCTACGGCCTCGTCGTTGGTCTATATTCCGGCCATGATTCTTTATCTGATCATCACGGCGGCGTTTACGGTTGTATTCCATTTCCTCGAAAAGAAATATTCCGTTTCGGAGCGATAGGGCAGGAGGCAGAAAATGAGCATGATTAAGACAGAAAACATCGAAGTTTCTTTTGGTGACCTCCACGTCCTCAAGGGAATTTCTCTCGAAGTTCAGCCTTCCGAGGTCGTCTGCATTATCGGACCGAGCGGTTCTGGAAAATCTACTTTTTTGCGCACTTTGAACCAGCTTGAAAAATTTGATTCCGGAAAGGTTTTCATCGATGACAAACTCATAGAATCTCGCGAGCACAAAAAGACTGTGTTTAAAATGCAGAAAAAAGAGGCAAGCCAGATGCTCCTTGAGATGGGCATGGTTTTCCAGAGGTTCAATCTTTTTCCGCACAAGACAGTTTTGGAGAACGTAATGCTTGCCCCTGTTCATGTCCGAAAAGATTCCAAAGAAGATGTCAGAAAGCGCGCGCTCGACCTTCTTGAGAGGGTTGGGCTTGCGGACAAAATAGACGAATATCCTGCTAAACTCAGCGGTGGCCAGCAGCAGCGCGTGGCGATTGCACGTGCCCTTGCAATGGAACCTAAGATTATGCTTTTTGATGAGCCTACGAGCGCACTTGATCCGGAATTGGTCGGCGAGGTGCTCTCCGTAATGAAGCAGCTCGCGGAGGATGGCATGACGATGATTTGCGTGACCCACGAAATGGGGTTTGCTCGCGAAGTCGCCGACCGCGTTGTTTTTATGAGCGAAGGAATCATTCAGGAAGAGGGAACCCCTGAACAGATCTTTGGCTCGCCTAAAAATGAGCGGCTCCAGCAGTTCTTGAAAAGCGTTCTTTAGGCAAAAAATGGATGGGGCTTGAGGATCTGCATCCGCGGCTTTTTCCATTTTTCGCGTATATTTTCACGATATCGGTTTTTCGATATAATTTTTTTAATATGGCTGAAAAAAATACTCCTCACGGAACAATTACAGATAACAATCACGCAGCACTTTGGCACGGACGATTTGCGGAAGGTCCTGATGCGGCTGCTGTCGAATTCGAGACATCCATTCATGTCGATGAGAGAATGGCTCTCGATGATATCGCTGGTTCCCGCGCTCATGCCGCAATGCTTTCAAAGCAGGGAATTATCTCAAAAGAAGAGAATGATCAGATTCAGAGCGGACTTTCATCGATCGAGGCGGATTTAAATTCCGGATCCCTTTCAATCGACTATAGTGCGGAGGACATCCATTCATTCATAGAGGCAACTTTGACAGACCGGATCGGCGATGCCGGAAAAAAACTTCATACCGGTCGCAGCCGAAACGATCAGATCGCTCTGGATGAGAGGCTTTACCTTCGCCGCGTAATTCCGGAGCTTCAGAAGCAGGTCTGCTCGCTCATAAATACGCTCGCTGACATAGCCTCAAAACACACAGATTCTCTGCTCACTGGCTACACTCACATGCAGCACGCTCAGCCGGGCACGCTTGCACAGCATCTTTGCGCATGGAGTTTCATGCTGAAACGGGACGTCGAGCGTCTTTCAGATTCTCTTAAGCGTGTCTCGCTCTCTCCTCTTGGAAGCGGCGCTCTTATGGGAAGCGGACTTCCTCTCAGCCGTGAGACTGTTGCCGAGTCGCTCGGTTTTGACGGAGTTACGGAAAATTCCCTGGACTCTGTTTCTGACCGCGATTACTGCATAGAATTCACGTCGGATTTTGCTATTTTGCAGCAGCACCTGAGCAGAATGTGCGAGGAAGTCGTTCTGTGGTCTACAACCGAGTTCGGATTCATAAATCTCAGCGAAAAATGGTCTACAGGCTCGTCAATCATGCCGCAGAAAAAGAATCCTGATTTTGCGGAGCTGATCCGCGGCCGTACTGGTAAGGTTTATGGAGATTTGATAAATCTTCTCGTCATGATGAAAGGCTTGCCGCTCGCTTATGACCGCGACATGCAGGAAGACAAGGCTCCTCTTTTCGAGGCTTTGGACACTGTACAGGCAAACGTAATGGTTTTTGAGGTCATGATAAAAACAGCTGAATGGAACCTTCCGAAGATGGTCGAGAGCTGCTTCGGTGGTTTCGCGAATGCCACCGATGTCGCGGATTACCTTGTCAGAAAGGGAATGCCGTTCCGCGTGGCCCATGGAGTCAGCGCAAAATGTGTTCGCCTTGCAATTGATTCAGGACTTTCTGCAATTGAAGAGCTTTCTCTGGGCGATATAAAGAAAATTTCCCCGCTTTTTGAGGAGGATATTTTTGAGAAAATCACTCCGAAAGCCTGCATGACGGCGCGCAAGACGACCGGCGGACCTGGAAACATCGATAAGCAGATTGAAGCGCTGAAGGCGTTTTGTAAGAGATTTTAATTTTTTCTTGCAGGGGTTGGGACTTCGCGGTCTCTGCGTTCTCTGCGAGTGAAAAATATAGGGGTTTATTATGAAAGTTACGAAAGTTTTGATGGGAGCTGCGTTGGCTCTTATGGTTTTTGGCCTTGCTTCGTGCAAAAAAACAGACAACGAATTCGTCCTTGGCCTTGATGATTCTTTCCCTCCTATGGGATTCCGGGATGAAAAAAACGAGATCGTCGGATATGACATTGACCTTGCGAAAGAGGTCTCTTCACGGCTCGGCCTTTCTTTCCGTGCCCAGCCAATCAACTGGAGCGCAAAAGAGCAGGAACTTAATACAGGAAACATCGACTGCATCTGGAACGGACTTACAATCACTGAAGAGCGCAAGAACGCCCTCACTTTCTCTGATGCATATCTCAATAATGCGCAGGTTGTTGTCGTAAAAGCGGATTCAGGAATCAAATCACTTTCTGATATGGCAGGCAAAAAACTCGGACTTCAGGCAGGTTCAAGTGCCGCTGATGCTGTTGAGGATAATCCTGATTTCAAAGCTTCTGTCCGCGAGATAATCGAATTTACGGAGAATATCACGGCTCTTACCGACCTCGACATGGGCGGAGTTGACGGAGTTGCGATGGATAAAATCGTTGCTGAATACAGCATCAAGACCACCGGAAAACCGTTCGTGATTCTTCCTGAGGGACTTGCTCCTGAGCAGTATGGAATCGCATTCAAGAAAGACAATGTCGCTCTTCGCGACAAAGTTCAGAAAGCTCTCAATGAGATGGCTGCTGACGGAACTGTCGCAAAAATCTCCGAGAAGTGGTTTGGTTCTGATATTTCGATAATCGGAAAATAGCTGAAAAC
>CAMVSS010000147.1 GCA_947170195.1 uncultured Treponema sp. | reverse complement strand
CCCTGAATTGCAATATCAGTTGAGATTCCTGTTGACTGCAAGTTTCCCTGTGTGAAAACTGTGTCGATTGCAGCAACTGTCATACCCAAGCCGACTTCTTTAGGGTTTACACCGCCCTTTTCTTCGGTTGGTTTTGCGGCTCCCTGGAGCTGCTGGCTGATCATGTCCTGAAAATTAACACGACCGCGTTTGAAACCTGTTGTGTTTACGTTGGCAATGTTGTTGCCGATTACATCCATTCGTGTCTGATGATTCTGCAAGCCAGAAACGCCAGAATAAAGTGATCTCATCATATCGCTACCCTCTTTTTATTTGCTATTTTAGAAACCGTAGACGGTCTTGATTTTATTCATATCGTAGAACATACCGTTCACCTGAACCTGCGGGGTGTTTCCTCGTGTGGCTGCCTCAACAACACCTGTCGTAGCCTGGTCTGCTCCCAAATCAATCTGAACTGTTCGACCAAGAAGACTCTGTGCTTCGCTGGAATTAATCATAGAAGCCATTCTATCGAAATTCTGGCTCATGTTTGTCATCTGTTCGAGAGATGAGAACTGTGCCATCTGCGCGATGAATTCAGTGTTCTCCATCGGGCTTGTCGGATCCTGATTTGTCATCTGAGCCATAAGAAGCTTAAGGAAGTCATCCTTTCCAAGTTCCTTGCTTGCGATTCGGCCCTGTCTGAGCTCTGCGTCGAGTTTTTTGTTGTATCCGTTAACAACATTATCGACCGTGAACTTGTCCTGAGCACTCATCGTTGTGTTGATGTTAGTTGCAGTCATTTCCATTTTTTACCCCACATATAGCGTGCGTTGCTACACTTTGAATATCGGCATCGTAAACCGCTACTTTAGTCTAAAATTTTTCAGCTTATCTGCCGCAAGGAGGCGGCGCGACGTAAGTTGACCGCGAGTTTTTCAAAGAAAAACTCGTCAGGACAGGATGTCCGAACTTTAACAAAAAACATGCTCCCGGTGAGAACCTGTCTTTTACCCAACTTGATAATTACGCTACAATATTTATAGCGTAGCTTCCTTCCATAGATGAATCGGCACTTCCTTCATGAGCAAGTGTCCCCGGTGTTACGAATTCACCGTAGCTTTTCTGGGCGAAGAGCTGCTGGTTCTGATTTTCACCCTGAGCGAAGCCCTGCTGATTTGACTGGTTGTTCGAGAAGTTCAAATCGAAGCTTCCTGTTTCGAATCCGCTTTCTGTGAAGGCCTGTTTGAGAGACGGAATGCTTTCTTTGAACGCATCCATTGCTTCTTTTGTATGAACCAAAATCTGAGCTGAAAGGTTCTTGTCGTCGAGATTGAGCGAGATTTTTACATTGCCCAAGCCCTCCGGACGCAAAATCAGGTTAATAGAGCCCTGGTTGTTGTCCTTAAGAACGATATTTCCTGCTTTTACGAAATCAGGCGCGTTTTCCTGAACGGCGTTAGAAAGCATTGCCTGGAAGTTCGAGCCGTTGGCTCCCGCGCTCTGACTTGATGACGAAGTGATGTTCTGCTCCGCCTTTGCCATAAGCTCCATGGTCATCTGAACGTTGCCGTCAGCCTGTTTCTGCATTGAAAGACTGATTTCTTTCTTCTCAGCTGATTTCTGAACGATTTTGTCCGAAGCGATTTTTGAGTCATTCTCATCCAAAAGACGATGAGTTCTCAAATCGTGGACGGAAATTTTTGAGTCATTTTTCTTTTCTTTTGAGACAGCGAGTTTTTTGTCATCTAAAGCCAGCTCACTTTTTACCGCCCCCCTTGCTGCAGGTTCGGCATTCTCAACGGCTTCAAGGAAAAGTTTCGGATCGCTGACCGCAAGATTCTGGGCGCTAACAAGTTTTTCTTCCTCAGTCTCACTTCCAGGAATGAATTCAACAGCGGCGTCAATCAGAGCGGCAAAATCTTCGTTTGAAATATCTTCGTTCTCAACATCTTTCGTTGAAGCGACAAGCCATGCAAGCATTTTGTCGTCAATCTCAGAATTTTCAGCAAGCCCATCAACCGCTTCGGCCGAAGCAAGGTCCTCGTTCTGTGGCGCAATCTTTTGAATTCTGTAATTTCCTACAAGATTCATATTCTGAGCTGCAAGATTTTCTTCGTCAGAATTTGTCTTAGCAAGATTTTTGAGATTTTCAACTTCATCTGAAGATTTTTTCTTGGTCAGTTTTTCAGATTTCTCATTTTTCTCAGGAACATTCTCTGCTTTTTTATCAGAAACCTTTGAAGAATCAACATTTTCGTCATTCTTTGCAATTTTTTCTGCTTCTGCAGGTGCTTTTTCCTCTGATTTTTCTGTTTTTGCAGGTTTTGAATCAGAGCTGGCATTTTTTGCCTCACGAAGCAAGTCTGCGAAAGATGCTTTTTCGCTGGAGGCACTTTTCTGACTCTGTGAAAGCTCCTGCGAAAAATCCACCAGAGGAGCCTGGGTCTGTACTTGAGAAATTGAAAGTATATTCATGCTTTGTCTCCCGTAAAACCGAAAGTCTACGTCCACTACCCACCCACGCAAACTTTTTGATTTCTACCCTTCTATCATCGGAATTTGGGAGAAAATGTTAAGGAAAATTTAGTCCAGGCTTTCCGGCTTATTTGCCATTTTTCGCTGAATTGTCGCCGCACGGTCTGCCGGCATGTTCATGAGCCATACAGAAGAAAGTGAAGTCTGCTTGTTTGCAGCTGCCATTTCGTCTGCTTTTCTGAGAATATCGATAATATCCTGATCATCATGAGAAAGAAGCTCGGCTACAGCTGTTTTTGGAGGCATACTGTTCAAATAAGAAGCAATTGTCTCGATATTGACGCTTCGGTCGTCATACTTTTTGACCTGATTGTTGAATGTTTTTTCCCGCTCATCCTGAGAATTCTTTCGATCTTCGAGCTCTTTGGCGATTGCCTCATTCTGCTCTTCGATTTTTTTGATGTCGCCCTCACGCTTGTCCAGCTCCTGAGTGCGAATGTCCAGAGCCTCAATTCTTTTTGCAAGTCTGTCTTCGTCCAAATCAGCCATAAGAGGCTTTGAGGCAGTTGCCGTTACAGAAGTTTGAGGTGCGAGCCCGAATAATTTATAAACAGGGGCAAAAACTTTTTTGGCATGAATAACACCAAGGTAATCAAACCACAAAAGACCGCCCAAAACGAGAATTATGATTAAAATAAGAAGAAAAATTGATTTTCCGATACCGCCGTTTCCACGAGCCATTTTTTATCCCCACAGAAAAAAGATTTTCGCTTATATTATCGGAATTATATCACAAAAGTTAAGGAGAACAAAAGTATTGTCTTTAGGAAACAGCACGCATAAGCTCAATCAACTCTTTTGAAAGAAAAACTTTTTCGATTCCGAAGGAGCGAAGATTTTCATTCCAGTTGATTGAAACGCAGACGCCAGTCTTACCCTTGCGGAAAGAATTTTTGTTTTTTTCAAAAAGCGAAGTGACTGCAATTTTGTGAGCTTTATCAAGCTGCCTGGCAAAACCCTCAACCAAAAAGCAGGCGACAAATTCTTTGAGAACTTCAGCCTGGAACACGTTGATCTTGTGCTTTGTGTCAATCTTCATGCCCGAAAGCGCGCCGAACAAAAATGAATCCAGCTTGATGTATGCCTTTGCCCTGCCGAATTTAGCCTCGTAAATAAAATCATTGTCAGTAAGTGAATCAAAAAATTCATTAACGTTCTGATGTTCCAGCGACGTAATTGTAAGCTTACGGATTTTTGGTTCACCGAATTTTTTGCGAAGAGAAAGTTTGAAATATTTATAGACGTTCTTGCAAACCTCGCGGAGCTCAGAAAACTGCTGCTCGTTCAAAAATGAATCTATCTTATATACTTTTTTTTTGGACTTTGGTGCCGGGGAATCTGCCGGAATAAGCCCCATGAGTTTATCAACTTCGTCCTGAGAAAGTGCTACCTTTTCATTTGCCATATTTGTATTGTACAATAGATTAAGATGAATTTAAAGAAAAATCGGAGGATAAATCATGAAAAATACGAAAGAAAAGAAGTCAACAAAAATCAAAAAAGAACAAAAAATTTTGAAATTTCTAACAAAATCAATCTGCAAGATTCTTACAAGAATTATACTTATTTTGGCTTTGATTACGGCTCTCTTCTTCGGCGGAAAATTCAGCTGGCAAAAGCTTGGTGAAATAAAGACCGAAAAATCCTCTGCCATCGTATTCCGGGAACTTGAAAAATGCGCTGAACTTGTTACAGCCAAAAACACCTACTCTGATATTATTTCTATCAAAAAGACAAGAATCGCGGGCTTTGCAAAATCTTTCAGCATAATAAAATACACCGGAGTAATCAGGGGTGGAATCAAAGACATCAGCAAGGCTCAGGTAAAGATTTATGACAGGGGCAGAAAAGTTAAGGTTCTTCTTCCAAAAATGGAAATTCTGTCAAACGATATTTCCAGCATCGAAGTTTTTGACGAGGGCAAAAGCATTTTCGTTTCGATTTCGGTAAAGGAAATAATGGAAGAAATCCGTTTCAATCAGGAAGCAGCCTCCGCCGAAATTTTAGAAACAGGATTTTTAAATGAAGCCGAAAGCCATGCGGCAAAAATATTCGAATCGATTTTATACGCGTCAGGTTTTAAGGAAGTAGAAGTAGGTTTTGAATAATAAAAAATAACCACAGATGTCACAGATTGCACAGATTATAAAATTTAATAATCGAAATCTGTGACATCTGTGTAATCTGTGGTTAGTTTTTTATGAATTATTTCTTTCTGTCAATCATCTCGATGCACTTGTCGCCGAGATTGTCAACTGCAACTCCCAGCATTGAAAATATTACAGAAGAAAGAACTATCAAAACTACAGCTAAAAGTCCAAATAACATAATTTACCTCCACTATTTAAAAAGAATTATGCAGCAAACTGTCGTAACGACAAAAATAGCAATTAAAACAATAGCACCAGCCATAAAAACTCCGAGAAAAATGAAAAATTAAGATTGAAAAGTAGAAATTGAAAGTTAAAATGGGGTTAGACTAGAGTCTGAAGGAAAATTACAGTTTGAAGGGATTTTGGAAGAAGCAGGATTCTTGAAGATGGAATCG
>CAMVSS010000146.1 GCA_947170195.1 uncultured Treponema sp. | reverse complement strand
CCCTGGGTAACAGACTGACGGTAGCCGAGCGGAGCGCCCATTGCAAGACAGATGTCGCCGGTCTGAACCTTGTCGCTGTCGCCGAGCTTAGCAACGACGATGTTTGAATCTTTTTCAGCCTCGAAAGAAACGAGGGCTATATCCTGTCTCTCGTCAGCACCGACAAGTTTTCCTTTGAATACCTGACCGTCATTAAGCTTCACAGAGATATCCGTCGCCTTGCCGGCAACGTGGTTGTTAGTCAGCACATAGACGGTGTTTCCGGTTCTTCGGACAATGACGCCCGAACCAAGTCCCTTCTGCTCACGCTCGCGCGGACGCATGTCGTTCTGGTTTGGAAGTCCGAAAAAGAAGAACGGCATGTCATCAAACGGGGATGCCTGAACCTGTTTTTTTTCAGTTACATCAATCTCTACGACGGCAGGAAGAACTCCTGAGCTTATAGCCCTGAAAGAATTCTGCAGCGCCTCAACAATTTTCAAATCAGCCGGCGCAACAGCTACAGAAGGTGCAGTTTCCGCGAAAGCAGTTGCCGCACTGCCTTTTACTTCAGTCCTGGAACATGACAAAGAAACGGCAGCAAATGCAAAAGCGGCCGCACTCATAGTTCCCAAAATGCCTTTCGCTATTTTTTTCATATTACGAAACCCTCCAAGAAAGTTTTGATTTCATTGTTACAAATATAATGAACTTTCCGGCTTTTTAGTTACATTTTTTTGTATTCAGATCCGTCTTCTAACAATTTTTTTATCAGCATACAAGGTCGTCACAGGCCGTGAGCACTTCCGTATGGTCAGGGAAAACAGCCACAGTATGTTCCTCATGACAGCTCCATTTTCCGTCGCACGTAACTACTGTCCAGCCATCATCCAGCGTGTCAACGTCGGCAGTTCCGATATTGATCATCGGCTCGATTGCAAGCACCATTCCTGCCTGGATGCGCGGGTTTGCGCCACCGCAAGGACAGTTAGGAACGCTAGGATCTTCATGGACATCAAGTCCTACGCCGTGACCGCAGTAATCATAAACGACTCCGTAACCATGCTGTTTTCCGGCAATGTCATAAACTGCGTTGGAGATGTCGCGGATTCTGTTTCCTACGACACAAGCCGCGATTCCGGCTGCAAGGCTCTCTCGCGTAACCTGAACAAGCTTTCGGATCTCAGGACGAACATCTCCCACCATGACGGTGTGCGTTGAATCAGAGATAAAGCCGTCGAGATCAATTCCGATGTCGAGGGAAACGATATCTCCGTTGTGGATAATTCTTTTTTTGGAAGGTATTCCGTGAATAACCTCATTGTTGACGCTCACGCATGCGGCTCCAGGAAAATCCTCATGATACCACGCAGGAGTTCCGCCAATCTTCTTTATGAATTTTACGCAAAGATCATCGATATCTTTCGTGCTCATTCCGACCTCAATCTGCGGAACGACCTCCCTGAACAAATCAGCGAGCGCGTGACATGATTTTCTGATTCCTTCAATCTCTTTTTCATTCTTCAACCGAATCATATATATTTCTCCTTAACTGTTTCATCGTTTTATAAGATTTCATAATTTTTTTGATCGTTAACGGGCGCGGGCTGCCTCTTCCTCACAGATCCGGGCCGTCGCATCATCCCCAAGCCTGCGGTACGCACCTGCCATTTTCCTCAAGAAAAACGCATCATCGTTTTTGCCGAAACCAAGCTCAAGGGCACGTTCCCAGCAATCAAGCGCAAGCTCATCGGGGATTTTTCCATCAATATGGGATTTGAGCACATTGCGGGCAAGGTCAAGAACCTCAGGAAAGAACAGCCTGAAATACTGATAGCTGTACTCCATCCGGATTATCTGCTCAAGCAGGATGAACGCGTCGTAAAATTCCTGCCTCAGTATAAGCTCCTCGCACAGTATGAATCCATAGTCCATAAAATCTTCTCGCGTAAACCATTTCGCAAGCCGAAACCCGGAATGATTCATGCTCATCCGCTTGAATTCCTCCACAGCTTCATCCTCGTGGCCGTGCATCAAGTCAAAAAAAATCAATTTAGAGCGGCTTTCCTCATCCTCCCGGTTCAAAAGCCATGTCCTGTAGTCAAAAGATTCTTTTGAACGCCTGTAAACGTAAGACTGCCTCATAAAAAATGACTCGTCGAACAGGGAGCGTTGCTTTACGTCGGAAAGAATTTCATAGGCCTTTACCAGCCTGCGGAACTCTTCCGTCGTCGCTGAATTCTGAGAAGCATCCGGATGCAATTGTTTTGCCTTGATTCTGTAGGCTCTTTTTATTTCGGCGGCAGTTGCGTTCGGACGCACGCCCAAAATCTTGTAACAGTCTTCCAAAGTGAGAACATCATAAACTTTTTCTCAAAAATATACAAACGAGCAGGCCAAAAAGTCCGCCAAAGGCCTGGCATATTCAAAAAAAAATCAGGCTTTCTGAAAAACGCATTCAAGATTTGGAAGGTCTATTTTTGACACTTTCACATCTATCGTTTCATTCAGCTCAATTTTACCAAGTCCGCCTATCGCGCATTCCATTCCGATTTCAGGAATGAAGAAGACCGAGTGCTTCGCCTGATTCTCAACACAAACAGCTTCTCCCTGCCAATCAGGATGCTGCAAAAGATAAACGAGCGTCCAGTGAGTCCGGCTGTTGCGCTCGGCTTTTTTTGAAGCCTGCATCGCGGCATCACCTTCGCTCATACGCATCAGCATTTCATCCTTATCAAGAAGTTTTTCGCCCTTCAGAAAGGCGCGCAGCTGCTCATGGCCGAGCAAATCACCATAGCGGCGCAACGGAGACGTCACCTGGCTGTACATTCCAAGCCCCAGACCGCCATGGCTCGACGGTGTTATTGCGACATTGCGCTTTCTCATGCATTTTCTAAGTCTGAACTGCCCGGCAAGTCCGTCGGGAATATCCTTCGGAATTTCAGGCGAATCCTGCGATATAAACGGAAAAGGAATATTGTTTTTGAAGGCAAATTTTGCAGCCCCCTCGCCGGCAAGAAGCATAGCCTCGCGAACGACCTCGGTGCTTTCCGGGTGCGCCACAGCCTCAAAAGAGACTTCTTTATTCTCAGGATTTACAGTTATATGAACTTCCGGGATGCTTATGTTCACCGCGCCAGCCCTGCATCGTCTTTCAAAATTGCGCCTTGCAATCTCAAAAAGAGGTTTTATCTCGGGACTTTCTTTCAGTTCCTCAGCCTTTTCATAGGTAAGGCGCTTTACGTCGACAACAGTGCGCAAAACTTCACATTCCTCAAGTTCTCCGCCCGCCCCAAGCTTGATTTTAAAACTTAACGCGCGGCTTTCCTCCCTCAACCCAAGGGCATAATCTTCGAGGCAGTCCTCGCTCAGCATTCGGGCAGCTCCCTCAGGAAGATAAAGCGTGGCTCCCCTTCCTCGCGCGACTTTATCGATTTGAGAATCCGGCTCAACAAAACATGCAGGATCAGCGATATGAACCCACAGGTATTCGCCGTCAAATCCGATCGCATCATCAGGATCTGTTGACCACTGGCTGTCTATAGCATAGGACACGCCCGGCACACGAACGCGCTCTTCGTCAGGAGGCGTTCCAAGGGAGATGCTCGCACTTTTTGCGCTCAGTCCCAGCCGAACAGGATAAGGGTTTCGAGTTATATCCCAGATTTTTGTGTCCAAAAGAAGTTTATGTGCTTTTTCCGGCGTTTCTTTCAGACCGGCATCTTTCATGGTCCTGCTTTTATCAGTCGTACCAAGAGCAAGAGCCTCAACATCGCCCATAAATTTTGAGTCTTCTGGCAAAAGTTTTCTAGCCTTGAGCCGTTCGATAAAAGCCAAGCGGATTTCCTCGGCATGTTCTTTCTCAAAAGCCTTGTTCTTAAGCTCGCTTATTTTCTCTTCTGTCCGCGGAACAAAAAAAATTCCGCCGTCGTGCAAAACTTCCTCAAATTCAAAAGAAGATTTCAGCACGGAATACAATCCCCAGCTTTCGTTTGCCTTGAGCTCACCCCGAAGAAGCTCCGCAAGCTCCAAAAAACTCTGCTCGGCTCCGGCAGTCTCATCGTCGCTCAGCAAAAGCTCGTGGATTTCTGAAATTTGTTTTTTTACCTCGGAATCTTCCGTCGATGCAACCTCAGCAAAATCAAGAAGCGAATCAATTGAAGACGCCTCGCTTTCGCAAAGCAGAAGCACATCTTTATCGCGAACTTTCTGGCTTGCGTACACAGCTTTTTTTCCGCTCGCAGTCGCCCGGCTTACACACCAGCTGACAAGGAATTTATCGCCGTCACGCTCACCGACAAGAGCTGGCTGATTTTTATAGATTACGACAGAAGATTTTTTCATGGAAAAGATTTTAGCAGAAAAGAGCCGTTTTGTCAGTTACAAAAGAAGTTTCATAAAAGCAGCGCGTCATTTCGCAAAAAAAAATCCCCGCAGGATATCCGTGGGGATTTTGCAATTATCTACGGTAGGTTTTTGCGGCGTTGCCGCCGTTCGCTTCCGCGCTCGAAGCACAGCTTCGAACGAGACTCTCTAAAAACGCCTCTTAGGCGTTTTTGCGGCGTTGCCGCCGTTCGCTACCATTTTTTCTCGATTTCTGGTTCGCAGATGTTGATTTCTGTATCGACATCGAAGAACTTTGAGCGCTCCATATCTGGAGTGAGGTTAATGGTATCGCCGAGCTGAACGATTACTTCAGGAGAAACTTTAGCTACGATATTAGATTCTTTTACCTGAACGAATACATGTGTTTCAGCACCGAGAGGTTCTTTGTTTGTAACCTTAACCTGCATGTTGTTCTCTGCAGCTGGTGCAGCCTGATAGTGAAGATCCTCTGGGCGAACGCCGAAGTATACTTCTTTGCCTACATAAGCCTTGAGGTGTTTCTGCTGAGCTTCTGTTGGAACAAGTGTGAATGTTCCTTCGTTAGCAACAACTTTTCCATCTCTTTCTTCGATTGAAAGTTTGAAGAAGTTCATCGGAGGTGTACCAATGAAGCCTGCAACGAACTTGTTGATCGGGTGGTTGTAGAGGTACAACGGCTCACCGATCTGCTGGATTCTCTTTTCTGACATAACAACGATTTTTGTACCCATTGTCATAGCCTCAACCTGGTCATGAG
>CAMVSS010000145.1 GCA_947170195.1 uncultured Treponema sp. | reverse complement strand
AAGAATTTAAGTCTTATACTTTTTCAAAGCTTGCACTCATGTATTCCAACGCTGTATTCAATGGATTTGATTCTGGATGGGAACCTGTAAAACTTTAAGAGCTTTCAGTTTAGCTTTCTTATCCTTTCCATGTTTTCCTCAGAGTCAAGTTTTCTGGTCAAAATAAAGCGTTTTACCGTATTTCGGTGAGTTCCATAAAGTTTTGCTATCTGATTTATATTTGTTCCAGCAAAAATCATCACGCTCACCGCAAGTTCAGCTCCGTCAAGCTTGCTTTTTCCGCTCACAGTCCCTTTTGGTCGGCCGAGTTTTATTCCTTCGTTTTTGCGCAGTGCAAGGGCTTCCTTAGTCCGCTGGCTTATAAGCTGTCTTTCGATTTCCGCACTCAAACCAAAGGCAAAAGCCAGAACCTTGCTTTGAATGTCGTCTCCAAGCCGATAATTGTCTTTGATTGTCCAGACTTTTGCTCCTTTTTCCATGAGAAGATTCAAAATTGACATAATCATAAAAAGGCTTCTTCCTAGCCTGGAAAGTTCTGAACAGATTATAAGGTCATCTTTTTTGACATCAGAAAGTAATCTGCCAAGTTCTCGTTTTTTGGGGTCGATTGTGCCGCTGATTGTCTCTTCTATCCAAGAATCTACTGTTATATTCTGTTTCTTGCAAAACTCACAGATTTCAAAACGTTGATTTTCAACTGATTGTTTATCTGTACTCACACGAATATATCCATAGGTCATAGAATGAATATAATAAAAAATATATGAATCGACTATGTAAAAATTGATTTGTAAAAAATATCTGCAAGCCTCCCATCCCCCCCCCAAAAAAAAAAAAACATCCCCCGGCCATACGACCGGGGGATGCATTCTCGCTATGCGGTTATGTGGATTGTGTCGGACATCGTGCTAATGATGCTCTTCCGCTCTTTTGTCGCGCTGAGGTAACGCGTAATCAGCTTGATCTGATAGTCGCCCGCTTCAATGCCGGCTGGAATGAAGAAGTCCAGTTCCTTTGTCTTGTTGCGGATGATAAGACCTTCTTCGACCTGAACCTCGCTTCCTGCGATTGGTGTGCCTTCTGCATCGACCCTGCAGAGGAAGATTCCGCTGCCCTTGCCCGCGATTTTGAGCTTGTCTCCGCTTATATGAATCATCTTGCCTGCGATGAATTCATCCGACTCGCCGCGTGGAATCGGTTCGACGGAATTTATTTGCGGTGAACTGTCAGAGACCGCGACAAAATTGATCTTGACGTCACTTACAGCGTTGAGCGCATCTTCCGAAGGCGAAAATCGGAGCGTAAGTTTCCTTGAGAGTGCATCGTTCGGTGAACTGACGGAAAAAGTTCCGTCCGGAATCATGTAGAGCGTGCCGAGATCGAGGATGTTCACTGCCTGACCGCGCTGTAAAGCCTTGAGGCTTTCCTTTTTGAGCTGACCCGCCACATTGAAGATTGTGTAGTCGCTTAAGCCCGTGTCATTTTCCTTGATACGGCGGGCAAGCGTGTTCAGATTGACCGTCTGCCGCGTGATGGAACCGATGTAAGTGTTTTTGTTGAACGGATTGGCACGGAGCTTGACTGTAAGCTCGTTGCTTTTGTCCTCAAACTGCAAAGAATCGTTTTTCATACCTCTCCCCTGGATTTCAATTTTTTTCAAAGCGTGACAATTTGTCACGGTCTTACTTTCTTTTACTTATCGAAATCCCGTCGCCTTTCTTGAAAAACTCCGTCTCGAATTCCTCATTACCCTTCAAAAACTCAATGTACTTGCGGATTTTCTTGACGAGTTTTTTCGTGCTGTAGTTGTTCGTGAGGCTCAAATCTTCGACCATGCCGTGGAACGAAAGGTTGTCGCTTACGATTACGCCCTTTTCTGTGAGGTTTTTCTTGTATTTTTCGAAAAATTTGATGTACTGAGCTTTTGCCGCGTCGATGAAAATCAGGTCGAACTTGCCTGTAATTTCAGCCGTGAGCGCATCACCGAAAATCAGGGTGATTCTGTCCGTGAGCGCGTTTTTTTCGACGTTCTTTACGGCTTCTTTGTAGCGTTCCTCGTCGATTTCAATTGAAGTCACTCGGATATCAGGGGAAAGTTTTGCGAAACGCACCACCGAATAGCCGATTGCCGTACCGATTTCGAGGATGCTCTTTACTCCGTGTTCCTTGATGTATTCGCAGATGAAGTCGCTTCCCTCGTCCTGCATGATCGGCACTTCAAATTTCATCGCGTAGTCTTTTATGAGAGAAGAAGCGGAATTGCCCTCCTCTCCGTCTTTTGAAAGCACGTCGATGAATTTTTCGATTTCGCTTGCAACCGAAAAACTCAAGTCAGGATTCTGCGCGAGCATTTTTTCGCTGTTTGCGATTCCAGCCCTGCAGCCAACCGTCATACAGCCGAAGTTCTTTCCTGCCATGATGTCAACGTCGCTGTCTCCAATCATCACGAAATTTTCTTTAGTGTAAGTCTCTCCGAATTCTTTCTGTAAAAATTCTTTTGCGAAATAGAAACCGTCCGTCTCAGGCTTCATTTTGATTTCGCCGCCGTTCAAGTCCTTGGTCTCAGGGCCAATCAGAAGGTCAAAATAAGAAAGTATCTCAAGCTTTTCAAAAATTTTCCGCGCGATGTCGATGGGCTTGTTTGTCAGGAGTACTACCCGCTTGTTTTTCGCCTTAAGGACGCGCAGAAGCTCCCTGATTCCCGCGTAGAGATGAGTCTTCACAATCGGATTTGAGTGGTACAAGTCAAGATAGTACTTAAACACCGAGTCAAACTGCTGCTTGTTGTATTCAGATTCGAGATTGAAACGATTTTTTGTCGAACGGCACAGCGCGCGGAGAATGAGCTTTTTTGCCCCGTCCCCCGTAAAAGAAATCAGCTCCTTAGTATCAAGCTGCCAGTAGCCGAAATGTTTGAGGGAAGCATTCACGCAGTCAGCGATGTCTTCCCCCGAATCTATAATCGTACCGTCGCAGTCAAAGACATAGACTTGGATAGACAAAGTCTTACCCAATCTCGCCGTTGAGGGCTTTGACTGTCTTGATTTCCTTGCCGTCAGCGAGGAGTTTTTTGCCTGCAATCTGTACGAAGCCGTCTTTTGCTTCGATTGCAACTGAGAAGAACTCGTCGCCTGAGATTTCGGCTTTCTTTGTGGCGTTAACGTCTGCGCCCTCAAGAACGACTTTTGTGCCAGGAGCTGCCCAACCGGCATCCAAAACTTCTACGCACTCTTTGCCGTTTTCGTCGGTGTAGTCGCCTGCAAGGAGCATACCGTAGCTTTCAACGCCGCGCATTTTGCGTGGAGCGAGGTTTGCTGCGATGACGACATGCTTTCCGAGAAGCTCTGCTTCTGTAAGATATTTGCGCAGGCCCGACTGGATTGTTCGCGGTGTGCCTGATCCGTCGTCCATTGTCTCGATGTAGAGTTTGTCTCCGTCCGGATTCGGCTTGATGTCAACGATTTTTGCGACACGAAGCTCGATGTTTGCGTTGAAGAATTCAATCTGCTGCTCTGGTGTGAGGGCCGGTTTTTCTTCTTTTGGCTCCGCTTTCTTTTCCTGTTTTTTCTGCTGATTCTTTGATTTTTCGTCTTTCTTTGCTTCACCCTGTTCGCCTGCGAACTTCGCGCGGAATGCATCGACTGTCTTGTTGTCGAGCGGTGTGAAGTAAACTGCTGTCTCTTTTATTGTATCAAGACCTTCCATTTTGCCGAGGTCATCCCAGTTGAGGGCACTGTCATCACCCGGATTTTCGAATGTCGATGTGTAGATTGATTTTCCGAGATAGCCTGCTACGACCTGTGTGTACTGTGGAAGATATGGCTGGAGCATAATCATAAGGTCTTTGATTACGTAGGCAAGGTTGTAGAGGATGTTGTCGCTGACTTCTTTGTTCTCTTTAATTGCTTTCCATGGTTCTGCCGCCTGGAATGCCTTGTTGCACAAATCTGAGATTTCAAGGATTGTGTGGAGCGCATCTTTGAGCTCTGCCCATTCGAGGAGCTCTGTCGCTTTCTTTTCTTTCTCGATTATCTGTGCCCAGAGAGCTTCGTCTTTTTTGCCCTGAGGAATCTTTCCGCCGTAGTTTTTGTTGATGAACAGGAGTGTGCGGTTTACGAGGTTGCCCAGGTTTCCGATAAGCTCCTTGTTGTATTTCTCCTGGAAATCTTTCCATGTGAACTGATAGTCCTGGTTTTCCGGGCGGTTGTAGTAGATGTAGAATCTCCATGCGTCTGCTGGAATTCCTGAATCCTTTGCGTCAGAGCCGAATACGCCTACTCCCTTTGATTTTGAGAATTTGCCGCTCTCGTAGTTGAGGAATTCTGTTGAAGACATGTGGTAGAGTTTTGTGAAGTCGGTTTTGCTTCCGATTTCTGAGCATGGGAATACGACGGTGTGGAACGGGATGTTGTCCTTTCCGATGAACTGGAAGAGCTTGATGTCGCTGTTCGATCCGTTCTGAATCCACCAGTCGCGCCAGTCGAAGCTCGGTTTGCCTTCTGCTTTCAGCTCGTCTTCGAGCTGCTTTGTGATTGACATGTAGCCGATCGGTGCGTTGAACCATACGTAGAATACTTTGTTCTCGTAGCCTGCTTTTGGAACAGGGATTCCCCATTTGAGGTCACGTGTGATTGCGCGCTCGTTGAGTCCGTCACGGATCCATGCCTTTGTCATCTGGATTGCGTTAGGTGCCCATTTTCCTTCTATGCTCGCCTTTTCCATCCAGCTCTCAAGCTTTGGTGCGATTGAAGGAAGGTCGATGTAAAGATGTTTTGTCTCGCGAACTTCCGGAGTTGATCCGCATGTGTGGCAGCGAGGGTTCAAAAGCTGTGTCGGGTCAAGGAGTGTTCCGCATGAGTCGCACTGGTCGCCTCTGGCATCGGTAGCGCCGCATTTAGGGCATGTGCCGTCAACATAGCGGTCGGCGAGGAACATGTTGCACTTTGTACAGAAAAGCTGTTTTGTGGTGTGCTCCTTGATGTAGCCGTTCTCGTCGAGCTCCTTGAAGATTCTCTGAGTGATTTCGGTGCATTCCTCGTTTGACGTGCGGCCGAATTTGTCGAATGCGATGTTGAACCATTCATAAATATCTTTATGGATTGCGTAGTAGT
>CAMVSS010000144.1 GCA_947170195.1 uncultured Treponema sp. | reverse complement strand
TCGGATTGTCCACTTTATACCAGTACCAGCTTTCTCCATCGATTTCAAACGGTTCTGATGATTTATCTTTTATTTTTACAGTAGTTCCTTTTTGAAGCTTTGCCCATGTATCACAGGATAAATTAGGCTTTACACGAAGCCGGACGTTTGAATCGTTTATTCTTGCATTTTTTAGAGGTATTTTTGCAGGTCCTGATATTCGATAATAATGAGAACTTTTTTCATCGGTATAAAATATCAGATCATTCATAATTATCTCATCATTATCAACAATTCTTATGTTTAATATATTATAATCCAAGAACTGTTTATCAGAATTTTGATTCTCAGAATCTGGAAAATCAAGAATACATTTTAATATTAATAGGTTATCATTGAATTTTTTCTCTACAATAAATCCCGGTGCTAGCCCATCAATTGAAAATGAGCCGAAATCATAATTACCAATCTTGTACAACAATGTTAAAGTGTTCCCATCGATACATTTGTAGAAATGACTGTTATTAATCTTCAAAACAATTTTATCCAATTTTCCTACAGATATAAATGTTCCTTCATCAATATAATTTTGAGCCGTACATGAAAAACTAATAATAAATATAATTAATACAATCTGAATAATTTTCTTCATGCTAGTTTTTCCTCAAATAAATTGGATTATTATCATTTTCCGATCCGGTTGTGTTAGCAGGATTATATAAATATTTTAAGTCTTTATCTGCTAATAGCCAATGCCCTGTCGTTGAATAAGGAACTTTCACTTTACAACCTACTTTTTTAAAATTATTACCAGACCATCCATATCTTAATTCAAAATTTGCAAAACCTATGTTTTTAAATGTATAATTAGCAACCTTATCTGGATTATTTACATTTGAATCTATTGAATCTATCCAATTTCTTGTTTCTCCATATTGATTAACAAAAGTTTTTTCAGTGCTTTCATTCCAAATACTTTGTATCTCAGCAGGTTTTAGAATTTTTCCAGTTAACAGTTGAGGAACAGCTATTGTAGCCATAAAATTGCAACCAGAATTATTGATTGTTTCGTCTAAGCCTGAATCAGTCTGCTTCACCAATCTATCCAAAAATGGGTTATTCTTATCCAGTTTATAAAGTTTTGTACTTTCACCGTTTTCGTTTGTAATTGTCTGAAAATATTTATCTGTCAAAGCTTGTTTTGCATCTCCTGTATCAATATAATCTGCGAATCTAGAAAGTAAAAGATTTGTATAATTTCCATATTGATTTGAAGGTATTGATTTTCCTGTATCAAAACCTAAATCTACGCCCAAGGCCTTTCCTATCTGAGAATCAACTTTATTGTTGTAGTAGGTATTGAAGACTTCACTGGATATGTTGTTTCCTGAAGCAGACATGACTTTATGCATATCAAGTTTTTTCCCAAGGGTATTTGACCACGAAAGTTCCCTTGGATTTGGGGTTCCATTATCTGTCATTTTTGCCTTTTTCATGATGTTCTGTGCTATTTCAACCTGTTCATCGGTAAAATCTGAGTCAGCATAATTATTTTCAGCTGTGCCGTATTTTTTGCCATGATTCTTCATTGTGCCGTCAGCCTGTCTTTCACCGAACAAAATATTCAGAAGTCCTGTCTCAATTCCTGCCGCACCTATTGTATTAGCCTGCCTTTCAGGCGTATGAGTGCCATCCTCGTTTATGTAGTAACCGTTCTCATCCTTAAGCCAGCCGTCATGGTCTCCAATAAGTTGTCCGCCCCAAGTCATTCTCCAGTGATCCACATCCCCAGTGTTCTCTTTCCAGCTGTCTTTGTTCATGATTTCATCAATCATCTGACCGGCAAAAGATGAGTCTCCTTCCAGATTGAACATCTTGTTAATCTGGGCGTATGTATCAAATCCTACCGAGTGTGCGACTCCTTCAATCCTGTTTCCATAATAGTGCGTGCCCTCGTGAGCCATTACTGTTGCAAGTTTCGCGCTCGCTTCAGCTCCTCCGCCTAGGAGGTCTCTGCTGAGTGTGATTTTTTTGTCTCCCTGCCTGTAGTTTCCGTAATCGCCGTCAGTGTCTCCGTACTCAACCCCAAGAGTTTCATCCCAGATTTCCTTCGAGAGTTTCTTGTTATTATCGTTCTTCGTCCATCCGAGCATGTTGATTCCGTTCAGCGTGCTTCGCTTTTCTATTCCGCCATACTTCCAGCTCGTGATTTTCTTTGCTTCTTTGGCACCTGCAAAGGCAGTTCTGAGCGTTCCGAAACTTATATCAGTTCCGCCGTTTCCGATTCTTGACTTTACACCTTTTTTTCCGACAGACACTTCAAGAAGTCCTGAGCTGATGCTTTTTCCCTTTAGTTTTGTTCCCTTAAACATGTCAGACGGAAGAAGGTCTGCGACGTTCAGAACATTCAGCGTCGTCTCTCCTGTAAATCCGTAGTTCAGTGCTGCCGTAGTAAGTCCTCCGGCAAGGCTGTCGAATTTCTCAACGCCGCTTACATTGAACGTACTTGAATTGAAAGCCTTTCCGTTCGCGTCAAATCCGTTCGCAGCTCCGAGAGAGTTTGTTACGAGGCTTCCGGCCGTGCTCGCAATGATTCCGCTCCAGTCGCTGAACGAATTGAAGTCATTTTTGACCGCGTTCCAGTTTCCGCCGTTCTGTATCAGTGATGAACTTCCTTTTGTCAAAATGCCTGTTCCTGCCGTCAGAGATGTCTTTACCGCTATTCCCGCAAGTCCGCTCATTCCCGATGTAAAGTTACCCGCGACACCGCTTACGGCTCCTATCGCGTTCGTAGCCGCGCTGATGCCTATATCTTTTCCCGTTTGCTTTGCGTCCTTGTATCCTTCGGCAAAGTCG
Organism: uncultured Treponema sp.; assembly: GCA_947170195.1. GTDB lineage: Bacteria > Spirochaetota > Spirochaetia > Treponematales > Treponemataceae > Treponema_D. Next base: position 2,281 of record CAMVSS010000144.1, on the reverse strand, counting down.
AGTCCCGAAAAAGCTGCGTCAGTAGCAAAAGTTATGGCGGATGCTACAAGACCGCCAGCGAGAGGACTTGCAACCGCAGACACTGCAACACTTGCTGCTGTAGCAACGACTCCCATGTAGGTAGTGACCGCCGTCCTGAGGGTAGGCGGCTCCATTATCGAGTTCGAGTTTCCCGTCCAAAGTTTCTGATCCCACGCAGGCTTGGCAAGCTCTGCAAATCCGCGGTTCTGCTCAAGGTCGTTCCATTCGAAGCACAGGATAGTGAATGCAAGCGCGCCTTCACCCGGATCCTGTATGTTCGCGCCCATTCCGCGGTCGAGGTTCGCGTCACTTCGTATCGTGCCGCCGCGACCGAGATGCTTTCCGAACTTTCCGCCGTAGGTGAACCCGATCTTTGTGACCGAGCTTCCTTCCATGCCCTTGCCGAACACCTCTTCATACCAGAAGTTGAGCTCGTCGCTCGATGCCTGAACTGCCATCGCGAGTGCCTGACCTGAAAGCCTTGTAAGCTCCCCAAGGTCGAAGCTCAAAGTCGGGGCTGCGGTGTTGAAGTACGCATACGGATTAACCGCCTGCATTTTGTAGACGGTCTTCGTGAGCGCAGAGTCAACGACCGCACGGCGCACGATGAGGTTACGGCTCCAAATGTAACCCTTAGATTCTGCCATGTCGCGTATGGTCTCGTCAACTGTTTCGTTGGCTATTAAAAATCAGGCGCAGCATTTCCTTACTGTCGCCCTTGCGCACTTCCGCTTTTCGCTCCATACCGCAAGCGGTACTGCTTCGCAGGTGCTCCACGGCGTAGCGTTGTTTTTCTTTGTTATGTTATTGCTTTTTTCAGTCAGGAGAGAGCTTTTTTTATTAGCTGATTGCCCCATCCGTGGGGCAGACTCATATCAAAAACAGGAAAGCCAAGTTCGCCGTGGTAAAAGTCCCCCGGCTACGCAGTATTTTATGTTACAGAAGCAGCTAATAATATAAAACACATATATAGAAGCATTTCTTAGCTCTAAAAAGTATGTACAATGTTCCTTCAACAATTTTTATTTTATCATTTTCAATGTTTTTCAAAGAATCTTTATCGTCATAAACAAGAACCATTTTATAATCAAGAAAACCTGGAGCCCAGTCAAACAATATATATTCATCGCATTTATCTTCAGTATTTTTTATAAGTTCAAGTCTTTTTTCAATTTTTGGAAGTTCTATTATGAGGGCAAATCTGTCTTGTAAATCAAATTTCAACGTCAAGCAAAGAAAAAGAACGGTAAGGAATTGTTCGAGACAGCAAATCTTTTTTCTATTCGCAACACATATTATTAACAGCGAATATAAAATAAAAAGACCTATAAAAAGTATTGCTACCAAATTATACAAAATATAGCCTATTCGCTTTTCAAGATAATATGAAAACAGTGCTGTTAAGAGAACAAAAATATTGATAATTGTAATAGCGATAGTGCTTTTTTTCATTTTTCCCTCATCATGGAGTATTCCCCATTAATGTTAAAGCTTATCAAATTTACTATCTGATTTGCATAAGTAGAAAATAGTGTCGAATATCGATATTGTAGAGCATCCTTTCGTCGGCTAGAATTTTCTCCTGCATTAAAACCCAATCTTTGAGCTGATTGGGTAGCCTTTCCCTCCGTACATGGTTTTCTCGCTTTCACTGATTGAAGGAAATCAAATCCAAGCCTAGCCTCGTTCCAATAAAGGCCGTTTTTACTTGCTGCATATCCTGCAGCATAATTTCCAACATCTCTTGCAGACCCAAATACTTTATTTCCATCCTCATCAACTTTAAGTTGCATTCCACGATGTCGATATTTATTTAATTCCTCTATTGGTAAATCTCCTTTTCCCAAATCCTTAAAGTCATATTTTTCCCCATTTAATCCATTTATCATATATGAAAATAGATATGGGGTATTTTTTTCAAAAGTATCAAGGAAGTCCTTACCAGAAGAATCCGTGCAATCAATAACAGAGCCTCTCACCAAAGTTCCATCATCAAAAAATGAATTCTCCGTTAACATTTTTCCCAAGATTTCAGAACGCTTTCCGTTATTATCAAGTATATAAATGTTTTTATCAGAATTTGCTGTACCACCAGAAATAACATATTTTCCTTCTTGAGTACGAATAACATCAACAAAATGATCCACATCCCCGGTGTTTGCTTTCTGATTTTCAGGTGCCTTGATACCGCGTTCTATCTTGTTCGCAAAATCACTGTCTTTTTCGATTCCGTACAGCTTTGTAAGTTCGGTGTATGTCG
>CAMVSS010000143.1 GCA_947170195.1 uncultured Treponema sp. | reverse complement strand
GTAATCGTTGCATTTCCAGCAGAAACTCCTCTTACAACACCAGAACTCGTTACAGTAGCAACAGAATCGCTGCTAGATGACCATGTTACAGTTGAGTCTGTCGCATTGCTTGGAGTTACAGCTGCTGTAAGCTGAACCGTGCCTCCAGTCGCAATGGAAGAACTTGTATTGTCGTCAGAATCTTTTACAGAAATAGATGAAACAGCAATTGCGCTGCTAGTGTCCGGATAATCACCGATATCAACACGTACATAATAAATTGAAGGAGCATAACCGCTGCCACCCCGGGCAAGTTTGTAAGTACCCGCTGTGATCGTCCATGTGTATTCAGCATCAGCACTTGGGGTACCGCTCGGATTCGAACGCCATGCTGTAGCTGAGCCACCGTTTGAAGCTGTAATTCCGACTGTATCGTTTGTAACATTGTTATCAGAACAGTATCCTGCAAGGACAGTGAGCTTTGCGCTTTCTGTTACAGAGAATGAAATCGTACCGTTTGAATTCATCTTAAGACCAGTTGAAATGTTCTTAGTTGTACCATCAATGAGCGTTACAGTTTTATTACCGCCTAAAGTTACACCACTTGTAGTTCCAAGAGTAAAGACTGAATTATTTGTACCTGCTGAACCACCAAGCGAAGCACCATTACCACTTGCCGTCGTAGAACTTGAATCTTTAGAATCATACCATTCTGCACTAGTCCATGTAGCTGCTGTTGGATTACAAGTAATTGATGCAGTGCTTCCACTTCCATCACGTGCAGTTGCTGTAAATGTTACACTTCCGGCTGCGGCAAACGTTACAGCTCCGGTAAATTCGTTTACAGTTGCAACATTAGTGTCACTTGAAGTCCACTTTATATCTTTGTTCGTAGCAGAGGCCGGAGTAACAGTTGCGGACAAATTGACCGGAACGCCAACTGTATATGTAGAAGAATCCGCGCTAACAGAAATTCCCGTTACAGGAACATATGAGAGCGTATTGTCATACTCAACGACAACTTTTGTGATATACGTTGAACTTGAAGCCGTTATTACGACGGAAGTTGCAGACGAATCGTAGACCACATATGATTTTTCAGCCGTAACGCCCGTAGAACCTGTGTTAAAGGAATAGATTACCTCACCCTGCGAGCCGGCAGAAATGCTGCCATTACCGCTGTAAAATCCAGTTACATAGACGACACATTTTCCATTAACAGGAATCGTGATTGTCGCATTAGCATTGCCTATTGCAGAACCTGATGAATGGCTGCTGAAATTTGAAACAGTTGCAGCAGTCCAGCCGTTAGCACCGCTTGAGGTAAAGTCATAAGTAACGATTGAATTTTCCGTCTCACCGGCAAGCAAAGAAGAAGACGTATCAGCAGTTACAGACCAATTGTTTGTGGTGATTACGGCATCAATATCCCACTCATTCTCAGAGTCCTTGGTGAATTTTGAAGCGGCACTATTATAAAGTCGGTTCAAAATATTCTTTCGACCGCAATACTCAGCAGATTTTACAGAAGAAGAAAGACGAGCTCCCCATGTTTTTGTAGAAGCTGCATAATAATCATCCGTCTTAAAGCCTACATACTGCTTATCAGCTGTACCGTTCGAAGCAGATTTCCATACAGTGGCATTGAGGCTTGTTCCAGAACCAGCATAAAGAGGAGAGTCAACGATTGCTACCTGATTATAATAGCTTGAGAGTGCGCTTGATGCCCAAGGATTTCGTCCAAGATAAAAATTAGAGCCGAGACCGCTTTCCGCCTCAATTTTTGACTTATAGATTACAAGACCTTTACCGGATTTTGATGCGATTGACATGCGAGGAGCTGCGATATATGCGTTAGAAACGCGGTCTGCGATCGCACGGATTACACACTCTTCATAGAGCGCAACAGAACCTGTTGTTTCCATCCACAAGAAATCAACATCACCTTCAATATAGCACTTATAGAACCAGGCTTTTGCAACAGTTCTGATTGTGTCCTGGCCGGAAAGGAAAGAACAATTGTATGCGGCAAGGTTTCCCGTACCATCAGTTGCGACAGCTTCTGCCTGAACATCACTGCTAGATGTCATGGCAAAGTCATTTTTAATTGTCACATATTCGATAGTCAGGGAGCCGCTGCTTGAGGCAGTCATATACAAAAGCTCGCGCTGCCTCTGACTGTTCGTATTAAGATTACCGTGAATAAGTACATTCGTACCGTATGCGGCGCTTGAATCACCGGAAATTTTTACATTGTATGAACCGCTGTAAGAAAGCTGTGAAGTCGCCTCGTATGTACCTGCAGCAAGCGTCATCGTAACATCGCCAGTTGCACTTTGAACCGCACTCCATGCAGCATTAATATCATTACCACTATAGCTTGCACCACCACTTACAGTAATTTCCCCCGGTGTACTTGGTGCAGTGGTTGGAATTTTAGAAGTTGTTAAAGCTAAAGCACCAGAGTCCGATCCCGAGCCGCCGGAACTTCCGCCTCCTGATACGAGAGCCAAAAGCCCCAGATTTCCGCTGCCGCTTTCGCTTACATCGAAGCTGCACGAGCTGAACACTCCGGAAAACATTCCGAGAGCCAACAAAGCTGCCATGGCTTTGCCCTTCAGACTTTTTTTCATAGAAATCCTCCATTTCTACAACTAACTTTTTTAACGCAAAACGTCCTCTCACCCGATTCCACGTTTCAGTGTAATAATATTTATAAAATAAGAGCGGTAATATCCATTTTTTTATAAATTTTGAAAGAAAAATACTCCAAAAACTCAAATATTTTTAAAAATCAGTATATTTCTTAAGTCGATTTTATATTTTATAAGCAATTAATTTAAAATATGCGCATTTGCATTTTATCCGCAGTCACCACCGGTGGAAATTGACGATATTTTAAAACTATTTTTATAAAAAAGAATCTTGATTTTTTACAATAAAATATTATATTTTATAAAATATGAATTACAGCATTGCAAAAAGAAGAACTTTTTTGTCAGCCCAGAAAAATTTGGGGCACAGGATAACAATCGGATTCGCAGGGATTGCAGATTTTCGTTCTTTTATCGGACAGGAATACATAGCCGGAATAATGAAAGCCGCGAATGACTACGACATAAACTTCATCAACTTCGCGGGAGCAATCAAATATTCGCTTTTGGACGACATGAATTTCATAACCCACTATCTCAAGACCTTCACTTTCATGAAGAAACCTCTGATCGACGGTCTTGTCACATGGGCATCCTCACTGCAGGGCTTTCTCGACTCGGAGAAAGTAAAAGAAAAATTCACGTCCCTCGCGCCGCTTCCTATGGTAGATATCGGTCACATGGACATTCCGGGAATTCCATCAATCAGGATCGACAACAACTCTTCCATCTCGCTGGTGCTAGAGCATCTTGTAAAAGTGCACGACTACGAGAGATTCGTCTTTATCGGAAGCGAATCATCACGCCCTCACATGAGCCGACTTGAGGCATACAGGAACGAGCTGAAAAGAATCGGAATCAAGGAGCTTCCGGACAGCATCTACACCGTAAAGGCGATGGAAAGCCCGCAGATTGCGGAAGTCGTTGAGACTCTCATGTCGCACTACGACCTCAGGAACCGCGCGCAGATCGACTGCATCATCACACCAAGCGACATCGTTGCATCAATGCTCATCGATGAGCTGGAAAAGCGCGGAATAAACGTGCCGAGAGACATCGCAATCACCGGATTCAACAATCAGTACGACGGTATCGAGGCGCACATTCCGGTCACGACGGTAAACCTCGAGTATTTTAAAAGAGGATATTCGGCAGTTGAATTCCTGATCGACAGGATCATGTCCCCGGATGAAGAATGCACATCAAAATACGTGAACACTGCCCTTCTAATCCGCCAAAGCTGCGGCTGCTTCGAGAAAAGCATCATCGACGCGGGGCTTCACATTCCTGCGCAGGACGATTTCTCTATAAACACGACTAGCTCGGAAGATGAACTGAGGCAGTACCTGTCCTCAAAGGTTCGCGATATTTTCATGCCGCACTCGGACGAGCCAGATATTCAGGAGCTCGTGGACGCAATCCTGTTCGACATCTACGACCAGAACATGCCGGGAGAGCTGCTGAGATGGTTCCAGAAGCAGCTTAAGAATTTCCGTGCGCAGTCAGCGCTCGAAAATGACCGGTTGCAGCAGAGCATAACATCGCTGAGGCGAATAATTCTTCCTATGGTAAAGGATGACGAAAATCAGTATCACCACATGGAAGATATCTTCAACCAGCTGCGCGCGCTGATTGCGGTCTACATCGGATACGACACGGTCTCATCAAGGACAAATTCTTATCTGACAAACAATCTGTCTCAAATTGCCATCAAATTCGCAACGGCGACGACAGGAAAACAGGTTCAGGAAGCGTTGAAATATCAGCTCAACGAGATGAAAATCCCAGGCGTGATAATGGTCTTGTCGGAGAACATCTCATCGGATTTAGACGACGCGAACATAGAATTCGTGCTGCCGGAACCTCAGGAGCATATCAGGGAGATTCTTCCGTACAGGGTAAAGACGCCCGCGCTTATGCCAAAAATGTTCTTTCCTCAGGGAAAAAGATTTTCCGTCATGCTTGAGATTCTCTACCATCAGGACATGTATTTCGGATATGCGTTCTTTGAGATGGGAAATCAGAACATATCGGTCTACGACACGGTTCGGCTCCTGCTGAGCAACGCGCTAAGCTCTATTTACATCAGCGAAGGAAGGACAAGGGAAAAATCAACTTTCCTGAAGAGCGAGCAGATATCAGGAATCCTAAACCAGCCGGAAAAAGCCCCGGAAACTCACTACCGCGGACTCAGGGCAAAACAGATAACGGATTATCTGATCGAGCACCTCGGCGAGATGACGAACCTTGACCAGATGTCGGAGGATCTTTCGGTAAGCAAGAGCCATCTCGTACGCCGCGCGAAGGAGCTGACAGGATTCACGATCCAGAACCTGCACGAGAGGCTCAAGATCGAGCAGGCGAAAAATCTTCTCCAGATGGACACGCTTAAACTCTCCGAGATAGCTGACAGGCTCGGATTCCAGAGCCAGAACTATTTCTCAAGCGTGTTCAAGAAGAACACGGGCATGCGCCCGCGCGCACGGGCGACGTCAAACACGCAGAAACAGCTACTT
>CAMVSS010000142.1 GCA_947170195.1 uncultured Treponema sp. | reverse complement strand
CATTACGGCAAAGATTCAGGAATTGCAGCATTTCGCGAGGTTCAACGAGATTTTCATCCTCTCCCTGATGATTCTCGTCACGAATCTTTTTATGAAAATACTTGAAGGTGTAAGCAACAGCATTTCTCAGAAGAAAGGCTGAAAAAATAAGCTGGAGGTAAAATATGAAAAAAATGGTTTCAAAACTGGTCGGAGCGGCGCTTGCCCTGACCGCGCTCGGATTTACTGGCTGTGAGAAAAAGCAGGCTGCAGAAAAACAGGTCATCATCTACGGAAACTCTGACGATGAGGCCGTCGCGGCGTTCAAAAATGCGCTCGACGAGAACGGCTATGCGGGAAAATACATTTTCCAGTCATTCAGCACCAACGAACTTGCCGGAAAACTCTTTGCAGAGGGAACTGACATCGAAGCTGATATCATCGCAATCAATACCTTTTATATAGAAAGCACTCAGAAAGCGAATTCAATGTACAAGGAACTGAGCTTTAAGGAGGACTGCCTCGTTCCTTATGAGCCGTATTATCTTCCGTTCATCGGAAACTACGGTTCAATCATCGTGAACACAAAGGTCATGGAAGAGAAGAATCTCCCTTATCCGAAGACAATAAAAGACCTTGCGAATCCGGTGTACAAAGACTGGCTCTCCGTGTGTGACCTCGCAGGCAGCACGACCGCATGGTATATGTTTTTGCCGCTGATTTCTGATTATGGCGAGGCTCAGACTAAGGAAATCCTTCATGCAATCTATGAGAACGCCGGCCCGCATCTTGAGATGTCCGGATCCGCACCGCTTAAAAAAGTTCGTGCGGGTGAAGTCGCGCTAGGCTACGGCTTGCGGCACCAGGCGGTCAAAGACAAGCGAAAGGGACTGCCTATCGACTACATCGATCCGCTCGAAGGCTCTTATTCCATGACTGAATCTGTCGCAATGATCGACAAGGGAAAGAAGACAAATCCGCTGGCAGAAGTGATGCTCAGGACAATGATTGAAAAAGGCCGAAAAGACCTGATAAACGATTACCCGGTTCCGGTTTATGCAGGTGAAACGGTCAGTCCGGAGAATGTAGTTCCGAACGGAAAAGTATTTGCTGAGAGCCTGACGGCCGAGCTGTTCACGAAGCATCGCGCAATTTCTGAAAGTGCAAAATAGGTTGCGGCGGTCACCCTGCAAGGAAGGAACATGAATAAAAATATTGCGCTGCTTTTCATCAATCTTTCCGTGCTGACCGGATTTTCGGGGCCTCTATACAAGGCAATCGGATTTTCGGTCACGGTGACCGCTGCTGGGCGGGCGATTTTTTCCGCGCTTGCCCTGATCATCTTTTCGGTTGTTTTGCGCCGCCCGCTCCGAGTGCATTCTGGGCGGGAATGGTGCGTTTTTTTGCTCGGCGGTGCGATTCAAGCTTTCCACTGGCTTTCGACGATCGCTTCCACAAAACTTTCCACGGTCGCTCTCGGTACAATTCTGTTCTCTACTTTTCCGCTGTTCATTATTTTTCTGGAGCCGCTGATGTTCGGAACCGGGTTTAAGGTTACGAACGTGTTCTTTGCGCTGGTGATTGTTGCCGGCGTCGCGGTGATGATGCCGTCGATTGATTTTAAGGACAGGTACGTCCAGGGAATCCTTGCCGGGCTGGTATCGTCCCTGACTTATGCGCTTCTCGTCCTGAACAACAAGCGTTCTTCCAGCCGGTATGAATGCACGACGGTCGTCCTGTACAATCATCTGTTCGCAGCAATTTTTCTGACGGCTGCCGCCTTTTTTTCAGGAGAAAAGCCTGTTCTTGTTGCGCATGATTTTCTTCTTACGGCAGTGCTCGGCGTTGTCGCTACGGCAGTTTCCTACACGTTCTTTGTCGCGAGCCTCAAGGCTGTTTCCGCCCAAGTTGCCGGAATTTGCGCTATGTTCGAGAGCGTTTACGGAATAATCCTTGCTTTTCTTTTTCTAAATGAGATTCCTTCGGCCCGGGAAATCGCAGGAGGAAGCTTGATCCTTGCAGTGGTGCTCCTCTTCCAGATTTTGGAGAGCCGGAAGTAGTTTTTCTATGCGTTGAAAATGCCGACCTGTGTGCATGCGAATATTATGGCAAAAAGGCTGAACGCGCTGGAAATGCTCGTCCATACGACAAGCTGACCTGCAAGCTCGTCGTCGTTGTTCATTTCTGCGGCCATCGGAACTGATGATACGGCCGTCGGCGTTGCAAAGAGCGCGATTAGTGCCGGGAATTCGACTTCACGGAAGCCGAGCATATATGCGCAGGCAAGCACTATAAGCGGAACGATGACGACGCGCGCGGCAGTTCCCACCGAGATTAGCTTTTTGAGCCGTGAGACGGCGCTGAACGTGAAAGTTCCCCCGAGAGCTATGAGCGCGATTGGAGTGGAGCTTCCTGCAACGGACTGAATCGTCTTGTAAAGGAACGGCAAGTTGTTTTTGATTGTGAAGACCGGCGTTCCGTCCTGGCCGACAGGAATGAACGAGCGGATTATGAGCACGACGAAACCCATTGCGCATCCGAGGATGAGCGGATTCGTGATGATTTTCCTGATTATGTCTGAGCCGTTGAATTGTTTTTTGTCCGAATCCCCCTGCTGCGACATGAACATTGTCAGCGAGAGGACGGCGAGCACGTTGAACATCGGTATGAAGAGCGATGACAGTATTGATGCGACCGCGACCGCTTTTGCCTCTCCGTTTACGAGCGACATCACGAGCGATATTCCGATTATGGCGTTGTTCGAGCGGTATGCGGCCTGAACCATCACACCTTTCTGCCTCTCATCCCTGATAAAAAGTGCTGCGAGAATTGCCGCGATTATGAACGTGACCAGAATCGCCGTGAACGAGAAGAGCGAAATCTTTCCGTAGTGCCTGATTTCCCCGAGGTTAGAAACCGAGTATACGTTGTAGAAGAGAAGCGTCGGCAGAAGACATCTGAAACTGAGCTTGTTGAGGAGCTTGAAGAAATCCAGCGGGAATACTTTCAGAAGCTTCAGGACATAGCCGACCAGAATCGTGAGAATAATGGGAAGAACCGCATTGCAGGTAAAGAAAAGTTTCGCAAGCATGAAAAAAAGTATAGAACAAAATCAAATAATGAAAAACCTCCTTTTTTAAGAAAACTGCCTTGCGGTAGAAAAATAAAAGGGAGTCTCTAAAAACGGAAAGATTTCAGCCACGGAATTTCCCTGAGTTTTCAAATCCCCTCCGATCTTTTTCAAGGTGAAGTTTCCTCGTTCCGATATTAAGAAAGGATGTCAAAACTGAAAAAAATCTTCCTGACCTTTGCTATTTTTCTCATAGCCCTTGCCGGTTTTCCGAACGGCTATAAAAATGTGCTTTTAAAAATTAACGACGGGCCTCTGGAGCTTTATGTGACCTGCTACGTGTTCAACGAGCTTAGCGAGGGAAAAAAAATCACCGAGAACGTGTTCGGGTTTAAGGATTTTGAGAAAATGGTGCGCCCTGAGAACTTCAAGCTTCTCCAGCGGATGTCCCCGGACTGCCGGCTTCATGGATACGACTACGGCATTTTTCTCTCTGGAAACGAATTCTGGATATTGAAGAATTATGAGGATGCCTATATTTACGGAAGCGGTTTTTACCTTAATTGAACCTCTAAAAACTTCAGCTTTTATAGATTGCCTTAACTAACCGCAACTTTTTTACTAAAATATGCTCTAATAAAAGTAGAGGAGTTAAAAAATGGCAGAATACAGACAGTTTCATGATGCTGATAACAAGTTTAACTTTCAGACCATGGTTTACTTTTGCGAAGCAAACGACAACAAGACGCTTTCATTCTACGACCTGCTCAAGATATCTTCGGACGGTGCCGTGGAAGATTACAACCAGCTCGGAATGAGTCGCGATGTGCTTCTTGAGAATCATTATGCGATTCTTGTCAGCCGCGTTTCATACCGCTTCCACAGGATGCCGCGTGAGAATGAGGCGATCGTATTGAAAACATGGGAAGAAAAGCCAGAGCCGCTCCAGCTCGTGCGCGCCTATGAATTTGAGAGCATGACGGGCGAAAAACTCATCAGCGGTATCAGCTCGTGGCTTGCCGTGGAGCCAGAAAAACACCGCATCGTTCCGACAAAGAATTTTACTATGAGAGCCGCTCCCGACCTGGTGACTGAGCATGACTGCCTCAAGTATGGCAAGATTGCGCATCCTGAAAACCTGACGCTCTTCGACGAGCGCGTCATAAAGTATTCTGACCTTGATGGAAACGGTCACACAAACAACGCCCGTTACGGTGCTTTCGTCGCCGATGCCCTGCCGGAAAACCTCCGCCGCGTTCGGTTCACTGATTTCCGCCTTAACTATGCAAAGGAAGCCATGCTCGGTCAGAAAGTGAGCGTGTATGGAGCCGTTGATGAAAATGCCAAAAAACTTACCCTCATCGGAAAAACGGAAGAGGGCATAAGCTTTGAGGCAGAACTTTTCTGGAAATAAATCAGATATGCAAAAAAAATCCCCGCATGAAGCATTTTATTGTAATGCCTGATGCGGGGTGTATGAGGACCAAAAGCAGGTCCCCGTATGAATCAAAAATCCGTATAAGGATTTAAGACTTAGTTCTTAGCGCGCTCTACGAATGAACCGTCGCGTGTATCGATAACGATGCGGTCATCTGTGTTGCAGAACAAAGGAACTTTTACTTCCATTCCTGTGTCCAAAGTAGCTGGTTTTGTAGATTTACCAGAAGTATCACCCTTAACGCCAGGCTCGCAGTAAGTGATTGTGCGAGTTACCTGAATTGGAAGGCGAACACCGACCGGCTTGTCGTTGTAATATGTAACTTTTACCTCGTAGTCATCATCTGGAGAGATGTATCCGGCATTGTCACCGAGATAGTCTTTTTCGAGAGTGATGTCATCGTATGTTTCCTGATCCATGAAGTGGAAGTCGTTTCCGTCGATGTAAGAAAGTTTTACGTTCTTTTCAACGAGATCAACTTCTTCGAATTTTTCTCCAGCATCGAGACCAAGATCCTGTGTGCTTCCCGTAACGATGTTAGCGACGCGGAGCTTTGTAACCATACCCTGACGTCCAGATTTCTGACCGAGCATTTTCTGTACCATGAGCGGCTGTCCTTCATACATGAAAGCTGTTCCGACTCTGATTTCGTTTGTCATCAACATAATATGTTACC
>CAMVSS010000141.1 GCA_947170195.1 uncultured Treponema sp. | reverse complement strand
ATTCTCATGGAAGGCGATGATCTCGTTGCTCTCAAGCCGGTTGAGAACGGAAAGGATCCTAAGGAATTCAAGCCGTACCGAAAGAGAATGGCTGTCGTTCAGCAGGATTCAAGATTCTCGTTCTTCCCGGATCTTAAAATCAGGGATTCTTTCATGCAGATTTCTAAGGCTGGAATCGAAGGAACTCTCGAAGAGCTTGCGGAGAACCTCGAAAAAGTAGGTCTTACGCGCGGCCATCTCGATGCATATCCGCAGTCGCTTTCTTCTGGTGAAATGAAGCGAATGGATATCGCACGTGCACTTACGGCAAAACCTGACATTCTTTTGCTTGACGAGCCGTTCGCTCACATCGACTTTGACACTCGGCTGCATGTAATGAAAGTTATTTCAGATTATCTTGCCGAGCATGCTACTATTCTTGTTGTAGTAACTCACGAAGACTTCGACCTGCGATATTTCGTAGAAAAGAGTTTCGATTTCCCGGAGCTCGTCGGTCAGTTCCCGCGTGACTAGCATGATCGTGTGAAGCGATACTAAAAAAGAAGGGCTTTAACGTAAGTTTTCTTGCGTTAAAGCCCTGTTTTTTATTTAGTGCTTATTTCAAACCCTAAAAACGGCGAAGTCAAGGCTTTAAGCGACATCGTGCCTTGATTCGACGTATTGCGAAATATTGCTGGATTATTCTCCGCAGATTATCGCGTATATGCGGTTCAAATCTTCCTTGCTGAAAAAAGATATTTCCAGAGTACCCTTGTCCATCGAACCTTTTATTTCGACTTTTGTTCCAAGTCGCTCTATGAACTGCTGCTCGACAGCTTTTACATTCGGGTCTTTTGCTTCGGTTTTTGGCGCGGACTTTTTTGAAGGGAGTTTTCCTGAGCCTTCGTTGAGGGTCTTTGCCATCTCCTCTGCCTCGCGAACATTCATTCCTGTTCCGATGATTTTTCCGAAAAGAATGCGCATTTCGGTTTCGCCGTTTACAGAAAGGATGGCGCGCGCATGACCAGGTGTTATCGTGCCCTGGATGAGCGAGTTGCGCATATCTTCAGGGAGCTTGAGCAAGCGGATTGCGTTTGCCACAGTCGAGCGGTTCTTTCCGACACTCTGGGCTACCTGCTCCTGGTTGAGGCCGGACAGCTCCATCAGCTTGTAATATGCCACGGCTTCTTCTATAGGATTGAGGTCTGCTCGCTGAATGTTCTCAATGAGGGCTACCTCAAGTTTTTTCTGCTCGCTGAATCTTCTGATCTGAACCGGAACTTTCGTGAGGCCTGCTATTTTTGCAGCCCTTGTTCGGCGCTCACCTGCGATTATGTAGAACGAACCGTTGCCAGCGTCTTCGACAGTGATTGCCTGAAGGATTCCGTGCTCCTTGATTGATTCCGCCAGCTCTTCGAGTTTTTCCTGATCGAATTCAACGCGCGGCTGGTGCGGATTAGGCTGAAGTTTCTGGACATCCAGCCAAAGCTGACCGTTTTCGTCGGATTCAATTCCGGCAGGAAGGTCTCTTGCGGGATGTGAGACATGTGCGCTTTCGCCTGATGTCGCGGAAGCTGTCGATGGAGATGTCAGGTCGGAAATGTCATCAGCATTCAGTCCGGAAGAGCCGATAAGCGCATCGATTCCTCCGCCGAGTCCGAATTTTTTAGCCACGGGCGATTACCTCTTCAGCAAGCTTTTTATAACTCTTTGCACCGATACATGCCGGGTCATAGAGACATATTGGCTGACCATGAGACGGAGCTTCCGAGAGGCGGACATTCCGAGGGATGATTGTATTGAAAACAACGTCCTTAAAGTATGATTGAACCTGTCGTACTACGTCCTGAGCGAGTCGAGTTCGTGAGTCGTACATCGTGAAGAATATTCCCCCGATTATGAGGGTCGGATTTAGTGATTTCTGTACCTTTTTGACAGTCTGAAGGAGAAGGGTGATTCCTTCGAGCGCGAAGTATTCGCATTGCATAGGTACTAAAACTGCGTCTGCTGCCACAAGTCCGTTGAGGGTGAGGATTCCGAGGGAAGGAGGACAGTCAATCAGTATGAAGTCGTATTGAGATTTGAGAGGCTCAAGGGCGTTCTTTAAGAAAAATTCGCGGTTTTCCTGATCGACAAGCTCGATCGCAGCTCCTGAAAGGTCGATCGATGCGCTGATTGCATCAAGGTTTTCGAGCGGAGTATGCTTTATAGTCTGCTCAGGGGTAGATTGTTCCGCCAGCAGCTCGTAGATTGTCGGCTTGTCCTTTGATACGCCGACACCGCTGGACATGTTGCCCTGAGAGTCAAAGTCCACAAGAAGAACCTTCTTGCCAAGCTGTGCCATGAATGCACCGATGTTTATAGCGGAAGTTGTTTTGCCAACGCCACCCTTCTGATTAACAAAAACAAAAATTTTTCCCATATATTTATCTTATCGGAATAAAAGATTAAAATATAGATATTTGTGAAACATTTTTAAATGTTTCACAGAAAAAAACAGGGAACCGCTGAACAATTGCGCTTTTTGAAGTTCCCCACAGCGAGTGATTTTATGATTTTATCCGTGACTTTTTCGAAGCCAGCAAAAAATATCTCAGAAATCCTTGGGGCGGATTATGTCCGCATAAAGATAAAAAGAATGTCGTCTTCTGCCGCCCCTGCATCTTTTGCTGGCGACGGATCGGACGGAGCTTATTTTGCCGAGCTTTATACTCAGAAGCAGGTTTTTCATCGGAAGATGAGCGAGAAGCAGTGCGCCGCTTTTATTGAGGAGCATGCTGGAAAAACGTTCAAGAACTGCGTTGAGCGGACTGAGTCTGAGGAGATTACGTTCATGGCAAACAGGCGGGGCGACATCACCAGGTTGGTAAAGAAAATACCTGGTGCAGCTGACGCGTTAAGGATTGGAGCGTCTGCCGGAGGCAGTCCTGAAGCGGAGCGGAAGGATGAGCCGCGCGAGACGGCGAAACGCGGAAAGCCTGGCTCCGTCGGCGGCGCAGCCGCAGGCGGAGAACGCCCTGAAAATATAAATTCCCCGTATATCGGTTTGATTTCTAGCTGTTCCGACCTGATTTCGGGAAGGTGCGCGTCGGGAGCTGGGCAGAATCGCAGGAAAAAATATTTGCTTTCCGAGGGCAATCCGGTGCCTTTTTTGGTTCTGCTCGGAATCATGACTTCGGAGGGGAAGGTCATTGCCTCAAAGCATGATAAATTCCGCCAGATAAATCGTTTTTTGGAGTTCGTCGACGATATCCTGCCTGAAATTTTGCGTCAGAAAAGGGAAGCGGGCGAGGATGAAAAGGTCAGCGTGGTAGATTTTGGTTCCGGAAAAAGCTACCTGACTTTCGCGGTTCAGTATTTTTTGACCGAAATCAGGAAGGTTCCGTGCGAAGTGTTCGGGCTGGATTTGAAAAAAGATGTCATCGATTATTGCTCTTCGTTGGCGGAGAAGCTTGGGCTCAGGAATTTGAGTTTCGCCGTGGGTGATATAGCTTCGTTCGGCGAGGAAAAAAGGCCGGACCTGATCGTAACGCTCCATGCCTGCGATACCGCGACTGATTTTGCGCTGGACTATGCCGTGCGGCACGGTGCAAAGGCGATCCTTAGCGTTCCCTGCTGCCAGCATGAGATCAATGCCCAGGTATCAAAATCTTCGGTAGCCGAGGACTCGGCTTTGTTGCCTCTCGTGAAATACGGGCTTATAAAGGAAAGATTTTGTGCGCTAGTGACTGATGCCGTGCGCGGAGAAATCCTTGAGAACAACGACTACAGGGTTCAGATGCTGGAGTTTATTGATGCCGAGGGAACTCCGAAAAATCTTTTGATACGGGCTGTAAAAAATCCGCGGGCAAGAAAAGACTTGAAAGACTCAGATTGCGGAAATCGCGGAAATCGCGCAGGGGAGAAACTGCTTCGCGAGATCGGCGCAAAACAAAAGCTTCTCTCCCTGCTTGAATCGTTCGGTCGCTGACTTTGAAACGGCCGGCGCGCTGAAAATTCGCAGTTGGATTTGGCCGGCGGTTTGTCAGACCTGGACTTTTATCTGCTCGAATACTTTCCCGAGGCTGTCGTGGATTACGAGGTTTGCTGTTGAGTCGGCCTGGGTTTCGCTCTTGTTGATGAGCACGAGGTATTTTCCCTGGAAATAGCGTATGAGGCCTGCTGCCGGATAGACGATCAGCGATGTGCCGCCGATTATAAGCATGTCAGCCTTGGTTATGGCGTGGATCGCGTTTGTGATGATGCTGTCGTCAAGCCCCTCTTCGTAGAGGACGACGTCCGGCTTTACAAGGCCGCCGCATTCGCAGCGCGGGAGCTTTTCCGCCGTGTTTTCGCTGTCGGCGATAAAATCAATGTCGTAGAATTTTCCACATCTCATGCAGAAATTGCGCAGCGTGCTTCCGTGAAGCTCGTAGACAGTCTTGCTTCCTGCCATCTGGTGCAGGCCGTCGATGTTCTGTGTGACGACGGCGGAGAGCTTTCCTGCTTTTTCCAGCTCGGCAAGCTTTATGTGGGTTTTGTTTGGTTTTACGTCCTTGATTATGAGTTTTTTTCTATAAAATCTGTAAAATTCCTTCGGGTTTGAATCAAAAAAACTTCTGGAGATTATTGTCTCCGGCGGATATTTCCATTCCTGCTGATAGAGGCCGTCCTGACTTCGAAAGTCCGGAATTCCGCTTTCTGTTGATACTCCGGCTCCGCCGAAAAAAACAATGCTCGAAGACTCGTCAATCATCTTTTGGAGCGAGCTTATTTTTTCTTGTAAAGATTCCATTTTTTACCTCCATAAATCGGGAACCACGGAAAAAATCGCTGGGATTGTCGAAAATCGCTGAAAAATCACGTTTTTTCAATGTTTCCTATTAATAATAAATCAGATTGCGGATGCAGAAAAGGAAAAAATTTGACTTTTGGTATCATTGCATAAAAGGGAATCTCTAAAAAGGTGCAATTTCTTGAGATGTCCTAAAAATCTTAAAAATATCTGAAAAGTGCAAGAATTAGGAAAATTTTAAGATTTTAAGAAAAAAAACAGTAAAAAATGAGGAGAAAACTCTGTATTTTGAAAAAAAACGTTCCTTTAAAGTTTACAAAAAATCGCGCCGATACTATAGTGATAAGGGAAAAATATCCAAAATCTCCAATTTAATTGGACAGCTCCGAAACTCCTTTTTTTGGAGGGCGAGGCGAATATATAAAAATAAGTCTTGGTTGTAATCCGCGGATTGCGATTAAATGCTGCAAGCGGCGAATTTCATCC
>CAMVSS010000140.1 GCA_947170195.1 uncultured Treponema sp. | reverse complement strand
GAGGCGGTTTTCCTTGAGGAAGCCCTCATCATGTATGCGCTCAACATTTTGCGCAAGCACGGATTTACGACTTTCATCACGCCGGACGTAGCAAAGCAGGAAATCTTGCAGGGAATCGGATTCAATCCGCGAGGAAACGAATCTAACGTTTACTGCATCGAAGAAGAAGGAACATGTCTGGTCGCTACAGCAGAAATCACGCTCGGCGGCTTCCACTCAGGAGAAATCCTGGACAAATCAGCACTTCCGCTCTACTACTGCGGACTCTCACACTGTTTCCGACGAGAGGCAGGTGGCGCAGGACAGTTCTCAAAGGGACTTTACAGAGTACACCAGTTCGACAAAGTTGAGATGTTCGTATACTGTCTTCCGGAAGATTCGGACAAAATCCACGAAAAACTCCGACTCATCGAGGAAGAAATCTTCGAGGGACTCGGCATTCCTTTCCACGTCGTTGACACTTGTACCGGAGACCTCGGCGCACCAGCTTATAGAAAATGGGATTTGGAAGCATGGATGCCAGGCCGCGCAAATGAAGCTCATCCAGACGGAGATTACGGAGAAGTCACATCAACTTCAAACTGTACCGACTATCAGGCTCGCCGCTTGAACGTCAAATACCACGATGATGACGGAAAGAACAAGTACGTCCACATGCTCAACGGAACTGCCGTAGCGGTAGGACGCGCAATGCTCGCAATCATCGAAAACTACCAGAATGCGGACGGCTCCATCACTATTCCTGAGGCGCTCGTTCCATACTGCGGCTTTGACAAAATAGGCCCTAAGAGCCAGAAAAAAGATCCTGTTTATCATCCTGCAAAAAAATAAACAGTTCTAGCCAACCACGGGATACTTTTATGGATAGAAAATGGATCAAAGCGATATGCTTCATATTGTTGTTTTTTGCGATAATCGCCCTTGGAACAGTTCTCAAGCTTCTTGAGTCATTCCTTAAGCCGGTGACACTGAGCGTTCTGCTTTCCTTCATTTTCTTTCCGATGGCAAGAAATCTGAACGTACGTTTCAAGATACCGTGGTGGCTTGCAGTCTTTTTTATCTATCTGGTCTTCTTTTTCTTTTTCTTTATCATAGGAAACATTCTTGCAGCCAGCGCGCGCTCAATCCTGCTCTCTTACCCGCGCTATGAACAGCGTTTTATGACAGTCTTTACGAGCATCGCAGAAAAGCTGTCGAAAAATCCAAATGAAAAGATCCTCTTCTTTTTTGATTTTGAGGCGGACCAGACCATACTTGAGAACATAGCGAAACAGCTCAACCTTTCATCAGTATTCCAGTCATTAGCCCTCAACTTTACGGAGCAGCTGGTATCATTCATAAAAAGCGCATTCCTCGTCGTACTCCTCTCCGCATTTCTGCTCTCAGAGATGAACATGATGAAGAAAAAGATAAACGCCGCTTTCGACATGCACAACAGAATCAGGGTGACCCAGATAATTCAAAGCGTGACCTCGGAAATCGCGCACTACATCTCGATAAAATTCACGATCTCCCTCATTACGGGAATATTGGTAACGCTTTCCTGCATAATTGTCGGACTTGATTTTCCTCTCGTCTGGGGATTCCTCTCTTTCATAATGAATTTCGTCCCGACTTTCGGATCTATAATTTCATGCGCGGTCACAATACTCTTCTCGATCATACAGTTTTTCCCGGAGATACCGTCTGTAATTCTTATTTCCGTGATGATAATAGCGATCAACCTTGTACTCGGAAATGTGATAGAGCCTAAGATCGAAGGAGAAAACTTAGGCCTTTCTCCGTTCATAATCCTCGTCTGTTTGTCATTGTGGGGATGGCTGTGGGGATTCATGGGAATGCTGATTGCGGTACCGCTGACCGTAATCATAAAAATCTTCTGCGAGCACATCTCAATCCTGCACCCGATAGCAGTCTTTATGGGAAGCCGGCCAAAGAAAAACGAGCTTCCCCCGCTGCCGAACAACTGATCTGTAACTAATCAGAAACTTTCTCGTACAAAAAGCGCAGGTCCTCTTCCTTGATCGAAGTAAAGACGGCGCAGGCGCATTTTCGTTCTCCGTCCCTGCTGTCCATGATTTTTGCGATTCTGCACGTAAGGTAAACCTTGCGGTCTTTTACAGGACCTGAAATAGGGAAACTGAGCATAACTGCATATTCGTTGCCCTCCGTCAAAATCATGTTCTCGCTCTCGCTTGCAAAAACCATTCGCTCATGGTCGATGTAAATGATTTTTGGAGCTTCGGCACGACCGTCAATGGCCCCCTGCTTTTTTTGCTTTTTCTCGGACAAAAAACGGCTCACGCTTATCAAAAAAACACCGTTTCCGACGAAACCCGAGGTCTGCTTGGACTGAAGGACGGCCTCCTCGATGTAGGATTTCGCTTCTTTTTGATTTTCTTCCGGCACATCCTTCCATTTTGGCACGGAAAAAAGCTTGTAATCATCATCAAAAACGCAGTTTATGTCTATTCCGCCGTTTTTCTTTGCGGTCTCATAGTATATCACCGCATAGAAATTCGTCTTTTTTTTCTCAATTTCATCCTCAACCTTGAAAATGCTCTGGGGAATGACTATGGCAAGCCCTGTCGATACAGATTTGACTTCGGTCAGGAAATACAATCCGAGCCGATTAAAATAAAACTGAACCTTTACGCTTTTTCCGCTGAAAGATTTTATCGACTCGCTTGGATTCTGCAGAAGAATGATTCCCTGATCCAGAACCTTCATCTGCTCACTTTTCAGTGCTACGGGGAAAATTCCGGAAGAGATTTTCTTTATCGTTCCTTCGGATTTTTCCGCGGCGGCATCAGGAGTCACTTCGCTCAGTGTCAGAGGAACATTTCCATCAATAAGATATTCAAGGACAAGCTGCCTCTCGATTCCTGTCAGGGCTTTTTTTTCAGATTTGTCCACGTTCAGCCTCCCCGGCCACAAACTGAATCTGCTCGGCCTTCCATGAATTGCCTGACTTGGCGCAGAACAGATTCAGGAGAAGCTCGCTCTCATCCGAAAAAAATTTAACAGGGACTTCGGTAAAATCACTTCCTGCAAACGGCGAGCCGACGACGAAAGAGGTGAAAAGATTTTTATTCTCCGAATCCTTTTTCTGACCGAAAACCTTGTCAAATGCAATATAAAAAAGCGTGAGGGAGATTTTTGAGTCCTGAAAAAAATAGTTCTCGAGCGACTCGTCCTTTATAAAGCTCTCGGAAAACTGCGAAAGAAAAGTCCATAAAGAGTCTTCGATTTGCGAAGTGTCAAGGGACGTAAAACCGTCAAGGACCGGATAAACACGGGTGTCCCCCTCTGACAAAACGGCAGAAACGACGAGAGGAGAAAGCGCGACCTTATCCGAGATTCCGTTTTTTTGTTTTACCTCCGCAGAAAGCCTTCCATGCTCAAGCTCCTCGGTCCATGCAATCTCCTCATCAAGAAAGGATGCTTTTTCCCTGAGGTTCCTAAAAGAAGATGACCGGTCCTGATTGTCATTCTTTTCTTTGCATGAAAAAAGCAGTGCGAGTATAAGGAATATTTGAATGCATGAGGAGAGATTTTTTTTCATCCCTTATATTTTATCATATTTTTTAGTTTGCTTGTAACGTAAATAAAAAATTTATATAATTTAGTTATCTTTTTTTAAGAGGTATTTTACATGGCACTGACATTGGCCGAAAAAATCTTGCAGGAACACATCGTTTCTGAGGCTTGCCCGAACATCACGTTCAAAAAGGGAACTCCAATTCCACGCGGTGAGGACATCGCAATTCATATCGACCAGACGCTCACGCAGGACGCAACGGGCACTATGGCATACCTTCAGTTTGAGACTATCGGTATTCCACGCGTAAAGACAGAGCTTTCAGTCTCATATATCGACCACAACACATTGCAGACCGACTTCAAGAACATGGACGACCATCGCTATCTTCAGTCAGTTGCCGCAAAATACGGTCTTTACTTCTCTCGACCGGGAAACGGAATCTGCCATCAGGTTCATCTGGAGTCCTTCGGAAAACCTGGAAAAACATTGCTCGGTTCTGACAGCCACACACCAACAGGCGGCGGAATCGGCATGATTGCAATCGGTGCCGGCGGTCTTGATGTTGCTGTCGCTATGGGCGGAGGAGCCTTCCACACTCCGATGCCAAAAATCTTCGGCGTAAAACTCACAGGCAAACTCAGAAAAGGCGTCGGCGCAAAGGACATCATCCTCGAAGTTCTCCGCCGCGAGACAGTTAAGGGCGGAACAGGCGCAATATACGAATACTTCGGTGACGGAGTTGCAACTCTCACAGTTCCACAGCGCGCTACAATCACAAACATGGGCGCAGAATTGGGTGCAACATGCTCAATCTTCCCTTCAGACGAAAAAACAAAGAAATTCCTTGAAAGCATGGGACGCGCTTCAGACTGGAGCGAGCAGAAAGCAGACGAGGGTGCAGAATAC
Source organism: uncultured Treponema sp. (assembly GCA_947170195.1). GTDB lineage: Bacteria > Spirochaetota > Spirochaetia > Treponematales > Treponemataceae > Treponema_D. The sequence continues at coordinate 808 of CAMVSS010000140.1, read as the reverse complement.
GACAAACTCATCGAAATCAATTTGGACGAACTTCACGCACTTGCAGCCTGCCCTCACAATCCTGATGTAATCGACACCGTTAAAAATCTTTCAGGCAAAAAAGTCACACAGGTCGTCATCGGTTCTTGTACGAACTCTTCTTTGGACGACTTGGAGAGCGTTGCTGCCATCGTAAAAGGCAAGCACATCGCACCGGGAGTTGAAGCTGGTATCGCTCCTGGAAGCCGCACTACTCTTCTCATGGCTTCAAAAGCCGGAATTCTCGAAGATTTGATTGAAGCAGGTTTCCGAATCCTTGAATCAGCATGTGGTCCTTGTATCGGTCAGGGCTTCGCTCCGAACTCAGAAGGCGTAACCTTGCGCACATTCAACCGAAACTTCAAGGGACGCTCTGGTACTGCAGACGCAAATGTCTACCTCGTAAGCCCGGAAACTGCAGCCGCTGCCGCTGTCTCAGGCGTTTTCACCGAGGCAGAAACACTTTCTTATGAAGATCCTGCATATAAAACAGGCGTTCGAATCTCAATGCTCGACGGAAACGACCCGCGATTGTCTAGCCCGATGGTTTTGAACTGCGCTACAAACCGCGCTATGGTAATTCCGCCGCTCCCTGAAAGCGAAGCAAGCAAAGTTGAAATCCTTCGCGGACCGAACATCAAGCCGTGTCCTGCATGCCGAGAGTACAAATCAAATCTCTCGCTTCCAGTACGACTCAAGGCAAGCGACAATGTTTCAACTGACGACATCATGCCGGCCGGAGCAAAAGTTCTTCCATTGCGTTCAAATATCCCGGGATGCTCAAAATACA
>CAMVSS010000139.1 GCA_947170195.1 uncultured Treponema sp. | reverse complement strand
TGGCGGTTGACTACGGACGCAGCATCGGCTTTAAGGGAGATTTCTATATTGAACCGAAGCCGAAAGAGCCGATGAAGCATCAGTATGATTTTGATGCGGCGACCGCAATCGGATTTTTGCGTCAGTACGGGCTGGACAAAGATTTCAAGATGAACATCGAGGCAAATCACGCTACCCTCGCCGGACATACTTTTCAGCATGAGCTTCGTATCAGCCGTATCAACGGAATGCTCGGCTCCATCGACGCGAACCAAGGTGACATGCTCCTTGGCTGGGACACAGACGAATTCCCTTGCAACGTATATGACGCGACGATGGCTATGTATGAGGTTCTTAAAGCCGGCGGTCTGACCGGAGGATTCAACTTTGACGCGAAGAACCGTCGCCCGAGCAACACAAAGGAAGATATGTTCCACGCCTACATACTTGGAATGGACACGTTTGCCCTTGGTTTGATAAAGGCTGCCCGGCTCATCGAAGACGGCCGGATAGACGAATTCGTAAAAGAAAAATACAAGAGCTTTGAGAGCGGAATCGGAAAGAAAATCCGTGAGCATAAGACAACGCTGCAGGAGCTTGCGGATCGCGCTGCGGAACTCAAGCGACCTGACGCACCGCTTTCAGGACGGCAGGAATATCTTGAGGGCATCGTAAACAGCATTTTGTTCAGCTGATTTTCAGGGGAAGCGACATGGATTATCTTCTCGGAATTGACCTCGGAACATCAGGAACTAAAACTGTTCTCTTTGATACGGACGGAAAAGCAATCGCTTCCGCCACCGCCTCATATCCGCTCATCCAGAGACAGAACGGCTGGGCGGAACAGCGTCCTGACGACTGGTATGAGGCGGCATGCACAACGATACGTTCTGTCATCTCGCAGTCGGGTACAAAACCTGAAAACATCAGAGGAGTCGGTATCTCAGGGCAGATGCACGGCCTTGTCATGCTCGACAAAAACGGCAATGTGCTGCGTGATTCCATCATCTGGTGTGACCAGCGCACCGGGGAAGAATGCGAGATTTTGACTGAAAAAATCGGGGCGGAACGGCTGATAGAGATAACGGCAAATCCTGCCCTGACCGGTTTTACGGCCTCGAAAATTCTCTGGGTTGAGCGTCATGAACCTGAAATTTTTGAGAAATGTGCCCACATCCTGCTTCCGAAAGATTATCTCCGCTACAAGCTGACCGGCGAATTTGCCACCGAGGCGAGCGACGCAAGCGGAATGCAGCTTCTCGACGTACCGAACCGAAAATGGTCGTCGGAAATGCTTTCTGCCCTTTCGCTTACGGAAAGCCAGCTCGCCCGCGTGTACGAGTCGCCTGAAATCAGCTCGGTGATTTCCGAGGAAGGTGCGCGCATGACAGGACTCCGGAAAGGAACGCCGGTCGCAGGTGGCGCGGGAGACAATGCGGCTGCGGCTGTCGGTACGGGAACAGTTGCGGACGGCACGGCGTTCTGCACCCTCGGTACGAGCGGCGTGGTTTTTGCCCACACGAGCAAGATTCACATAGATCCGAAGGGGCGCGTGCATACGTTCTGCTGTGCCGTTCCAGGAGCATGGCATGTTATGGGCGTAACTCAGGCTGCCGGGCTGAGCCTTCAGTGGTTCAGGAATAATTTCTGTGCCGCCGAAACCGAGGTTGCCGGCGCGCTTGGAAAGGATACATACGCGCTGCTTGACGACATTGCCGCGCGCATTCCCATCGGAAGCGACCGACTGCTTTACCTGCCCTACCTTATGGGAGAGCGCACGCCGCACCTTGATCCTGCTGCCCGAGGAGCATTCATCGGGCTTTCTGCACGGCACACGAGGGCGCATCTGCTCCGTGCCGTACTTGAGGGCGTAAGCTTCAGCCAGCGGGACAGCCTTGAAGTGCTTAGGAAAATGGGAATTTCTGTCTCATCGATGCTTGCTTGTGGCGGCGGCGGAACGAGCGCGCTTTGGAGACAGATGCTTTCGGATACATTCAATCTTGATGTCCGTACCGTATGCTCAAAGGAAGGCCCTGCGCTCGGCGTGGCGATCCTTGCCGGAGTCGGAAGCGGCGTTTGGTCGAGCGTGGAGGAAGCCTGCAAAAAAGTCATCTCGCTCAACCAGCCTGAGCATCCTGTGGCGGAACATGTCCCTCAGTACGAGGCTTATTACCGCCTGTACAAAAAGCTCTACCCTGCCCTTAGGGACGGATTTTCAGAACTGGCGAGGCTTTAAGAACTTGGCCGCTGCTCTGCTACGGTTTTAAGCTTGTGCTGATTGCCCCATGAGGACAGGTCGCCTTGCACTCCCCGCAGCGGATGCAGTCGGCGCTGTTCGGATTCTCATACACCGGGATGCTGAGCTTGCAGATTTTCTGGCAGGCTCCACATTTCGTGCATTTTTCCGTGTCGATTTTAAATCGGTAGAACGAGATTTTGTTGAACACGCCGTAAATGGCTCCAAGCGGACAGACATAACGGCAGAACGGGCGATATATTATAATAGAAGAAAAAATCGTGATAATCAGAATTGCGAGCTTCCATTTGAAGATAAATCCAGCTGCCCCGCGCATCGCGGAATTCAGCAGGACGAGAGGAATTCCACCTTCAAGAGTTCCGACCGGGCAAATCCACTTGCAGAACCACGGTTCGCCCAGACCGGTAAAGTCAATCACGAACATCGGAAGCAAAATCGCGAACACGGCGAGAAAGAAAAATCTGAAATAGCGAAGGAATTTTTCTCCCGGAAGCATGCGGATTTTTTTCATGCCAGGAATCTTATAAAGCAAATCCTGAACAAGACCGAAGGGACACAAAAATCCGCAGACAAAACGTCCGAAAAGCGTCCCGAAAATAACCAGCAGCCCGACCACATAGAGCGAGATTTTGTATTCGCGCGAGTTGAGCGTTGCCTGCAGCGAGCCAATCGGACACGCGCCCAGAGCACCGGGACATGAATAGCAGTTCATTCCTGGAACGCAGAGATATTTTGATCCGCCGGTAAAAATCTCACCGCGGGCAAAACCTTTTATGTAGCCGTTTGAAAGCGCGGCAAAGCAAGCCTGCACGATGAGACGGATTTTTCTGTGGCTGGAAAGCGTGTTTTTCATATTATCCCACCCCTATACATTCCATGCAGATGCGCGTCGCCTTGTAAAAGACCGTGATCGCTTCATCCCGGAAAATGCCCGCGACCACGAGCATGATCCCGATGAGGAGAAAGATGATAGAAATGACCAGATGCTTTTTATTCATTTTTTATTGTCACACGGGGCATTCGCCCTTCCTGTTTTTATGCGTTTTATCTGTGAGAAATTTCTACTTCTGCTTAGAAAGCAAATTGTCTATGATTTTCTGCCACTCTTTTTGGCTTCTAGCTCCGAGGTACATCTGTCCGATGATTTTTCCGTCTTTGTCCACGAAAATTGTTGCCGGAACAGCCTGGATGTTGCGCAAAAGACCTGAAAGCAAATCCTTGCTCGGAACGATGTGCGTATAGTTTGCTCCGGTCTTTTTGATGATTGCATCTCCGTCGGCTTTTGTGCCAGGGATCACATTTCCTGCGCGGTCAACGATGTCGATCGGAATTCCTACGACCTGGACACCGTTGGACTTGTTCGCATCGTTCAGTTTTGCGAGGTCGGGCATTTCGCGGATGCACGGCGGACAGAAAGTTCCCCAGATATTGATCATTGTGATTTTGTTTTTTGAGAAGATTTCGCTCGTGACTTCCGCACCGTTCAAATCTTTTGATGCGAAAGACACTTTGTCTCCTGCTTTCTGGGCGAATGAAAGGGTTGCTGCGCATAAGAGCGCGATTACAGTAAGTAATTTTTTCATAATGTTTTCCTTATAAAAATAAAAAAGCAGACAATATTTCAGGTTACTGCTTTCTGCTTTATCCGGATAACATTGTAGCATGGAAATTTGTTTTTCTATGTGATTTTGTCACAAACGATTTGATTTTTCCCTTGCGAGCCGAGGAAATGTGCTGTAGACTTTTTCGTGCTGAAAACCGTCCGGGGGACAGGTCGCAAAATAAAAAGTTTGAGATAAGAGGCTGAATATGAGTTTGTTTTTAGTGCTGACATTCCTGTTTTATGCGGGAAGCATGATTGGCTGGGGAATAGAAGTTTTTTGGCGGCGGTTCTTCTCGAAAAACAATTTGGAAAAGAAATGGATTAACCCCGGCTTTCTGACAGGCCCGTATCTTCCGCTTTATGGGCTGAGCCTTTGCGTTCTGTTTTTGCTTTCGTTTATAGATGTCAGCTTTGTGACCGTGGAATGGCTGCAGAAGCTGATGCTTTTCGTTCTGATGGCGATTGCGATTACAATCATGGAATTCATCGCGGGTCTCATCTTTATCAAAGGAATGAAAATCAAACTGTGGGATTACAGCAAGAACTGGCTCAACATCAAGGGAATCATCTGCCCGCAGTATTCTTTTTATTGGGTGATTTTGAGCGGCCTTTATTACTTTCTCGTGCACCCCCGCATTTTGGAATGGCTTTACTGGTTCACGAACCATCTTTCGTTCAGTTTCGTGGTCGGATTCTTTTACGGCGTGTTCTGCATCGACCTCTGCTACACATTCCAGATTTCAGCAAAAATCCGCGAATACGCAAAGGAAAAGCAGCTTGAAGTCCGCTACGAGAATTTGAAAGACATAATCCGCAAGAGAAACGAAGAATTCAAAGAAAAACGACACTTCTTTTTTGCGCTTAAAACGAACCGCCTTTCAATGCGAGAAATTCTCCGGGATATTTTTGAGAAATAAAATTCCAGCTGATTTCATCCGAAAAAAAAAGCATCCTTGCAAAAAAACGCGGCACATATCTTGCTGTTTCTCTATTGGAATATGGAGGCTCCCCGTTATTCCGCCTGCGGCTTCATAACAGGTCGGGCTTTCCGCACTTCCGCTGTTCGCTCCATTCTTCCGTTCATTCGCAAAGCTCATTCACTCCAGAACGCCTTCGGCGGTGCTCCAATCCCTAGCCCGGGGAAAAGCTATGATTATAAATATATATTCATGACTTTTTGAATAATTTTTATTTACAGGGATTAACATTTAAATATCAAAGTCGTTCTAGTGGATTAAAAAATTTAGATATGATCCTTGAATAAACCATTCCGTTCATGGACAGATAAAGATATGTAGTATTGTAAAACGCGGTCGATTCGCAACGAAGTTTCTAGCGAGCCGCGTTTTTATCTATTTTTCTTGACAGCCAGAATATACAATGTATATACTTTAAGTGTTGGAGGTACATTATGCAGGCAGTAGTTCAGAAATGGGGCAAC
>CAMVSS010000138.1 GCA_947170195.1 uncultured Treponema sp. | reverse complement strand
ACTAGAGGTACTCTGCTCAAAAGATCTCCTGCACTATCTTCTTATTACCTAACAAACCAAGAGGATTACTAAACATTACAAACATTTACCTACTTTGTCAATAGGTTAAATAGGCTTTATATCACTAAAAAAAATCCCCTGAAGAAGGATTGTCGCATCCTTCTTCAGGGGATTTTTAGGCAACTGACAGATTTCAGTTATGATGATTTATCCGACGATTTCCCGAACGAATTTAAGAGAGCCTGGAACATCCTTTACGCCCTCGAAGATGAGAAGCGCGTCAGGACATTCCTTCTTGATTTTCGGGAGGAAATCTTTCCATCCCATGATTCCCTTTCCGAGCGGAGCAATCTCAAGCTCTTCGCCGTTCACTACATAATCTTTTAAATGGAAGCCAAGGATTTTTCCTTTGAAAAGCTCAAGGCATTTCTCAAAAATCTCAGCGCGCTGCTCGTGGTTTCCTATATAGAGATAATTGTAGATATCGACTATGAAGCGGAAATTCTCAAGGCCGGGATCAATCTCGTCCGCAAGTCTTCGGAGCATCTGCGGACTGTACATGCAGTGCCCCCACGCGCCTTCAAGAGCCATGCACACGCCGGCCTCACGCGCAATCTTCGGCATAGGAGCAAAAATCTTCTTTACTTCCTGAAAAGCCTCTTCTGTCTGATTTTTAGGATTGTACGTCCACTTGTCGTCGTTGTAGCTTCCCGTCTCCGACGCAACGAAACTGGCTCCGAACGCGGCCGCATGACGAAGGTGATCAGCATATTTTGCGGCGCCGTCAGCAACCTTTTTCTTGTCGGAATGAACCGGATTGAAATAAGCTCCGAGCAACGGTATCTCCACACCGTGGGAATTGAATCCGTCGCGAATTTCTTTTACGACCTCAGGTGTGAGCGTTCCAGGATTTCCGGTCTGACCTTCAACAGCTTTTGCGATCGCAAGCTGCACGCCGTCAAACCCCCACTCATGGGCATTCTTTCCGAGCCAATCAGAGCTCCCCTTTCCGATATCATGAGGACGAATCAAAATTTTCATTTTTTACTCCGTTTTTCCCGCGTTTTTTGCAGGAAAATTTTTAGAGATTTTCAGACAAGCAGAGTTCCTCAAAAATCTCTTTTATTTTATTGTAAGTTTTTTCGCAGGTTCTCAATCTGGGCACGGGTAAGACCTATGTTTTTTTCCAGATAATTTTCGATAACCTGCTGAAGATTATCGTTGTTAGCGTTCTGACCGTCAAGTTTCTCAAACAAAGTCGGAAGAACCTGAGCTATTGTCTCATATTGGCTCGTTCCCGGCTTTACTCCGTTGTAGTTCTCATAGCTCTTCATGTAATCCGCGCTGATTTCTTCGATGGTAGCTCCGCACAAACCGCCCAAAATGTCGATGACGAATCCTGTTCGCAGCTTGCCCTCCTTTCCGTGAATGAGATACGGTCCTTTGTTCTCGGACATCGCGATAAGTCCGTCTTTTATTGCAGCCACAGCTTTTTTATCAGTCAGGGTCGCGTTGACGTTGAGGAATACAACCTTTCCTTCCTGAACAAGCTTTGAATAGTACTCATCGGTGATCAAATGAGCTGAGCTTTTGTGGTCAGCAAGGTTCAAAACGAGATTAGGATTTGCCTGCTTCATAAGCTTAAGTGCATAAGGAGCGCGGCTTTCGGTATTTATTGGGCTTGAAGAGCGGTAAAGTCTTCCCGGCGCGATGTTTCCGAGTTTTACCTCACGGAAATTCGCAAAAATCTCATCGGATGCAAAATCTTCACGATTGTTGCTCGTGTTCAAAATTCTTTTCTGATATGTGATGAGATATCCGCGCGATTCTTTCAAAGAGATTGTGACTGGTGTTCCAACGGCTGCACCGGTCGTCTCAAAAATATTTCCCATGTTGATTGCAAGGGAAACTTCGTCCTTATTGATTCGAAGGATATATGCGCCCTTATCGACGTCACTATAATTTTTTCCGACAGGCGCATCAAAAGAAATCTTCTTTCCGAGTTTTACAGTCACAATATCGCTGACACCAAATCCCTTGGCATAAAACGTGCTGCTTTGCAGCGCAAGATTAAGATTTCCATGCTTGTCGATAGAAGCTACTTCCGTTGAAACAGAGAGCTTCGGCTTTGCGAAAAGCGCAATCGCTCCGGTAAAAAGAATAGTTGTAAAAAGAACAGCGTTTTTAAACACTTTTTTCATAATAAAACCCCCATTTTATGTGTACCCGAAAGTTGAAGAATTTTTTGCCGGTACAACTCAAAGTATACCACATGTTTTTATTTTCGATATGGATTTTTATATGAAGAAATTCTAAAATACCGACATGGAAAGCGCATTGTATTTGATTCCGGTGACTCTCGGAGATACAAAAATAAGCAAAGTAATCCCGGACTACAACATCGAAGTCATTAAAAACATCCGCCACTTCATTGCGGAAAGCAGGAAATCTGCCGTCCGCTTTTTAATCTCAATGGACAAAAATTTTCCAGTTGACGACTGCACTTTCACAGAGCTGAGCGAGCACACAGACCCGAAAACCACGTCGCACATCCTCGAACACCTCGAAAAAGGCGAGAGCATGGGTGTGATTTCTGATGCCGGCTGCCCGTGCATAGGAGATCCAGGGTCAATTGCAGTGGCATTGGCGCAAAAAAAGCACCTCAAAGTCGTCCCCCTCGTCGGACCGAACTCAATGCTGCTCGCCCTAATGTCTTCCGGCTTCAATGGTCAGAATTTTGCGTTCAACGGCTACCTTCCTGTCAAAAACGGAGAGCGAGAGGCAAAAATCCGCCAGCTAGAGAACAAAATCTACAAAGACGACCAGACCCAGCTTTTTATCGAAGCTCCGTACAGAAACGAAAAAATGATGGAAGCCCTGCTGAAAACGCTCCGCCCTGACACAAAACTCTGCATCGCATGCGGGCTAACGACGGATCAAGAATTTGCCGTCACGAAAACCGTTGCGGAATGGAAAAAATCAAAGCCGGTTGATTTCAACAAGATTCCGAGCATTTTTCTGATCTACAAATGAAAATCATTTTCAGATTGACAAGAATAAGATTATCTTATATAAAATTGAAAATCATTTTCAAATTCTGGAGATCAAGATGAAAAAAATTATTTCTCTGCTCGCATCACTCGCATTGTTAAGCACTGTTTATGCAAAAACAAAGGTTGTGGTGACAATTTTTCCGATTTACGACTGGGCAAGAGAAATAACAAAAGGAACCGACACAGACATCACCATGCTGCTGGACAACGGAACCGATCTTCACAGCTACAATCCGAGCGTAAGGGACATAGCAAAAATCTCCGACGCAGACGTTTTCATATATGTGGGCGGAGAAAGCGACAAATGGGTCGAAGCCGCATTAAAAAATGTCCGCAACAAAAACATGAAATCCGTAAATCTGATTAAAAAGCTCGGAGACAAGGCAAAAATCGAAGAAAAAAAAGAAGGAATGGAATACGAAGAGGATGCGGAGCTTGACGAGCACATCTGGCTTTCCCTCAGGAACGCCAAGGTTCTAAGCGGCGCAATATGCGAAGCAATCTCATCAGCTGATTCAAAAAATTCACAAATCTACCGCGCGAATCTCGACGCACTCACGCAAAAGTTCTCCGAACTGGACAAAGCTTTTTCAGATGCAACAAAAGCAGCTCCCTCAAGAACCCTGATTTTTGCCGACCGATTTCCGTTCCGCTACCTCGTCGATGATTACGACCTGGACTATTTTGCGGCATTTGCCGGATGCTCCGCGGAAACAGAGGCGAGTTTCAAGACAGTCGCTTTTCTCTCGAACAAAGCTGACGAACTGAAAGCCAAAAGCATCTGCGTAATCGAAACATCGGATAAAAAAATCGCTCAAACAGTAATCGCGAATTCAAAAAACAAGGGATGCCGGATTTCCGTGCTTGATTCAATGCAGGCTACGACATCAAAGGACATAAAAAACGGAACTACATACCTGACTATCATGAAAAAAAATCTGGAAGTCCTGAAAGAAGTTCTCCGATAAACAGGCTTTAAAAGAACTGATCTTATGCCCGATCAGTTTTTCCTCCATTTTAAATTCTTCAGGATAATCTCAGGATGGTATTCAAAGTGCATGTTGTCCCAGATAATCCATTTTCCGCCCCAAATAAATCCTTCATCCTCGAATATTTCTATCACTTTCTGCGGCGGCATCCACCGTCGCTCCAGCGGAAGCTTCATCCAGTTTTTCGGATCGATATCACGCCGCCATGCCCAATAAACGTTTTTCTGCCCCCATCCGCGCGGAAGGACGTCGATTGCGATTCCGATGCTGTGGAACGAGCGGTTTCTTGAATCCCTGATCTGCCTCCATGAATAGCTGTCCGCGCTCAGAAGGCTCTCCACAAACTTCTTTACCTCGGAATCAGACTCGCTTTCCGCAAGAATCCGTTTTTGAACGCGCTCGAGATGCTCAACAAGCCGCTTGTGGCAGTTGGTTCTTTTGCCAAGGAATGTGTATGAAACTATATGACGCTCGATCCTGAGGCGCGTCGAACAATCATAGACTATGTCATAGAAAAAAGGCGGGGTTCCGGCCCCTTCGCTACGATTTTCCGGAGAACTGAATTCCCTTATGTGCTCGACTTCTTCTTCTGTAAGTGTCGAGGGATCTTTTATTTCCTTGTCGTATTTATATAGCAGGGTCCAGTATTTTTCCTTATGATCCAGCTCCTCAAGCGGAATCAACCTGCCGTCGCACCAGTACAGCTCGCCCGAACGCCCGTCAACGCTGATTAAAATCTTCCAGTCTGATTTCTCCTCATCGAATTCCGAGGCAAAACTTACGTCTGGATAGGCATGCTTAAAAATCACAAGCTCCGGCGGCTCATTTATTGCCTTCCTTATCTCCGCCTGGGAAACGACATGCTCCCTTTTAAAACAGAACAATGGCAGCGCGCACAAAAAAACGCAAATAGAGAAAATTCTGATCTTCATAGCCCTTCTCTACCAGATTTTTTTGAGGTCAGAAGCTGCCAGAAGAAGAGGTCTTTCGTTCTCACCGCTCACGAGAATTCCTTTTGCCGTAACGGTGATCGGTGTATCCGGGCTGACAAAATCGCTGCCCGTCTTTTTTAAAGTCAGATTTTTGTCATAAACCGCGAGGACGTAATTTTTTCCGCTCTGAACAACCGTGTAAAAATCTCCGTTCGCAAAAACAAGCTCGGCGGTCTCGGAAAGATTTTCATTTCCCTGCTTTTTGATTTCCAAAGTCGAGCTGTCGATCAGGCACAGGCGGACCGCAGCATGGCCGTCGT
>CAMVSS010000137.1 GCA_947170195.1 uncultured Treponema sp. | reverse complement strand
GTTACGAGCGGATCGGCCGTAAGAACTATCGAGTCAGATTTCTGCAGAAGCGTCGTCTGAGTGTTGGCCGCACCCGCGAGATAAGTAACAGAATCAGGGAGAGCTATATCGTTTTTCGCGAGGACAAACTTTGCGATTGATGCATTGATCGTGTTCTCGCCGAAGAAATAAACCTCCGAAGATTTCGCTATATCAGACGGAACAAAATTCGGGAGCTGGGAAGCAAAATAAAGGTTTCCCCACGTTACAACCGCCGCAAGCTGATAAGAAGATTTTCCAGCCTTAAAGAGCTTGGCTCCTGCATTCACCGGCGCAACAATAAAATCACTTTCGGCTTTTATGAACGCAGTAGGAATCGTCTCCGCATCAATAAAAGTGCAGGCATCAGGATTTTTGACCGCAAAATCGGCGAGCGCGACTCCAGGCGCACCGCTAGGCGAAACAACAGAAACGGCATAGTCGTCAACAGGAACTTTGTGACAAGAAATCAGCAGAAGAGCTGAGAACATAGCTAAAACAAACTTTTTCATTATTCTTCCTCATTAACACTTTAAATTATTAATAGTGTATAGAAGATTTATAGCATTCCATAAAAAGCCTGTCAAACAACTTTCTTCACCAAGGGCACTTTCGAGAAACTGATTTTAAAACTTCCCTTAACGCAATTTTTATAAAATTCATTGCAAATTACAAAAATCAGCATTTTTTTTAGATACTCTTTTCAATTTTTGAGTTATACTATCTGAATGGAAAAAAACGATTTTACACCTTATATTCCGGCTGAGAAAATCACGCCGGAATTCACCCTTACGTCTGTTATTACAGGCGTCGTTCTCGCAATCGTTTTTGGTGCCGCAAATGCGTACCTCGGTTTGCGAGTAGGCATGACAGTATCTGCCTCTATTCCGGCAGCTGTTATTGCTATGGGAGTTACGCGCGTAATTCTGAAACGTAACTCGATTCTTGAGAGCAACATGGTTCAGACAATCGGCTCTGCTGGTGAAAGTGTTGCTGCTGGTGCAATCTTCACAATGCCAGCCCTCTTTTTGTGGGCAAAAGAAGGCATCATCGAAACACCAAGCATTTTGACAATCACTCTCATTACAGTGTGTGCCGCTATTCTCGGTGTTCTATTCATGATTCCGCTCCGCAACTCAATCATCGTTCAGGAGCACGGAAATCTTCCATATCCAGAAGCTCAGGCATGTGCAGAAGTTCTTCTTTCAGGCGAAACGAAGGGCGAAGGCACTAAAGCCGTATTCTCAGGAATGGGAATCGGAGCATTGCTCAAATTCATCGTAGACGGATTCTCAATGGTTTCAGGAGCCGTATCAGTTCCTCTCAAAGCATTGAAAACTGAATTCTCAATGGAAGTTTACCCTGCTGTAATCGGTGTCGGCTACATCTGCGGTCCTCGAATCGCTTCAATGATGTTCGCAGGCGGCGTTCTCGCTTGGTTCGTATTCATTCCGATGATTATCAGTTTCGGCGGTGACAGTGTTCTTTTCCCTGCATCACGCCCTGTTTCAGAGCTTTACGCAGGTGGCGGAGCTGGCGCAATCTGGTCAAGCTACGTACGATACATTGGTGCAGGCGCACTCGCCGCAGCCGGTATCATCAGTCTTTTCAAATCTTTGCCTCTCATCGTAAGAACATTCGCGAGCGCAATCAAAGGTCTTCAGAACTCTTCTGATGCTTCTTCAGAAAGAACTGCACAGGATCTGAACTTCAAATTCGTAATCGGCGGTGTAGTTGTCTGTATTCTTGCAATCTGGCTCCTCCCACCAATTCCGGCTGGAATTCTGAGCGCAATTCTCGTAGTCATCTTCGGTTTCTTCTTCTCAACAGTATCTTCAAAGATGGTCGGACTCGTAGGCTCAAGCAACAACCCTGTTTCAGGAATGACAATCGCAGCCCTTCTGTTCGTTTCTATCATCCTCAAGGCAACAGGTCATGCCGGCGCAGCAACATACGTCAGCGCAATAACAATCGGTTCCATCGTTTGTATCGTAGCCTGCCTCGCTGGTGATATGTCTCAGGACTTGAAAACAGGATTCCTCCTCGGAGCAACTCCTAAAAAACAGCAGATCGGTGAGCTCATCGGTGCGGTAATCTCTGCAATCTCAATCGGCGGCGTTCTTATTCTTCTCAACAATGCATGGGGATTCGGCTCTGAGCAGCTCGCAGCTCCACAGGCAACATTGATGAAGATCGTTACGGAAGGCGTTCTCAACGGAAATCTTCCTTGGGCATTCGTATTCCTCGGCGTATTCTGTGCAATCGTAATCGAGATTCTCGAAATGCCATCTCTCGCGGTTGCAATCGGTATCTATCTTCCGCTCGAACTCAGCGCAGCTATTATGCTCGGCGGCCTCCTGCGTCTCTTCATCGAAAAGCGCAACAAGGCAGCAACATCAGAAAGCTCAAGCGGCGTTCTCTTCTGCTCTGGTTTGATCGCCGGCGAAGGAATCGTCGGAATTCTTCTTGCTGTCTTCGCAGTTGCAGGAATTTCTGTTGCTCTTCCATTCAGCACGGGTAGCGTTGGTGCAATCATCACAGCCGTACTGCTGATTGGCTTCATCTTGAAATTCGGACTTCCATCTAAAGCAAAAGCTAATGAGTAAAAAGTCCGAAAATTACCTTGATTTAGTTTTCGCACGAAAATCCTCCCTGAGATATGAAGAATCTGAGGGGGGAGAGATTACTCTTTTCATCGAAAACAAGGGAATTTTCAACCGCCTGGCTCAAAAATTCTTAAAAAAGCCGGCGGTGACACAAATTCATCTTGAAGAGTTCGGAAACTTCATCTGGAAACAAATTGACAGCATTCAGACCGTCTCCCAAATTTCTCAAAAAGTTCATGAACATTTCCAAGAAAAAGCAGAGCCTTTGATTCCAAGACTTGTCCAGTATTTTAAGATTCTTGAAAGCTATAATTTCATAGAGCGGAAAACCCCGCAAAATCCGGGAATTTCGGAAACCTCTGAGCAATAAAACCAGATGACAAAATAAAAAGGCTGCTATTTTTTTAGCAGCTTTTTTTTGTGCAAAAAACATAAATTTACGATATAATATTCACATGACACCAATGGAACAACAAAACGTGCAGAAAGCACTTTCAATCATCTCTCAAATCGAGCCTCTACTGGAATCAGCGGAACGCTCTCTCAAAAGCGCAAGAACATGGGGTTTCATAGATCTGGTCGGCGGAGGTCTCTTTACCGACATAATGAAGCATTCAAAAATCGGCAAGGCAAAATCCTCGATGGAACGGGCACAAGTCCTTTTCGAGCAGCTTGCCAGCACACTCTCATCAATTCAGTTCACAGATGACATGAAGATGCAGACCGGCGGATTCACGACGTTCGCGGATTTTATTTTCGACGGAGCAATTTTCGACGCTATCATGCTGTCAAAAATTTTCTCAAGCATAGACCGCGTCCGAGAATTCCAGCGGAAAATGTCGGACCTGCGGTCTTTCCTCTTAAAACTGAACTAAAACGCCGGAACCCCACTATACCTGGAACTGATCAATCTGCACACCAATTGCGCTGATTGACTCTTCCATCTTTCCAGAAAGCGATGAAAGCAACGCACCTGTCTCATTTATCTTCTGGGCACCGATCGACATTTCATCCATGCCCTGCTTCATGCTGAGCGTAGCATCCTGAAGCTGATGGATTTCCTGAAGGATAGCTTTGTTTCCTTCGCTCATCTCGGCAGACGCACATTTTACCGTCGATGAGCTGTCGTTTACCGTGCGCAACGCATCAATAATCTGTTTTGAGCCTGCAGTCTGCTCTTCCATCGCGCCCTTTATCTGATGAACAATGACATCCGTGTTGCGGATTCCGTCCGCTACGGAGTCAAATGCCTCGCGGGACTCATTTGATGCCTCAACAATGCTGTTTATAGATTCGCTTATGTTCTTAAGCTCCTCGCCAATCGTCTTTGACTGAGCAGAAGATGTCTCCGAAAGTTTTCGAATTTCGTCGGCTACGACAGAGAAGCCCTTTCCTGATTCTCCTGCATGAGCAGCCTCAATTGCCGCATTCATGGCAAGAAGATTTGTCTGGCTTGCGATTGAGGCAATTACTTTGTTTGCCTCCTGAAGCATCTGCGACTGAACGACGATTTTTTCTACTCGCTCACTAACGTTCTGCTGCTTCTGCGCACCGCTCATGGCGCGCTCCTCAAGGGCAGCAAAAGATTCCGCCATTTTCTCAACTGAATTGTTTACGGAATTGATGTTTCCGACCATTTCTTCTACCGCGCTCGAAGCCTGAGATACGCTCAGTACCTGATCGCTGATCATCTTGTTGAGGGAGTCGATATTGGAAGCAATTTCATTTACAGCTCCGGCCGTAGACTGAACGCTCTGTGACTGAACGCTGATATTGTTTCCCATGCTCTGGATATTCGAGATAATCTGCGTGATAGAAGCGGCTGTATCAGTGGTTGAATTCTTCAAGCTTTCACCAGTCTCAACAAGAATTACTTTTGAATCTTTTACAGAAGCGACGATCATGTGGAGTTTTTCGATGAATTTATTGAATCCGCGGATAACTCCTCCAATCTCATTTGCCGCCTCCGCACCTGAGCCAGTAATTCGCTGGGTCAAATCGGCCTTTCCAGAAGCAATATCTTCGATCGCTGATTTTACGCCCTCAAGCGGCTTAAGCGCACGGAAAATCGCAAGTCCGATTCCCAAGATAAGCGACAATCCCAAAATGATGCCGGCTACAGAAAGCGTCAGCACTATCTCTCTTGAAGTGGCATAAACTTCCTTGTCGTCAATAACAAATGCAAGACCCCATTTCGCGTTGGTTATAGGATGATAGGTCGCGAATTTCTTTCCATATTTTCCTGCGCTGACCCACATAGAGCCGCTCTCCCCACTAACGAGAGCCTGGGCCACAGGCTCAAGAGCTTTTTCAAGAGCCTCGCCCTCTGCATCATTTTCCTCTGCGGCATTCTGGCGGGAAGTTACGATTACCGCGCCGTCACTATTGTAAAGAACCGCATATCCCGTGCGTCCGATTCTGATTGAGCTTACGAATTCCGTCAGCTTGTCAACGCCTACAACCGCGCTGTAGAAGCCTGATGTCCGACCGTTAACCTTTGTGGCCTGCGAAACGTGTATGATTGTAGTGCCGGTCGATTTTGAGATGACAGGATCATCAATATCCGTGTCATTCCCAGCTTTCATTATGGAGATATAGTATGAGCGGTCGATTACGTTCGTGACCTTTCCCTGATCATTGTAGAAATTTCCGTCTGGAGCAACGTAACCGATTCTGTCAAAATCCGGAGTTCTTGAACAGATCGGAAGAGCGTCGTGTAGGGAAAGAGTGTAGATCTCGGTGGTCGC
>CAMVSS010000136.1 GCA_947170195.1 uncultured Treponema sp. | reverse complement strand
TTCTCCTGAAGAACAATGCGGAGAATCGTGTGGTTGATGCCCTTCTTCTGTGCGTGTCTGCAAAGGAGTCTTGGACAAAAAAAATGGAGACTTATGCAAAACAAGCCTTTGACAGCGGCGCATGGACTTCTGGATATTCCGTAAGGGATGCACTTGTTTCTGACAAAATGACCACCGTGCACAGAACAGCCTCAAGGCAAAATATTCAGGCACTTTTCGAGATGTACAAGGACAGTCCTGGTTCAATTCCTGCCGTGATAGGTGCATCTGCTTCAGACTATCTCGTCACGGAAAAAAAAGGCAGCGGCAAAAATGCGGTTTCCGGATCGACTCCTGGAATGGAGAACTCGTCGTATACGGGTGAGTGATTTTTGCAATCTCAGCTAAACTTCTCGTCCTTTTGCTAGTAATTGCGCTGAAAAACTGATAAAATGGAAACATTATGTCAGAGTTATTAGCCCCAGCAGGGAATATCGAAGCGCTTGATGCCGCAATTGGCGAGGGCGCTGATGCCGTTTATCTCGGCCTAAAAAGTTTTAACGCTCGTCTCCGTTCTTCCAATTTTGCATGGAATCAGTTTGAGGCTGCCGTCAATTCGCTCCACAAGCAGAACAAAAAAATTTATGTGACGGTAAACACAGTAAGCGAAGAGCGGGACCTTGAGAGACTTTATCGCTTCCTGTCATATCTCAACAAAATTGGTCCGGATGGTCTGATCGTTCAGGATTTTGGTGTCATCAGAATGTGCCAGGAGTTTTTCCCGAATCTTGAGCTTCATGGTTCTACGCAGATGAACGTTGAAAGCGCCGCGGGAGTAAATCTCTTGAGCAAAGCTGGCTTGAAACGCGTCGTTGTCGCCCGTGAGCTTGGCCTTGAGGAAATAAAATACATAAAATCACACTCGAATGCCGAGATCGAAATCTTCGTTCACGGCGCGCTGTGCGTCAGCGAGAGCGGATTGTGTCTTTTCTCAAGCTTTTTGGGTGGAAAATCTGCTAACCGCGGAATGTGTACCCAGGCCTGCAGGCGATTTTATACTGTCGACAGCTCTGAGGGAGAAAAATCCGGATACTATTTTTCTCCGTGCGATTTGCAGCTCATCGAGCAAATCCCGGAACTCATGCAGCTTGGTGTCGAGAGTTTCAAGATTGAAGGCCGCATGAAATCTGCGGAATATGTCGGTTCGGTCGTTGCCGCTTACCGCTTCCTAATGGATAACTGGGAAAAAGACAAAAAAGGTGCCGTTGCCACAGCAAAACGATTGCTTTCAACAGATTTTGCACGCGCAAAAACTTCATATTGGTATAACTTCAAGACGAATGATGAAGGTGTCGAAAAAGCCGGTTCGCTGATCTTAAATCCGAACCAGGCCGGCGGCACAGGAATATATCTTGGAAAAATCGACCATTTTGAGCCTGCTGATGATGCTGCAAAGGCTCGTGCCCGTGAGGCTGCCGGACCTGATGCGGATCCAAAAGATTATGCGATTTGCATGGCTCATCTGTCCGGCGGAAGTTACGATCCTGACCCGGGCGATTCTATCCGTCTGCACAGACAGGATGATACAGGTCGTGTAAGTCACAAAGTCCGCACTGTTACTCAGGACGAAAAGGGACGCAGGCTTATTGATGTTCCGCTGGGATTTAAGCGCGGAGACTCTGTATATCTTCTTCAGACGAAGGCTATGTCAAAGCGGTATCCGCGCGTGCTTCCGTCGGACATTTCCAAGTTCCGGCAGCAACCAGGTGCGGAAGTCCTTCCTGTCCTTGATTTGACTCCGGTTGCCCGCAACGAGCTTTCATATTTCCCGGAAGGCCTCTATATTCAGGTTTCTACGGTACCGGATATCTATCAGGTTATCTCAAAAACACCGGTTCGTGTGATTTTGGAACTGAACAGGGAGACTCGTTACGATCTCCTTGAGAAAAAAGTTTCGCTTCCGCTGTCAAAAAAGCAGGTGATTATTTCCCTCGATCCGGACTGTCCGGCATCCCGCGAAGAAGAAATTGCATCTGATATCGCGTCGCTGATCGAAGAAGGATACCGCACGTTTGTCGCAAACAATATTGCTCACATCACGATGTTGCGCAGCAAGAATGCGAACGTCATTGCGGGGCCGTATCTCTATACGTTCAACCGATGGGCGGCCTCATGGTATGAAAATCAAAATATCGGGGCTTTTATCACTCCGCTTGAAAATTCATGGAATAATCTTAAGAGCAATTGGGAGCAGAATGTCCGCGATCGCGGACTTGTAACCGTTTATGCGTATCCGGCTTTGTTCAGAATGCGCTTCAAACTTCCTGAAAGCTATGACTTCCTTTATTTTAAGGATAAAGAAGAGACAATCTTTAAGGTAAATTCTACGGAAGACGGTTCTGTCGTAATGCCGGAAGAACCTTTCTCGATAGCTGATAAGGTTGATACGATTAATTCCGAGGGATTCAAGCGAATCCTCCTGGATTTCTCACGCACAAAAGTTACTCGCCAGGAGCTTAAGCTTGTTACCAACGCCATGTTCAAAAGGCAGGTAATCCCTGAGACGTCTCGTTTTAACTGGAAGGACGGATTCTACAGCCTTGAGAAAATCGAAATCTACAAGGCGATGAATGAAAAAGCCTCCGCAGAAAAAGAGGCTGGAATCGTCCGCAACTCAAAGGGTGGAAAACCTCCTAGAAATCAGCGGTCTGCTTCAAGAAACTCTTATTCATCAAGAAATAAAGGGTCTCGGGGCCGCGGAAAATAAAAACGGGGCGGAGGAGCATATCTTTTTTAGATGTGAAATCCTCCGCTTTTTTATTTTAAATCTGGAGAGCAGGGCTGCTAGAAGACTGCCTCAAGAACTTTTTCTTCGACAGCTCCTTTTGCGGCTACCTCAAGGTTTTTCAGCTCCGAATCAGGATTCTCGATGTTTTTTCCATCTGATTCCGCCGATTTCGTACCACCTTTGAACTCTATGTGCTCCGCGATTATGTAGGTCTTTTCCTTGCTTTTTCCGTTCTCGTCCTTCCATCTGTCCTGCTTGATTCGTCCCACAACGCGCACTCCGCGTCCTTTTGTTCCGAGCCTGACAACTCTTTCCGAGAATCCCTGTCCCCATGCCTGAATGTCGAAATATCCGACTTCAGACTGGTATTCTCCGTTTCCATCCCTGTACGAGCGGTTTGAGGCAATCGGCATTATGCATACCTTTGTTCCCTTCGGAGTTTCTTTTACAGTTGAGTCCCTGACGACATTTCCTTCGATGATAATCTGATTCATTGCGTTCATTCTAATCTCCTGTTGGACCGGCCGGATCCTTGTTATGGTTTTGCGGAATGTATTTTTCCGTCACCTATTTATTTGCAGAGATTGTCATTTTTCGGCAACTTTTTTTATAAAAATCGAAAAAAAATTAGGGCTGCCCTTGTTTTTTGGACAGCCCCGTATGCTTTACATCGGAATATTTTTTACTAGCTTTACCATGTACAGCTGTATGTACATGAACAAAGCGTCGTGCTCACCGATTTTTTGGAGACCGGGAGTTTTTATGAGTGACTCAGCCAGGCTTGCGATTCTCTCCGGCGTAAAACCGTCAGATTTGATAGTCCTGAGGACTTTCCTTACGTAGTCGCGTATGAGGGAATTGACGTCTTCGGTAAGGTTGTTGTGTGTCTCTTTTCCGAGAAGTTTATTCCACTGACGCTCGTATGAGTCCAATTCCTGGTTTATTGTTGAAGATGAAGGCACGAGGCTCTGCTCGGCAATTCGCGCAGCTTCTCTGAGCGCAACTTTTTTAGAGACAGTCGGATTTTTTGCGATGACAGCTGTTTCTGCATCTTCCTGACTTTTTGCATGCTCTTCCTCGCGGTAAATCTCGGCTTTTGACTTCTGTTTTTTGTTTCGTTTTGCCTTTGGCGGACGGAGAAGCATTCTTGCAATCCATGAGAAAAGCGGGATCGAATACCAGAACGGAAGCAGAATTTTTGCATCCGAAAGAAGCTTTGTTCTGTCCATCAGGAGAATTTCACTGTAAGGGAGAAGTTCTCCGTTTACGAAAAGACTGATTCTGCTCGCATCGTCTCCGCCTGCCGCATCGTAGCTCAAAAGCGGGAGAAAAGACGAATGAAGCAATGCGCTGAGAATAGGGGACTGAACTCGGACCTCTCTCTCAAGCCGGGCTTCGAATGCCTGCTGATCTTTCATTTCTGGAAGCACATCGAAAGAGCGCAATACCTCTGACCAATGATTTTTGATCGCTTCGAGCACGGAAAGTCTCGCATCGGTGCACAGTCGAAGAATCAGCTGGAGAACCTTGCTCTTGAAGATGAAATAACGCTGCTCGTCGTATGTCTTAAAAATCAGAAGTTCAGGAAGCTCATGTATTTTTGCTTCCTGAGATTTTTTGTGCAGGTAATCCTTCAGCTCATCCTCGGAATACTGGTTGAGAAGAGGAGCACCCTTGTTGTCCGTAAATTTTATGATTGAGTCGAATGTGAAATAATACGGCGGCTTTTGCAAAAGTGTTTCGAGCATTTTTAAAGCTCCGTCACGTCTCGCGTTTTCCTGAGCCTTGCTCTTGTAAAAATTTGCCGCGATTTCGGTTATGTAGACAGCCTGAAGGCATGAAAGGTCTTCCTGAGTAAAATCCTTGATTTTCTCGTAATCCTGCTTGATGAAAAAGCAGAGCTGATTCCAGAGATAGAATGTGTCTGTTGTCTGGCTCAAAGTTTCCATCGTGTGGTCTTCACGGTCCACAAATGCGTTGAAGAAATTCTTGGCTATCATTTCCCTGCCGGGATTTGAGATAGTCACTTTTTTGAGGAAGTAATCGTGATGCTCATCTTTTCTGAGCATGTTCTGAATTTTTCCGATCGAGTCTTCAATCAAAGTTTTTACAGAAATATTTGACGGAAGAAGAATTGTAGGCGCGTCGTGAGGGAGAACAAGGCCGTAAAGAGTTTTGTCGTTCAGTTCCTCGTGCTCGATGAGCCTTGCGATGAGATCCGATGCGTTTTCCCTCGTTATGATTTCTTTTGGCGTGCTCCGCGGAAGGTCTCCCTCTGCAGGGAATGGCAAGGACGGGTTTGTTTGAATTTCCCTGTATCGTTCGGCGAATTTTTCGATGAAATACGGAATTACTACGATTGCCTGCTTGTTGTTTTGGCCTGAGATGATGAGAATCTGATGTGCGTCGATAAGTTTGTCCAGCTCAGCCTGAAGTGCCGGAACAGGATCTTCGAGATAGCATACGAGAGCGGGCTGCTCCTCAAGATGATGCTCTGAGTAACGTTTTAAGTATTCGCAGAATTCGTTGTATTCGATTAAGGCGGTCTTTTGTCGTGAAGAATAAAACTTCAATAAAACTAAAATATTCGCGGTAGTAGCCATATTTCAGATTTTATCACGAAGAAAAACAATAAACAATTCTCTTTTCCTCTATAATAT
>CAMVSS010000135.1 GCA_947170195.1 uncultured Treponema sp. | reverse complement strand
AATGAATTTTCCCTGATGGATTTTATTGATTGATTTGAATTTCATAGCTTACACACCATTTATTGTCTCATAATAAATGCAGTCATGATTGCACTGACCTTTGAAAGCTCCGTCACAAATCGGCATTTTGCAAAGCATCTGCGCCTCGTCATCGGTGCGGCTGATTCGTTTTCGGACATAGCCTATATTTTCAAAATTCGGCTCCTTGCCTTTTTCGAGTGCCGCGCAAGTGTTAATCCAGACAACATTGCAATCATCGTGGGCACATAAATCAGAAGACTGACGGAAATCATAAGAGCCGGTTGAGAACGAAGGAACAATAATCAGCGTGAGTTTGAAGCAACGCATAAGCTGTTCCATGTACTTTGTAGTCAAAAAATCCTTGCAAATCAGAATAGCGATACGGCCGATTCCTTCATAATGAAAGATATTCACCACAAAACTCGAAAGAATTCCTTCAAGGAAGCCTGTTCCGTTTAAATCCGCGCGGAAAGGATTCTGCTTGCTCTGACGGCATATGATATTACCGAATTTATCAAGAATCGTGACAGTGTTGCCCTTTTTTTCCCAAAATGACGGTAAAATTATCAGCGACGGAATGTTTTCCCGCTCTTCGTCAGAAACAGACTTGAGTTTTTCTGTGATATAACCTGTCATCTCAGGATTTCCGAGCATCTCCGGGAACACAATTATGTCACTTTCATTCTTTGATGCCGTGACAATTTTTTCCCAGACGAGCGCGTTTTCAATCTCGCGGTCAGATTCATCGTAGGCAATTTTAAAAAACTGAACTTTATCCTCTGAATACGGAACGACATCAAAACGCCTTTCCAGCCGGAGAGGCGTGGCGGCTATTTTTAAGCTGCCCGTCTTTGCAAATTTGGGGAACAAATCTTTTTTGAGAAAGAAATGCTTGTCAATCAGCTCGCCTAAAATCGTGTTTTCCATGAGAAGCATGTTAAACAAAAAATTGTCCATGCGGTTGTAGCTGTGACTAAGCCGGTGCTTTCGCTCCCACACGCAGGAAGTTCGAGGCAAAAGACCTATCCCAGTCGTCTCCCGGTTTGTGTTGAGCACGACAGAAAAATCATCTGCCTGGAATTCGGCAATTTTTTTCTTTAGTAATGATTCAACAGCCTCATCCAGAATCTGAATCAATCCTACAATCGCAAAATAATATTGGTTTTTATAAAGTTTGTCCGAAAGAGCTTTAAGACTATCAAAAAACTCATCGGTTAAATCCTCTTCTGAAAGCTGGTGAACTTCAAAAATCCGGAGCCTTTCAGTCTCTTTTTCAAAAAGAACCGGAATTTTCTCAAAAACAAGCTCATTAATCCGAAACTTCTCGGCATTTGAGATGCAGCTATAGTGCACGAAAAACTCTTCCGTACAAGAAGTGATTATAAGAGAACAAAGTTCTGCGACTGTATTATAGACATTCATAGTTTAAAATGCTTTTTTTACG
This sequence comes from uncultured Treponema sp., assembly GCA_947170195.1. GTDB lineage: Bacteria > Spirochaetota > Spirochaetia > Treponematales > Treponemataceae > Treponema_D. The sequence continues at coordinate 3,970 of CAMVSS010000135.1, read as the reverse complement.
ATAACCTCTACCTTTTTGCCCTGAATTCCGACAAGGACTTCATCGGCTATGTTTGCGATTATTGAACGTTCAAGCTCATCCCATTTTTCATTTTTTTGTTTTTGGGCATTCTGACGATAAGTTGCAAGCGACCATGCCTCACCCGAAAAATAAGGGACAGTACCAATTCCTTCATTAAAGAAAACATACTCAGAAGGAAACGTGGTAGCATTTTTTTCATAATCAATCAGCATGAATTCTATAGTAAGCTTGATTTTTGCCATGATTCCGGCAGCAGAAGCATTTTTGCCAGAAGTTGAAACAGAAAGCAGTTTTTCACGCATCTCACCATTCATCAATCCTTTTGGAGTCAATGCCGTGTGAAGCTCGAAATTCTTTCCTTCGCTCTCGACCCAGAATTCACCGTCCGAAAATTCAAGAAGCTCTGGCAGCATTCCAACCAGCTCCTCCGCAAGAAGACGAAGCCGGCCAGACTGTTTTTCGTCAAGATTTGAATATGAAGCAGCTTTTTCTGTCTCATTAAGCAAAACCTTAAGAGAATCTTTGTTGTGAGAAATTTTGCAAATATCAGATTTCATTCACGACCCCTGAAACTACTGAATATTAAGAATATCTTTGAAACCCGTAACATCAAAAATATCAAGGACAGTTTCGTTCACATTCTTTACAATCATACCGCCTTTTTTGGCAAAAGCTTTATGCGCCGAAAGAAGCACTCGCAGGCCTGCCGACGAAATGTAATCGAGTTTTGAGCAATCAATTACCATAGAGTTTGCAGATGAAACCCCGGCAATCTCTTTCTCCAGATCAGGAGCTGTAATTGTATCGAGACGACCTGCGATTCCAAGAGTTATTTCATTTTCATTCTGTATTTTTGTAATGTTCATAATGCCTCCATAAAGTTAGGACATTATAGCATATATCCAAATAAAATTACAGAAAAAATTAAGTTTTTTTGTAATTTTTATAGTAACAAATTTTCAACGCAAGGAAAAACAAAGCAACATCCTAAATTTGTCTACAAATTCATACAGCTTAGTAACAAAAAATCAACGGAAAGACAAAATAACACTCGTTAGACAGTTACAAAATATCGGAAACAACGTACTTATGTTAGGTATAGTTAAATCCCTACAATATAATGATTTAGTTCAGTAACAAATTTTCAACGCCAGCTAAAATTCAAGGAAGTTACCGACCGTTAGTAACAAATTCTCAACAAATAAAATATTTTTGGTAACAGATTTTCAACGAAATCTGAAAAACAAGCTGTAATTCAGGCAAAAAACAGAACTTTTGTTTCTATGCAAAAGAAATCTGGCAAAGAATAAATTTAAGTCACAAATTCTCAACGCATTTTTTTATATAAAAACAATATTAAAAAAAATTAGTAACAGATTCTCAACGTTTTTCAATAAAAAAATTCTCCAGACAGAAACAAAAACAGAATTAAGTCACAAAAGACCAACGAAAATCAACATTTATTATAGAAGAAAGAGTAAAAAAGTAACTGAGAATCAACGCTTATGAACAAAAACGCGTGGAAAACTCCCAAAAAAGTCACAGATTTACAACGAAATTCAAATCATCGTAATCTTTTATCATACAATGAATTACAAAGGATATAAAATATGAGCGGTAACACAATTTCAACGAAAGCGTCACAAATTCACAACATCTTCTATATAAACAAATAGAATTCAAATAGATTTTAAAATTTAAAGCAAATAGTAAAATCAGTTCATAAGTTCATAAACGTTGTGTTTTTGTGACTCAAAAACTATTTATAAATTTGCCGTGACAAGAACATAATGCTTGTCGTTCGGTAAAATTACAGGTTTGCTTTTTGAAAGTGTGATACCTGAATTATCATTCGCAATCGACACATTGAGATCAGGATAATACTTCTTTTTGATAAGATTAATCTGCTCCTTCAATGTGTTCCAGTTGACCCTTTCCTCGGATTCATAGCTCTTTTCCTTGATAGGCAAGAATTGATTTATGAGAGACTCACGGGAAATGAAAATCGGCTCGGTGATGCTGTTGTTGCGGTAAACAAACCAAGCGTACAAATCCTTTCCGACGACACTCGAAATTTCTTTGTAAACGCCGTAATCAATCGGAACTGAGTGCTCCTTGGAAAGTTTGGTGAATTTATCTGAAAGAACGATTGTGAGACCAATGCTCTTTTTTTCCTTGCCGTTCTCGTCGATGTCAACATAGCTCATTGATTCGAAGAAAGGCACTACCCCGCTTGAATGCCATGTGGCCGTTACCTCACCGTCAAGCTTTTCGTCCTCACTGAAAAATTCTTTGAAAAGATATTTCTGCGTCTTCTGGATTTTTTTCTCACGGAATACGAAAGATGCCCCTGAGAAACATTCAAGCTGCTCCTTTATTTCTTTGCCGCGCTGTTTTGGAAGCTGAAGCTCGTCAAGAAGCTGCTGCAATGAGCTGTATTGCAGGATGACAGGCTTTTCCGGGCTTGCCTCTTTGTCGAGGACAGCGTGCGTGGTCATAATCGTGAGAAGGAGACGACCGTTTTTTCCGTAAGGAACTTTGATGTCGCTCGTGAGCTTGAAGTTAATGTTGTTGTATTTTCGCTCGAACACGTTCTTTTTTACGTCTTTGAGCGGGAGAGCCGCAGCGATGAACGGGCTTGCGATGTAACTCCGGTACTTTTTTATGATTTCGGTTGTAGTCGCCTCAATCGGAAACAGTTCCTGTAAATATTTGTTTTCTTCTTCCGACATCCTAGCCTTCCTTTCGCTTGTATGAGTGCGAGCTGATTGAAACTTTTCCGTTCTCCAGATCTTCCTTGAAGTAATCCATCGCGCACATGACGAAGTGATTCATCGAGACACCTTTGAGCGCGCAGAATGACTTGAAAATGCTTCGCTCGCCTTTTGACATTGAGACGAGGAATTTTTCCTTTACTTCGCGGCGGGAAGGTGTTTTTGGCTCGGCTGCGGCTTGCAAGCTTTCGACCGGTGCGGCAGAAGCGACTTGCTGTGTATTTTCTACCTGTCTCGGCTCATTTTGAGCTGGTTCAATCGTCGAAGTTGCTTTAGCGTTGAAAATTTGTGACGTTGATTCTGATGCAGGAAAATCTGCCCTTCCCTGCCCTGATTCTGCTGAGTGTGCGCCTGCAAAATTGTTTGCGATTGCAGCCTCAAGGGGATTTACTTTTTTTGTTGCGCTTGCAGTGAAATTTGTTGGTGGTTTCATTATTTTGTCATCTCCTTGATGATTGAATCAATTGCGTCCATGGTTTCCTTTCGGGCGGTGATTGATTTGTCCTGAATGCAGTTTTTTAGGATTTGTGCCTTAACGAAAGAGGTATCGGTCGGAATCGTGAGAAACTGTGTGTCATCGAAGTTTTTCATGAAATTTTCCGCGAATAGAGACTGGAACTTCATTCGTTTGTCCTGCTGGTTAAGGATGACGAAAGAGATTTTCTCGAGCAGATCCTTGCAGCGGATTTCTTTTGTAGTGGTGATGAGGTTTTCAATCAGAGTCTGGAATCCGTCTGCCGAAAACTGATCTAGCTTGAGGACAGGGACGATTACATCTGCGCAGTTTGCGATTCCTTTTTCGAAGTCCCCGAATGCCGGAGAGGTGTCAAAAATGAGAAAGTCAAAATCCTTGAGATCCGGGAAAACTGTGTCCTCGAATGCGTAGTAGTTCCGTGTGCTTGAAGCAAAACTCTGGAGGCCGCCGTTGATTGCGAATGTTGGCAGCAGAAAAAGATTTTCGAAATGAGTCTGAACAAGACAATCCCCTACTTTGATTTTTCCGTTGAGTACATCCGAAAGTTCATATTGAAAATTCTTTGAGAGCCATGAAGACGAATTGCCCTGAGGGTCACAGTCTACCAGCACTGTTTTGAAGCCGCGGCGAGCCAGCTCGATTGCACAGGTTACGGAAATGCTTGTTTTTCCTGTTCCGCCCTTGCGATTTAAAAAAACGA
>CAMVSS010000134.1 GCA_947170195.1 uncultured Treponema sp. | reverse complement strand
CCATTCGGTGGTACAGCACAGATTTCAATTCCATTGTACGTGACTCTCTCATACTAATTTTGGATGAAAAAAAGTCAGTAATTAATTTGGAGGAATTTAATAATGAAAAAGATAGTTACAGCACTTACAATGGGTGCTTTGGTCGCAGGCTCGGCTTTTGCTGATTTTACAGTCAATGCGAACTACAGACAGAGAGCAACTCTCTACGCAAACTACGAGGGAAACGTTGGCGGAAAAGGCTTCGGTTACCTTGACGCATATCAGGGAAGTGGTACTGATAACCTCACAATGAAAATGAAGGGCGACATCGTCACTTTCGATTTCATGGCAGTTACAGATGAGGCAACAACAACGAAAATCCGTCTTAAGAACGTTGATGCAGAGGTTAAACTCGGACCTGTCACTCTCTTTGGAGGTATCGTTGCTGATGGTAAATCAAACGGTGCTTACCGCGTAAAGAACGATTGTGATGCAGGTGCTTTCGAGGGAACTGACTTCGAGTACAAGAAACTCGGTTCAATCTACGCTAAATCTCCATCACTCTTCGTTGACAACCCATTGCAGAACGTTGCAGGAGCTGGCGAGAACTTGGCAGCTTCTTTGAAGTACTCTCTCGATGCAGATTTCGGAAAGCTCGATCTTTCTGGATGGTACATCTCTAACGAGTCTTCTACTTCATCATTGAAAGCAAACACGACACCAACAACTTGGTCAAATCACTCTCTTTCTTTCCTTGCTGACGCTTCGCTCGGCTTCGGAAAGGTTGAGGCAATCGTAAAAGTCGGTGACTACAACACAAAAAAGGAATGGGAATCAGATGCTGACGCTAAGGCAGAAGAAGCAACAGCAGTTGCATTCGGTGCTTACGTTCAGCCACAGCTCCCAGTTCCAGGACTTACTTTGACAGTCGGTGGAAACGGCTCTTTGATTGCTGGTGCATTCACAGACTGGGGTGTTGACCTCCGTGCTCGCTATGCTACTGGAGCATTGAGCATTTCTTCATTCCACGCTTTCAGCGGTTTGACAGACGACGGCGTTGTTAGACTTGGTGGTACTGCTGCAACAAAGGGTATCGCACTTTCTACTGGAAATGATAAAGGAAAGGATGCAGGAACTGCTTTCTCATGCACAAAAGTTATGTCTAACAACCTTTTGGTTCGCTACGCAATCAATGAAAGATTCGCTGTTACAGGTATCTTCGCTGACATGATTTGGTTGGGCGATGTTCCAGGAACGAAAACTGAGAATGGTGAGAAAGTTGCTAACAACACTGACGTTGACACACAGATCGACCTCCGCTTCTCTGCATGGTTGCAGATTTATGCAGCAAAGAAAGCATACGTAAACATCGGTCTTGTTGAGTCTATCTCTAACGTCAACAAAGCAAACGATGCTGACAACGCATACCACGTATTCGCTGTACCAGTTATCTTCCGCGTCCAGATGTAAGTTTGAAAAACGATTACGCTTGACGTAACGATAACGCGTGCCTAGAAAGGCGCCAAAGTCCCCCGCTTGTGCATTTGCATGGGCGGGGGATTTTGTTTTGTGGAAATGGACTTTGACAATCAAGTAGAAATCAGGTATATTAAGTTGAGGCTTGCTGCTTGGCTATTCTAAATAGGCAGATTGATAGAAATACGCAGTCATTTGCGAAATAAAATGAATCGAAGAAATACGCCTGCTATGTAGCGTTCCTAAATAGCATAGATCGAGTAAAAGGGGCATCGCAAGAAGCCCCTTTTTTATTTGGAGAAATATGACAGAGCATTGTCTTTTCGTCTTAAAACCGTCATTTTTGGATTTGCTGAAGAAACTCAATTGTGCATTCGATTTTGAAAAAGGCTCAAAGCGACCTGTTTTCTGCTGCTTAAAAGATGAAAAAATCGAAAATTTGTATTGGGCGATTCCAACGTCTGATTTAGCCCACCGCACAGAAGAGCAAATCAAAAAGTACAACGAATTTATTTCAAAAGACAAATCGGATTTACGCAGTTGCTATTACCACATTGGCAAAACTACCAAACTTGCTCTTTTTAAAATTAGTTCGTGTTTTCCGATTACAGACGAATATGTCGATCATGAATACACGTCATGCCAAAAAGTCGTAGTTTTGCGAAATAAAACTTTGCTCTCTGAACTTGAAAGAAAGCTCCGCAGAATACTTGCGTTTGAATCAACCCGTCCAAATTATTTTCCACAGCACATAACCGACATAAAAAATGCACTAACGGATAGTAATCAAGATTTGTCGAATGGTATTACACGCGAAGCTATCGAACTTGCAGAAGTAAGGAAAGGAATTGCACGGAGCATTTTCAACCATTGACGAATTGAGGACTTCGCTAGATGCTTGAAATGCGTTGTAAGGCATGCGGCAGTTTTTTGAACTTGGTTGGGAACAATATGTAATTTTCCCATAAAAAAACCGTGCAGACTTTGAATCTGCACGGAAAAAATGTATTCACACGGCGTTAGTCGTTCACGAAATCCTGGCGGTACGGGTTGAAGATGTCAAGGAGGGTACCATCTTCAAGGCACGTACATCCGTGAACAACGCCGTCTTTTTTCAGCATCGTGTCGCCGGCGGAGACGATTTTTTTCACGCCGTCGATTTCGAATTCGAACTTGCCGGAAACAACGTAGGTGATTTGCGTGTGCGGGTGGCTGTGCAGCGCACCGACCGAGCCTTTCTTGAACGTGTTCTCGACGCACATCAAATCGTCGCTGTATGCAAGCACGCGCCTCTCAACGCCTTCGCCTGCATTTTGCGCTGTAGAATCCGAATGAAAAACCCAGCGTTCATTTTTCATATCATTTCCTCTATTTTACCTGCCCGAAAAATCAGACATTGTAGCCGAGAAGTCTCGGAAGTCCGAGCGAAATCTGCGGCACGAAAGTGACAAGAAGAAGACCGATGATCATCACAAGATACATCGGGAGCATCGACTTGACGGCTCTTTCCATCGGGATTTTTCCGATTCCGCAACCTACGAACAACGCAGAGCCGACCGGAGGAGTGCAAAGTCCTACCGCAAGGTTGAAAATCAGCACGACTCCGAACTGAACAGGGCTCATTCCGAACTGCTGGACGACAGGGACGAGAATCGGTGTCGTAATCAGGATGAGCGGTGCCATGTCCATGATACAGCCGAGGAGAAGAAGCATCAGGTTGATGAGGAGAAGGATTACGATTCTGTTTTCCGTGATTGAAAGCAGACCTGTCGTAATCATCGTAGGAATCTTCAGGAATGCAAGGAGATAACCGAAGGCACCAGCGGCGGCAATCAGAGAGAATACCATTGCGAGCGTCTTGACTGTATTCATGAGGATTTTCGGCATCATGCTGAGCTTAAGCTCTTTGTAGATGAACATCGAAACGATGAATGCGTAAATCGAAGCGATTGCGGCAGCTTCAGTTGCGGTGAAGAATCCGAACGTTACGCCGCAGAGGATTATCACGGCAGTGAAAAGCGCGAGGAGCGCGTTCCAGATTGTCTTGATTGCCTGCCCGAAAGAAACTTTCTCGCCTTTCGGGTACTTTTTCACAATCGACATGATGATGCAGACTGCGAGAAGGAGGAATCCGAGTGCAACGCCCGGCAGAAGACCTGCCATGAAGAGCGCGCCGACAGAAACTCCGCCCGCCGCAAGCGAATAGATAATCATGTTGTGGCTTGGTGGAATCAGAACGCCCTGACAAGCGGAAGCGACAGTCACGGCGACTGAGAATTCCGTGTCGTAGCCGGCTTTTTCCATCATCGGGATTTCAACAGAGCCGAGCGAAGAAACATCAGCGACAGCAGAACCAGACAAATGACCGAACATCATCGATCCGAGGACGTTCACATACGCAAGGCCGCCGCGGAATCTTCCGACGATTACGTTCGCGCAGTCGAGAAGCCTGTTCGAGATTCCGCCCGCGCCCATTATTTCGCCTGCAAGGATGAAGAACGGAATCGCCATGAGCGAGAAGCTGTTCACAGATTTTGCCATCTGCTGAATGAATGCCATGAGCGGCAGATGCATATAGAACATCGTGAGGCAAGACGAAACCGCAAGCGCAAACACGACCGGAATTCTTATGATGATGAAGAAAACGAATGAGCCTAAGAGAATCCAAGTTGCGATAGATGGATCAAACATTACTCAGCCTCCTTTTTTTCCTGATTTTCGGTCACTTTCTCACCCTCGATGTCGTAATGGCGATATTTATTCAGATTGAAAAGATTCAGGAATGAAAAATACATTATGAAAACGCCGCCGACCGGCATCATCAGGTATTCAAGACCAGCAGGCCACTGTGTAGCTGGCAGCGTGGAGCTCATCGTGATTGCGACGAGTTTCTTGCCGTAAATGCAGAGGACAAGACCGAACGCGAAAGTCGCGATGTCGCTGAATTTCTCAAGCACAATCTGAACCGGCTTCGGGAATTTCTTGACGAACATCTCGATTGCGATGTGGAGCTTTTTCTCAACGCCGATTGCCATCGATATGAACGCCATCCAAATCATCAGGAACAGCGCGACTTCCTCCGACCAGCGGATGCTCGTTCCGATGAACTTTCTTGAAATGACTTGTGCGCTGACGACAACGACGATTACAAGAAGGACGATTTTCGAATACTCAAGGAGAACGCGGTAGATGCTGTCAAAAACGAACGTGAAGCAGCTAATCGTTTTCTCTAAAGGATTCATTCCCTCTTTGAAAATTTTATTGGACATATAGTTTCCTCAAAAACGAATCAACTAGATTACTTTGCGAATATAAAAACGGGCTGTCGGAAAATTTGCTCTACGGCACATCTTTGGCAGCCCATTCAAATTCAGTTGGATTTGATTATGAATTACTTCGTAGCCTGAATGCGTGCGATTGTGTCCTCAAATCCTGCGCCGTACTTCTGATAGAGCGGAGCCATTGCATCCTGGAACTTCTGCTTTTCTTCTGGTGTGAGAGTTGTGATTACAGCACCGCCTGCAGTGACTTTTGCCTCAGAATCCTTTTCTCTCTGTGCCCAGTACTCGCGCTCGTTCTTTGCAGAAGCGATTGCTGCGTCTTTGATGATCTGCTTGTCTGCGTCAGAGAGTTTTGCCCAAGTCTGACCAGAAATGAGCTGCATCTCAGGAACGCGTGTGTGCTCGTCGAGTACATAGTACTTTGAAACTTCGTAGTGTGAAGTTGACTCGTAAGAAGGCCAGTTGTTCTCAGCACCGTCGATTACGCCAGTCTGAAGTGAAGAGTAAACTTCGCCGTATGCCATTGGAGTTGGGTTTGCGCCGAGAGCCTGAACCATGTCCATCATCTGCTGAGATTCCTGTACGCGGATTTTCATTCCTGCGAGGTCTTCGAGAGTGTTGACCGGTTTCTTTGAGTTGTAGAAGTTTCTTGCGCCAGCATCGAACCAAGAAAGACCGATGAGGCCTGAATCTTTTACGGAAGCGAGGAACTGCTCACCGATTTCGCCGTCGAGGACTTTCCACATCTGGTCAGCGTCCTTGTAAAGATATGGGAGCTGGAGGACGTTCAG
>CAMVSS010000133.1 GCA_947170195.1 uncultured Treponema sp. | reverse complement strand
ACTCCTTACTCGAGCGACTTGGAGCTTACTGCTTATCAAAAGGCTAGTGTTATTTCTGTGATTTTTTATAAAGGACTTCCCGCTGATGTGCTCGGCGAAAGGACTCTTGGTGTAGGGGTAAAAACTGAAAGGGGGTTGTTGTGGGCACGAGAGGATGGACCCGATGACCGTGCTGCAGGTTATAATACTAAGTTTTCGTCTATTATAGCCACTCCTAGTGAAACTGGTTTCGGAAAAGCCGCAACTGCAACTTTTACTGGAGATGTCGATGGTTGTGACAATTGGTACAACCTGAAAGTTTCGCTTGGAGCCAATGACGATACAGAAATTTCCGGGAATTATCCTGCCTGGAAGTGGGCTTATAATTACTCGACGAATTATTATTCTGGAGGATTTTATCTTCCGACGCTTGCTGAATTATGCGTTTTGTACCGGGCTATAAAAGCGGATGATTCTGTTATAAATGCCGCCATCGCAAAAGCCGGTGGAAGTGGTATTCCAGATGCCGGATACTGGTCTTCGAGTCAGTCAGATTCGGGAGCAATCATTGGTTGGGGCGTTTGGTTTAATGGTGGATATATTATAGCTCGTGAGAAGTGTAAGCTTTTGTCGGTCTGCGCGATTCATTCATTTTAGCGATTTTCGTATTGACAATACATTTATTTTACGCTGGTATTCTTATCGTTGAATTATGAAACAATCAGAAAAAAATAAAAAACTTTCCGGGGCTTCCGGTTTTGATGAATACTACTCAAATCTCTTTGGCGCCCGATGGAATTCAATAAAAGAATCTTTTCTTCTCGAAAGCGATTATGCGGAATGGAATGCCGGTGGCGAAAAATCCTATTTTCTGGACTCCGCCTCCGTAAGGGCAGCCGTTTCGCTTCCCCTTGACGGCGCGTGCGACATCCTCGATCTGTGCGCGGCTCCCGGTGGAAAGACCCTGGTTCTTGCTTCGAACATGCCTGAGAATGCGAACCTTCTTTCAAACGAGCGTTCCCCGGAGCGAAAGAACCGCCTTTTGAACTCCGTCCGCGATTGTCTTCCGCAGAATATTCAGGAGAGGGTCAGGGTGACGTGCAAAGACGGTGCCGTCATGTGCAAGGTAAACGAGTCCTGCTTCGATGCGATCCTTCTCGATGCTCCGTGCTCTTCGGAACGCCATGTGTTCAACGACGAAAAATATCTTTGCGAATGGAGCCCCTCAAGAATAAAGACGCTTTCCATGGCCCAGTGGGCGCTTTTGTCCTCGGCATGGAGAATGCTCAGAAAAGGAGGCTTCCTTTTGTATTCAACTTGCGCGCTTTCTCCTGACGAAAACGACAATGTCGTCGCAAAGCTGCTGAAAAAATTTGATGACGTTCAGGTTCTCGACCCGGAAATTTCTTTGGAATACAAAAAATTCTGCAATTCCGACCTGCCGGATTATGAAAAGACTCAGTTCGGCGCACAGGTTCTTCCGGACAGGGCGAATGGTGCCGGCCCGCTGTATTTTTGTCTTTTGAAAAAATCGGAATCCTGAGGCGGACGTTTTTTTTACGCTTGGCGAATTTTGGTTTTATCACTAGACACACATGGCTAAAGTCTGATATTATTTTTAAATCTATTTACATCAGTGTTTAAAACTTTATAAACACATAGGAGGAGTGTTGGCAGACACAAAAGGTTTGCGAATCAACGAACAGATTCGCGTGCGCGAGATCAGACTCATTGACGATGAGGGTGAGAAGAATGGAATTATTTCTGTAATTGAAGCACTTAAGTTGGCAAAGGAAAGAGATCTTGATCTTGTTGAAGTTTCTCCAAACGCTAATCCGCCGGTTTGTAAAATTTTGAACTACGGTAAGTACAGGTTCGAGCAGGAAAAAAGACTCCGTGATTCCCGCAAGGCCCAGAAAGCCCTTAAGCTCAAGGAAATCCGCATGCAGCCGAAAATCGGTGCCGGCGACCTTGATACTAAGGCAAAGCATGTTCAGGAATTCTTGGACGAGGGAGACAAGGTCAAGGTTACAATCCGTTTCCGCGGTCGTGAGCTTGCCCATACCGAACTCGGCTACGATGTTCTGAACGAAGTATTGAAAAGGCTGACCGAAGGTTCGTACTCTATCGAGAAGCCTGCCGCAATGGAAGGGCGATTTATGTCGATGACATTGAACGCCAAGGCCAAGTAAATTTTTAAGGTGGCTAGAAATGCCTAAAATGAAGACAAAGAAAGCCGCAGCTAAGAGATTCTCTCTTACTGGAACAGGCAAAATCAAGTACAAGAAGATGAATCTTCGCCATATCTTGACAAAGAAATCATCAAAAAGAAAGATGCACCTCCGTGGTGCAGGAATCCTTTCAGAAGCTTCTGCTGCAAGAATCCGCAAACAGCAGCTTCCGTACGGTTAATCTTAAGGAGTAAAGAATGTCTAGAGCGATAGATGGAACAAAACGCAATAACCGCCGTGCAAAAATCCTTAAGCTTGCAAAAGGCTTTACGGGACGTCGCGGAACAAACTATAAGGCAGCTAAAGACGCTGTAACAAAAGCTCTCGTACACGCATACGTTGACCGCCGCGATCGCAAAGGTGATTTCCGCCAGTTGTGGATTGCTCGTATCAACGCAGCTGTTCGTGACGAAGGTCTTTCATACTCAAGATTCATCAACGGTCTTTCAAAAGCTGGAATCACTCTCAACCGCAAGGCTCTTTCAAACCTCGCAATCGAAGATCCTACAGCTTTCAAGGCAGTTGTTGAGGCTGCAAAAAAAGCATTGAACGCTTAGTTCTGCTTTTTCAGGGTGCTTTTATGATTTCACTTGATCAGGTTTTGCTTCTTGAGAAAAAAGTTGAGAGCGCTGTTGCGAAAATCGCGCAGCTTAATGCGGAGAATGCTGCTTTGCGTAGTAAATGCGCAGAGCTCACAAATGCCCTCTCTGCAAAAACGGAGCAGTTCTCGACATTTCAGACGGATCAAAGACTTATCGAGGAAGGAATCCTAAAGGCGCTCAACCGCCTGGAGACAGTGGAGAACGCAGTTCTCGCTTCTTCGGGTGTGGCTGCGCCAAAATCTAGCGTTGCTGGCGTGGTTTCAAATCCGGCAGTACAGCCGCAGGAATCAGAAGCTGATCCTTCGCGACAAAATGCTGTTCCCGGAACCCCTGTTTCTACAAATGCTGTTCCTGCAGACACTGTATCTGCAAATCCTTCCCCTGAAAACACCGTATCTGCAAACGCTGTTTCTGCTCCTGTCCAGAGCGAAGCTGCCGCAAGCGATGTCGTCCAGAATGATGTAAAAGCGCAGCCGGTGGAACAGATTTCTCCACAGGAAAACGTGGCTTTACCATCAGAAAATACTGAACAAAATCAAAAAAATCCTTCAGAAGAGTCTTCTACTCAGCCGCTTTTTGATATATTCTAATCAGCATGGGTTCATTAAAAATAGATCTCCTTGGAACTTCCTTTACGATAAAGGCGAGCGAGGATGATGTATATCTAAAAAAACTCCTCGGATATTATTCAAAGCTCGTTGATCAGATCCGCTCAAGCGGAATTCTCCATGACCGGCTTCAAATTTCAGTCCTCGCCGGGATAATGCTTTGCGACGAGCTTTATAAAGAAAAATCAGAAAAAATGCATGGCGTAAAAGAGAGTCCTGCCGACTTTTCTTCCGTCATTCTCGATAAAGATGAGAGCGACCGCGCGGAAAGAATTGCGATCGACCTGATCGACAAAATCAATAAGGCGCTCACGTGATGAAACTTACAGTCTGGGTGGATGCGGATTCTTGTCCCGTGAAGGTGAGAAATCATGTCGTTTCCATCGCGAAATCAAAAAAATACAACGTCTCTTTTGTCGCGAACCATGAGATAAAGGCTCCTGAGAAATGCGATACTTTTGCCATGATAGTCTGTGCGAAAGAGAAGGGGGCGGCTGACGATCTGATTTTTGACCGCTGCCAGCCGAATGACATTGTCATAACCCGTGACATTCCTTTTGCGGCTCGTCTTGTCGAAAAGAAAATCTGCGTGATGAATGACAGGGGAGTATGCTTTACGCCTGACAATATACAGGACCGCCTGCACGAGCGGGATTTCAGCCTGAACCTTTCGGAAATCGGGCTTGGTGGCGGAAAAGGAAATTATTACGGCGAAAAAGAATTCAGAAAATTTTCTTCCTGCTTCGAGCAGAAAATCCTTGAGCACGTGATCAACGAGCAGTACGGAATACTGCCGAGATAGATTGCTGCGGCAGCTCCGTATTTGCCATGCTAGTGGCCGAGACGCTCGTAAGAGTTGTTTATCGAAGTGATTCGCTCGCGCACCTGCAGGAATGCCAGAACCAGCTCCGGATCAAACTGCTTTCCTGAAAGATTCTGTATTTCCTGAAAAGCGTCGTCGATGGACCACGCTTCTTTGTATACGCGTTTGTGGCTTAGCGCGTCGAATACGTCTGCGATCGCAACGATTCTTGCCGAAAGAGGAATCTCCGTTCCCTTCAGCGGCCTTTTCGAGGTGACCTGCTGGCCGATTTCATAATTCCTGTAGTCAAAGTCTCCCGGATAGCCGTTTTCGCTTCCGTTCCACCATTCATGGTGACGCAACGCTACGTCGCGGGCCATCATGTCGATTTCCGATTCAGGCTTCGTGAAGAGCTGCGCGCCTACGCATGTGTGCCCCTTCATTATCGCCCTTTCTTCCTCGTTGAATCTTCCAGGACCCGGTTTTTTGAGGATGACATCCGAAATTCCGACTTTTCCGAGGTCGTGGCATTTTGCCGCAATCTTGAGGGTGTCCCGGAATTTCATCCTTTCCGCCATCGGGATATTGTGGTTTGATGCCCACTGGTCGTAAATCTCAAGGGAGAAGTCCGACACTCGCTCTACGTGAGTTCCTGTTTCCTTCGGATCTCGGAATTCCGCCATGCGCTGCATTCGCCTTATCATGTTGCTTGTCAGGTATGTGTGCTCGAGCGTCTGTGTCGCATCGCTCGCGAACTGCTTTATGAAGTCAACTGCCTCGTCGCTGAACGGAATTACATTTCCGTCCTCGTCCTTTGCGTTTATTATCTGAAGAACGCCGAGAGTCTGGTCGTCGTTTGTCTTCAACGGAAGTGCGAGGATAGAAATCGTTTTGTATCCAGTGGAGATGTCGGTGCTGCTGTTGAATTTGTACGGGCTGCTCGGATCGATCGCGTACGCGTCCTTTATATTGAGGATCGAACCGGTGTAAGCACAGTATCCGGAAATCGATTTTTTTGAGATCGGCACGGTGAAGAAAACGTATGGCGATTTCTGCTTCGTGTCCTTAGATCGAAGGGTGTCGTTCTGCGCGTATTTGATGCGGAGAACCTTGTTGTTGTAAAAATCATCTTCCTCGGAGAAAAAAGGTGTTCCCGATGTCGAAGTTTGCTTGTCCTCTATTACGTATATGGAGCCGGCGTCCGCATTTGCTATTGCGCGGGCTTCCGTCAGGATCTTTTCAAGGAGGACATCAACGTCTCTGATTTCGTTAAGAATTTTTTCTGTCTCAAAAACTTTTTGGAGTTTC
>CAMVSS010000132.1 GCA_947170195.1 uncultured Treponema sp. | reverse complement strand
CAGCGCGTCATTGGATCATGCAAAATCATTGCTGTTAAAATATAGCGGAGAAAAACTGTAATGGCGAAAATGACTTCAGAAAGCAGGGAAACTTTTGAGGCTCGCAGTGAACCTTACAAGAAGATGATCGATGATATTCTTGATCGTGAGAAAAGTATGCTCGTCTTCATTCAAAAAGATTCATCAGGTGTCGCATACAAGCGTCTTATTCTCTGCGAAGATTTCATTGGCGTCGCTACCTACTATATTACAATCAATAATCTTTCCGTCGAGCTTTTGAACACCAAGAACAACGATGCGCTCAATGATGCTCGAAAAGCTCTTTACAAGGCTATTATCTATCTTGAGGATATCGTTTCAAATGTCATCGATGTCCAGTATTCGGAGCTTGAGGATCGGCTTGCTGAAATCTCAAACACGCCTCTTTCAAAGCGCTACTACATCGTCCGAAAACTGGGGCTTGCAATCCATCTTTTGATCGATGCTTTCGGTGACAACACGAAGTGGAAGTGGTCTTTTGTCGAGCTTCAGGGACGTTTTGCGACAGTCGCAAAAAATCTGATCGATATGAAAAAGGGCAGCAAGGACTTCTTTGATCCGAACTCTTCTGATTACGATGATACCGTAATGTATATACGACTCATAAAAAAGCTTCTTGATCAGTCTGCTACAGGCTATCGAGATCGCTATGAGCTTTCAACACACCGAATTGACGACATGCGAAATGCCATAAACTACCTTGTCGCTCTTCGCCGTCTTCTTATCGTTATCGGAAATCCGGAAGAGGGCGAGGAAGTTAAGAAAAAGGCTCTCGTATGGAAAGATAAGCTTGATGCAGACCAGAAATCCGGAGCTGCAAGATAAACAATAATTATGGTTAATACAAAATTTATTCTCAAGATTTTTGAAGGTTTTTCCATCCAGCGATGGAATGATTTGGTTCGTCCTTTCGATATCGTAGAAATGGACAAGGCTGCCGAAAAAATGGTTTTGGCATACATCATCGGTAAATTTGAGGAAAATGCTGGTCGAAAGATTGACTGGACTTGGATGATATATGCCTCGCTTTTCGACCTGCTGAAAAAAATCGCCCTTTGTGATATAAAATCTCCTGTTCAGCGGATGATTCGCGATAAATATCCGCAGGAGTACAAAAAGCTTAACGACTGGGTTTTTAATCAGTACAAGGCGATTGTGGATGATGACAAGCTCCTCGAGCTTTTTTCTGAATATCTAAATGCATCCCGCGATTCTTTCTCTGAAGACAGGCTTCTTGCTTCGAAAGTTCTTGAGGCTGCCCACCGTTTTTCGTCTCTTCGGGAACTTGATATGATTGCTCCCGTAAACGAAGCTGAGCGGCTCGTAAAAATCCGTCAGGATTTGAATGCGGATATGCAGAAATTCTCCGACCTTGAAGGGCTTGATATGCTGATGAAGCACGGAAGGCCTTTCGAGTTCATAATGAAGGTCGAGCAGCTGCGTTTTCAGACCCGTTGGAACCAGACGCCGCGTGTTCCTAAAACCAGCGTCCTTGGCCATTGTTTTTTTGTTGCGGTCGTTTCCCTGCTCTTGATTCGTGATTCAGAAGCTGATGTTTGTGAGAAGAGGCTTTTCAATGATTTTTTCTGCGGTCTTTTCCATGACCTTCCTGAGTCAGTGACCCGCGACATCATCTCTCCTGTAAAGCAGGCGACTGACGAGCTCCCGGGAATCGTAAAACAGATTGAGGATGAGATTGTCCATGCGGAGCTTGTTCCTTTGATGGAAAAGTTCTACCGTGACGAAATCCTTTATTTTACGAGCGACGAATTCCAGAACAAGATCCTGATATCTGAGCTTGACGGGAAAAAATCTCCGCAGGTTGTTTCTTGGGAGGAACTTCGCGACAGCTACAATTCCGATGTTTATTCTCCTGTGGACGGAAAAATCGTCAGGCTTGCAGATCATTTGAGCGCGCTTATCGAGGCGGAAAGCTCAATAAAGTATGGAATCACAAGCCGCCACCTCACGTCCGGACGCGACAATATCCTGAAAAGCTATCTCTCGGGAACAAAAATCAACGGAATAGACGCGATGAAACTTTTCTGGTCTTTAATGGAAGACTAGTGTGATTTTTCACAATACTTTGCATTTCTGCTGAATTTTATCGTTTTTTTTGCCGAAAATTGAAAGGATATGAAGCGGATAATTTTAAAGACACTTTTTCTTTCGGCTCTTGTTTGTGGCACAGCCGTAGTTTTTGCTGATTCTGTTCATGAGGTAAAGAAGGGCGAGACCCTGTATTCAATCAGCAAATCTTACGGGGTGACTGTTGACGCCGTAAAGTCTCTTAATAATTTTACTGGAAATGATATAAAAGTCGGACAGAAGATAAAAATTCCTTCTGCCTCATCCTCAAAAGCGTCATCGGCAGGTCAAAAATCACAAGGTGATGCTCCTGTTGCCAGTGTTTACGAGGTTCAGAAAGGTGACACGTGGTTCGGAATCGCAAAGCGCAACGGAATCACTGTGGCAGAACTTCAGAAAGCAAATGAGAGCGTAGGCGATTCCTCATTGAAAGTCGGCCAGAAGATAAAGATTCCGTCTGCATCGTCTTCAACGGCAATCGCGAGCTCTTCTCAAAGCGGCGGACAGAATTCCGGCGCAAAGAAGCCAGAAGAAAAAAGCTCTTATGTTCCTGACCTGAAGAACAGCAATCCGCACAATTATTCTTCTAAAAAAGCTGATTCTTCGCTTGTCTGGCCTGTAAAGTCCAGCGACATCGTTTATATAGGCGGAAAGGCTGGCGGCGTAATCCTTAATGCAAAGAAGGACGAGTCTGTCTGTGCAATTCGCGCAGGAACAGTCATGTTCTCAGGATCCTATAGGGGATTTGGCAACGTGATTTTTATTCAGAGCAAAACCGGCCATATCTATGCTTACACCGGCCTTGGAACCATCGGTGTTAACAAGGGTGAATATGTGAATTACAATTCAAAAATCGGAACCGCAGGTTTGGACGCATACACAGGAAAGCCACAGGTTTCCCTGATGGTGTTCCAGAATGGCCAGCCTATAGATCCTGCCAAGGCTCCGCGCGGTTAGCGTTATTTTTGCAGATTTTTTTTATTGATTTTGATGTTTCCGTATTGACATAGATAACGGATTTTTGATATATTATATCACATCAAATGCGGTGTTAGCGAAGCTGGTTATCGCGCTGGCCTGTCACGCCGGAGATCGCGGGTTCGAGCCCCGCACATCGCGAAACCCGCTCAGCATTCTGGTTGGGCGGTTTTTTATTTAACGGGTAGTAGCGCAGCTGGTAGCGCACTACGTTCGGGACGTAGGGGTCGCTGGTTCGAATCCAGTCTACCCGATAAACTTTCTAAGAACGCGTCAGCGTTCGTCTGGATTCGATGCGAGCAGCTGTGCTGCGAAGCCGGCCCAAAGGGCGAATCCAGACTACCCGATAAAGTTTGTAAGCTCTCTTTTCAGGGAGCTTTTTTTGTCTTTAAAAGAAAAAATAAGGGGCACTACTTTTGCTTCGTGCCCATGAAAAGTTCGTGCATTTTCTCAAAAAGTTATGCACTTGATTTTATGGAATCTCGAGATTCCCTTTGATGTCAGTTTACCTTGATGAATCCGCCGAAGACCCAGCCTTCGATTCCGCCTGATTTTTGCTCGAGCGTTTCTGAATCCAGCTCAGTGACATAGTACCAGCTTTCCTTGATGCCTTCGATTTCTTCTGTTTCTTCGGTCTTCATGGAAACCATGACCGCCGGATTTGACACCGACTCGAACTGGGCGATTACGTCACCAGCTGTGCCCGGAAGAGAGCGTACATTAACCTTTGAGCTGTCCGAAGTCGTTATGTAGGCGATGTAACTGTCAATCTGCATGATCGAATCGTCCGAGAAGGTGCTTACGTTCAGGATTTTTGCAGTTTCCTTTGCGATATAATCCTCGATCAGAGCTGATTTTTTAAGCTGTTTTACGTTGTCGATCAATTCTTTCTGCAAATCTTCGTTTTTTGTTGCTCTTGCTGTTTCAAGCAGGATTACTGCTTTTACGTCCCTGTCCGATGAGCTTATGTTGTTTGAATCAACGTATCTGACGCGTTTCAGGCCGTCATTTGTGTCATAGAAAGAAATTTTAACGAATGTTTTGTTCAGCTGGGATGCCGATTCCCCTGCAACTACCAGCGTTCCTGTCTCGAGGATTGCATTTCTGAAAGAAGAGAGGGTTGGTTTTGTGAACAGTACGGAATCTGCCTGCAGTACAGAGAGCGATTCTCCTATTTCGACATCTGATTCCTGTACGAAATAAGTTTCTTTCTTGTATTTTACCTTGTAGAAACTTACGTCCGGATATGTCTTTGACGATGTTATCAAATCTTTTTTTACGATTTCTGATGATTCAAGAGCGAGCTCTGTTCCCGCTGGAACCGCTTCTGCCCATTCGACGCCGTTAGTATCGTTTGCCTTTCTGAGTGGTCCGTTGTTGCGGAGCATGAATGCCTTTGATTCCGCAAACAGCTGTGAGGACAGAAGAGCTGCCGCACAAATTAAAATGCCTGTTTTTTTCATATATTCACCCACTATTAGTAATTGTTTTTTGCTGATTGGATTTTTTCTGAAACGAACTCAGAAACTGAAAGCTCATCCAAAGATCTCAGGATGGATTCTGTGACTTCCGGTTTCAGTTCTTTGTACGCTGCGATCTTGCTCAATGTCTGGAGGGCAACGATATCAGCCTGTTTTGTTGAGATGTTTGCTGATTTTACAAAGGCTTCCTTGCCGAATGGAGTTGCGTTGTAATAAGTTACCGGAATGAACTCTATTCCCAGGTCGGAATCAGTTCTCTTGGATGATGAGTCTGTGGCTACAATCGCTCCTTTTTCGAGCTTTTTTGTGGAAGCGCCGGTTGCATCCGGTGAAGTGTAGATGACTGAATCCTCGATGATTGCGGCAGCTGTAAGGGCTGCATTGTTCGTGATGAAAATATCTCGCGTCCAATAATCTTTGTCGTAGTATGATACGTGAACGAAGTTGAAGGATTCTTCTTTTCCAGAGCTGAGAAGACGGATTGCAGTTTTTTCCTCGATCTCAGAGCCTTTCAGGAATATCTGTATTTCTTCGCCGAGCTGAACTTCATCAGCATAGACCATTTTTCCGTCTGAATTTTCGCGGTACAGCGGCGTTCCATCGTACAGGACGACAGAAGAAACTGTTGTCGGAGATGATGATTTAGATGACTGCTTTTGTGGCGCGTTCTTGTTTCCGCAGCCGGCAAAAACGAAGAGCATTCCTAATAAAAATAGGACAATTTTAGTTTTTTTCATTTTTTACTCCATAAAATTGATGTATTTTTTTATTTTATCAGATAGTGTCATAATAATCTAATGAAACATCTGATTTCCCCATAAAACCAAGGCATTTTTTCCTAATCCCGCTCGCTTACGACCGAGAATTTTCGTGATGCCGAGTTGCCCATATTGTCTGTGACGGTCAGTGTGTGTTCTCCGTTTTCCGCGCGTATGTGCAGCTCGTGGTTGTTTCTGGTCGTCCCCAAAAAAGTTCCGTCCAGATCCCAGAAAACTGTCGCGCCGTTTGAC
>CAMVSS010000131.1 GCA_947170195.1 uncultured Treponema sp. | reverse complement strand
TTTTTTTGCTGTCCTCGATTATGCAGCGGATCCTTGTGTCGCCGATAAATTCCGTCAGTGAATTTTTCACGCTCTGATTGCGATTGTCTATGATTTTCAGCCCGTGATCTCCGCCGATGTAGAGATTTCCGTCGCGGAGGCAGGTCGCGTTTATCGTTTCTTTTGGAAGAGCTGCCTGTCGGCTGAAGTTTACGAAATTGTTCGTGACGATTTTCATCACTCCCTGGGTTGCCGATGCTGCCCAGATGTTTCCCTGGTAATCGGATGTCGTCATCTCTATCGAGCTGTTCATCGGGATGTTTGAGAGCACCCGCATCTGATTTTTTTCATCCAGATAGCCGATTTGTGTCGTTGAAGAGATCCAGATTCTTTCGCAGTCGTAGCTCATCCAGTGAGTGTTCGAAACGGGCGAGACATCAATCTTTTCCATCTCCTCCGCTTTTTTTCCGAACTCCCCGTGATAGATCGCGCTTCCCTGCGTGCCTAGATAAACTTTGCCCGAATTCAGCGGGTCTCGCATCAGCGTGGTGATTGTCCCGGTTCCGAGTTCTTCGCCTGTGTAAAATTCTGTGATTATGCAGTTGTCTATCGCAAAGACTTTTCCGCTTTTTGTCTGCCCGTAAATCCTGCCGTTTGAATCCGAGTCAAGTTTCAGAATCCTTTCCTTGTTAATCCTGTCGTCATAAATTGTATATAATTGTCCGTATGGATTTACATAAGAGACGCCCGCCGTCGTGCCTATAAAAACATTTCCGTCGTTGTCTTCCGCAAAAATCCGTATCGAAGATGAGGAAAGCCCGTCCTTGTATGTATAATGCCGAGTCTTTTTGTCGTCCATGACCACGACGCCATTGTCGTTTGTCGCAATCCATATCCTGCTCTTGGAGTCCTCGAAAAATCCGCGTCCGCTCGTAAGTCCGAAAGATGTCGGGAGCCGTTCAAAAATTGAGCCGTTGTACCGTATGATTCCGCTGTAGCCGCCGATCCAGACATAGCCATCGCTGCTTCCCAGAATGAAATTTGCATCCGAAGTCGGAAGTCCGTTTGTGGCATCGTAAATCTCTGTCGTGTAGCCGACTTTTTCGATCTGGGAACTCGCCGCGTATCCCCCTCCGATTTTCTGACCGTCCTGAGAAAATGAGCCGGCTGCTGACAGGAGTAATATGAGAGAAAGAGAGATTTTTACAGCTGCGAAACGTTTTTTGTCTGGCAAAGTTTACCTCCGTACAATGGAAAATGCGGAATATCTAAACCGTCGGATTATATTTTTTTAGAATAATCTTTACGTCGGGAAGTGCATCCATGAAAACTTCGACACATTTTGCGTCGAACTGGGTTCCCGAGCCTTCTTCCAGAATTGCGAGCGCTTTTTCCAGCGGAAAAGCCGGTTTGTAGACTCTCGGTGAAGTCAGCGCATCAAATACATCCGCGACAGCCATGATTCGTGCAGAAAGTGGAATCACCTCGCCGTGCAGACCTTCCGGGTAGCCTTTTCCGTCCCACCGCTCGTGATGGTAGGCTGCCATGTTGCGCGCTTCCTTGAGGTAGTTTTCCCCCTGAACCGTGCTGATCGCGTTCTCGAGAATTAGTTTTCCGGCAGTTGTGTGCGTTTTCATGATCGCAAATTCCTCGTCGCTCAGCTTTCCCGGTTTGTTGAGAACTTCGTCAGGGATATTTATTTTTCCTACGTCGTGGAGAGGCGCGGATCTTACGACATCGGACATGAACTTCGGAGTGATTTTCTGCGAATAGTAGTCCTTTTTCTTCAGACCCTCCACGATGATTTTTACATAGGCGGCAGTCTTCTGGACATGAGCTCCCGTATCGGAATCGCGGCTTTCGACCATGTCCGCCATTGTTATGATTAGTCCGTCCTGCATTTTCAGGGTGGAGTCAGAAAGGCGCATTATGTCGCGCATTTGCTCGGCCTGATTTAGAGTCATCCTGCAGATTGCCTTGTACAGCTTTTCGACCTCGTCGCCGGTGTGAATGTCCAGCGAGCGGATTGCCCTTACGTTTTCGTCGAGCTTTTCCTGATCCTCATCGGTTTGGGAAAAGCTTTCCACGCAGGACGCGATTGAGCTTATCGGATACGACGTGTAAACCATTGTCGTCCAGACCGCATAGGCTACAATCAGCAGAAAAAATCCGGCCACTATTATAAGGAAGTGAGACAGAAAAGTTGCCATGTAGCTGTTTATGAAATTTACCGTTATGTCTGCACCAACATAGCACACTTTTTTCCCTGATGAATCTTGAACCGGGCAGTAGAGCGTTTTCTTCCAGTTGAACAAAGTATCAGATTTGACAGTTTCGATCTCTGCTCCTGAAAAGACCGTCGGAAAATCCTTCATTATCTCGTTTTGAAATGAGATAAGCTCCCCGATGTTGTAATGCTGCTTTTCGTTGTTCGTATCATTTATGTAAAAGATGAACCGTCCGCCGAATTCCTCCAGCTTTATGATGTAAAGAGATTGTATGCCTGGCGACACCTTCCAGATTTTATAAAGCAGATTTGCCGTCGTATCGTAGTCAGGATGCGAGTTTCCATGCTTTATGAAATCATCGATGATTCCGGGATTGATTGTGTCCGCGGCAAATTTTATGCAGTTTCGGGCTATCTTTGTCCTTTCAGATTTTACGTGCTCAAAATAAAGTCTTCCGCCTGTCCAGCACATGGCAGAAATGAGTATGACTGTGCTGACGACAAGAATGAGGGTGTTCCGTATCCGAAGGGAATATTTTACGTCGCTCCTCCAGTTTTTTATTGCGCGCAGCTCCGATTCGTAAAGCGGACGTTGCCGCCACACTCCGTTCTTCAGGTCTTTGAGCTTTTCTTTCGGGATGAAGTTCAGAATTGTTACTACCACCGCGAAAGAAAAACCTTTGTCCAGAACTTCAAGCATAAAGTTTATGAACAAAAATGATTTGAAATACGAGATGTTCAGAACGGATGCGAGGGAACGTGCATTTTGTGCGATCAGCGATTCCTGTGATTCTCCAAAATTCGCGAACTGAATGCATGAGGTTACGAGCGCAGAATATAGAATCACAAAAAAAACGAACAGAAGCGATCTTCCTGCCTTTCTGAATGAATACTTCCGGAAAAACCACGCCGTCGCGATTGCGATCATGGAGTTGAAGAACGAAAAGTAAATCGCCACCGGAAAAAAGATCGAGCAGACGACGCTTGAGACGACCGCGGTCAAAATCCCGGAAAAAAACGTTCCGCTTATGGCGGAGACAGCGATTGTTCCGATGCTGCCCAAAAACAGGGGGATGGAAAGTCTGCTCGTCAGAAATGCCATGATTATATTTGTTGCAATTCCGAGCAATGTCAGCGTTATACGAAGAGTTCTTGCATTTTTAGGTCTGTGAATCTCTTTATTTTGTGGAATTTGCATTCTCTCTCCGCCTTTCCATAAAATTTTAGATGCTGTAACAATCGGTTTGAGATTTTGTAACTCTGTAGATGTACCCTCTTTAATTTTATTACGAAATTACGAACCTGCAAGAGAATTTTGTGAATTTTATAGAAGTCCCTTTTATGATTCTTATAGAATATCTCCATTTTTTTTGCTACAATAACCTACCACTTTTGGAGATTAATATAAAAATGGCTGATTCAAAAATCAATGATATAGATTCTTCCCCTTACGACTTCCGCTACGAAGAGAAGGGCTTTTACCGAAACAAACAGGGACTTACCTCGGAGATTGTCGCAAAACTTTCTGACGACAAAAACGACCCTGACTGGATGCGTGAATTCCGTCAGAACGCGCTCAAAATCTACAACGAACTCCGCGTTCCTGAGTGGGGACCGGACATTTCGGGACTCAACATCGACGAGATCGCAACCTACGTTCGCCCGAACACAAAGATGCAGGGCAAGTGGGAAGACGTTCCCGAAGACATAAAAGACACTTTTGAAAAACTTGGAATCCCTGAGGCTGAGCGCACTTCTCTTGCAGGCGTGGGCGCGCAGTACGATTCGGAGCTTGTCTACCACAATCTGCAGGAAGAAGTTGCAAAGCAGGGCGTAATCTACACTGATTTTGAAAGTTCTTTGCGCGGGCCTTATGCCGACATGGTAAAAGAGCATTTCATGCAGCTCGTAAAGCCAAATGACCACAAATTCGCAGCCCTTCACGGCGCGGTCTGGTCGGGCGGTTCATTCGTCTCTGTTCCGAAGAACGTCAAAGTCGAGATCCCATTGCAGTCTTATTTCCGATTGAACGCAAAGGGTGCCGGTCAGTTCGAGCACACACTGATTATCGTTGACGAGGGGGCTGACCTGCACTTCATCGAAGGCTGTTCCGCTCCAAAATACAATGTCGCAAACCTTCATGCAGGCTGCGTTGAGCTTTACGTCAAAAAAGGCGCGCATCTCCGCTATTCGACGGTCGAAAACTGGTCAAAGAACATGTACAACCTCAACACCAAGCGCGCGAGGGTCGAAGAGGGCGGTTCAATCGAATGGGTTTCAGGCTCGTTCGGAAGCCACATTTCATATCTCTATCCGCAGAGCGATTTGATTGGCCGTGGGGCTCGCGCTGAATTCACGGGCGTAACATTTGCGGGAGCGGGGCAGAACCTCGACACCGGAGCCAAAATGGTTCACATTGCGCCGAATACGACAAGCGTAATCACAACAAAGTCGCTTTCAAAATCGGGCGGCATTTCAACCTACCGAAGCGCAATCTACATCGGAAAGGAAGCAACAGGCAGCAAGGCGAGCGTTTCATGCGAAAGTTTGATGCTCGACAACATTTCACGGAGCGACACCGTTCCTGCAATGGACATCCACACCGATGACTGCGATGTCGGCCACGAAGCAAAAATCGGCCGCATTTCAAACGACGCGGTCTTCTATCTGATGAGCCGCGGAATCAGCGAGGATGAGGCGCGGACGATGATTGTCTCAGGATTCGCAAATCCGGTCTCAAAAGAATTGCCGCTTGAATACGCCGTTGAGATGAACAACCTGATTCGACTGGAGATGAAAGGCTCTCTATAAATTTTCGTTTACAGTTTGCAAATCATGTCCTACTATTAACGTATGGATGCGAAGATAATAAATATTTTTCTAACGGAAGGCATGAAAACATTTGCCGAGATGTTCAAAATAAAGGCCGAAGCAAAAGAGCCTCATATTCTTGACATTCATGCGGGACACCAGTGGGAGATTTCCGGGCTTTTGGGAGTTACCGGGGATTACAAGGGCGTAGTTTCATTCAGGCTTCATAAAACCCTTGCCCGCAAAATGCTGCTTCTTTCTGGGGTGCATTGCGAAGAAAAAGAGATGGAAGATACGGAAATCGGACTTGTAAGCGAGTTTACGAACATAATTGCGGGTCATGCAGTTTCTGCGGTCACGGATCACAGCATTGACATATCTCCGCCGTTCTGCGTAAGCGGGCACAATCATGTAATTTCATGGCCTAGAAATATTCCAGTCATCGGAATCCCGTTTGTGACCCCTTACGGTCCTTTTGAAGTTGACGTTTGCTTTAAATAGCGTCCCTCCCTGGAAAAACTTTCAGCATTTTTCGTTTCTTAATCAGTGCTGACAAAATTCTCGTAATATGCTACTGTAGCGGTAGGAAAATAATCGGCGGTATAATCATCTGATTTTATCCGCTGTGCTAACGGATACTGATATGGCAGCAAAACTTAA
>CAMVSS010000130.1 GCA_947170195.1 uncultured Treponema sp. | reverse complement strand
TACGAGTGCCTACACAAAGAAACATATTTTTCGATTCTCTTGCAGGCGTTGAAACAGCTGCCGGACAATTGCGTAGTTCATCGCCTTACCGGAGATCCGCCGAAGTCAATACTGATAGCTCCCTCCTGGACGACAGACAAAAAAAGAGTCATGAATGAAATTAAGCAGATGATAGAACAGCGTATTCGTGCAAAAAAAATGCCCTGAAAGCGTATATGTAATACACATAACATGCTTAACAGGGCAGTTCTTTTTCTGGCGGATTATTATCTTCCGCAGCAGTTTTTATATTTCTTTCCGCTTCCGCATGGGCACGGATCGTTTCGTCCTACTTTTGGAGATGTTCGGACGACAGTTACGCTTTGTCCTGATGAGGCTCCTGCCATAGTACGTCCTGCCTGATGCTGTGCCTGACTTGCCATGCGGCTTGCGCTTGCCTGCTGGCTCATTGACTGAGCTTCAGAGTGCTGTGCGTTTCCCTGCATTGCTGTTCTCATGCGCTGCTGCTGCTCAGGACTTGGGTTCATCTGAACTCGTACTTTGATTACGTAGCTAGCGATCTCAAGACGGATGCTTTCGATCATCGCGTCGAACTGGTTGAAGCCGTCGATCTTGTATTCGGTGAGCGGATTCTTGCTGCCGTATGAGCGCAGGTGAACCGCCTCGCGAAGTCCGTCCAGATATTCGAGCTGATCGAGCCATTTTCGGTCAATCTTTGCGATGTACTGGAATCGGATGAACATGTTGAACTGCTCGTGTGAACAGAGCGTCTCTTTTTCTGTCAGGTCGTTCTGGATCAGAGAGAGGATGCGTTCCTTTGTGATTTCCTCGACCGGAACCTGAATGCCGAAATAGTTTCTGATATTTTCGACGAGCTGTTTTGCGCCTTCGCCTTTCTTTGAGTGACCGTATTCTGCGAGCCATTCGTCAAGATAGTCGCTTGCGCTTGAAATGATGCGCTGAGAGAGGTTGTCGTCCTGAAGGATATCATCCCTCTGCTGGTAGATGAATTCTCGCTGCTCGTTGAGAACGTCGTCATAGTCGATGAGGTTCTTTCGGATCTCAAAGTTGCGTTCCTCGACTTTTTTCTGAGCTTTTTCGATTCCCTTTGTGAGCCACGGGTGGTAGATAGGTTCCCCAGGCTCCATTCCGATTCGTGTCATGAGGGATTTCATTCGCTCGCCGCCGAAGAGTCGCATGAGATCGTCATCCATTGAGATGAAGAACTTCGAGCGTCCAGGGTCGCCCTGTCGTCCAGAACGTCCTCGCAACTGGTTGTCGATTCGTCGTGATTCGTGGCGTTCCGTACCGATTACGTAGAGACCGCCAAGCGATTTTACTTCTTCATAGTCCTTGAGCCACTTTTCTTTTTCGATCTTGAGGGCTTCCTGATACTGCTCAGGTGTAGCTTCCGAACCTGCTCTGTGGAGCGCGCGCTGCTCGTAGTTTCCGCCGAGCTTGATATCGGTTCCTCGTCCTGCCATGTTTGTTGCGACAGTGACTGCACCCTTCGCTCCAGCTTCTGCGATGATGAGAGCTTCTCGGGCATGGTTCTTTGCATTGAGGACTTCGTGCTTGATTCCTGCGTGAGTGAGGAGGGCTGACAGATGCTCTGATTTTTCTACTGAGACTGTTCCGACTAGAACAGGCTGTCCCTTATCGTGAGCTGCCTTGATTTCCTTTACGATTGCGTTCCATTTGTCTGACTCGTTGAGGTATACTTCGTCCTGCTCGTCGATTCGTGCTACAGGAAGGTTTGTTGGGATTACTACACAGTCGAGCTTGTAGATCTTTGCGAACTCAACGGCTTCCGTTGCGGCTGTACCGGTCATGCCGGAAAGTTTTGTGTACATGCGGAAGAAGTTCTGGAATGTGACGGTTGCCATAGTTCTGTTTCGGCGTGCAATCTTTACGTGTTCCTTTGCTTCGATTGCCTGATGGAGTCCGTCCGAATAGCGTCTTCCTTCGAGGATACGACCTGTGAATTCATCTACGATCTCAATCTTTCCGTCGCGAACGACATATTCAACGTCTTTCTCGTAGAGAAGATGGGCCTTGAGAGCCTGCGTGAAGTAGTGTACGTATTCAAAATTTTCTTCGTCAAAAACCGATGATTCAGGTGCGATGAGGTTGTGCTGGTGGAGGATAGCGTCAATCTTGTTCATACCTTTGTCGGTCAGTGATACGCGCTTTCCTTTCTCATCAATCTTGTAGTCACCCTTGAGGGCGTCGCGCTCTTCCGGAGTCATGTTTATTTCGTCAGGATAGTCATCGATGGCAGGATCTTTTTCCATTTCCTCGAACTGATCGACGTATTTGTCGACTTCGTAGAACTTGTATGTATCGTCCTCGCCCTGTCCGGAGATGATGAGCGGTGTTCGTGCTTCATCGATCAAAATTGAGTCGATTTCGTCGACGATACAATAGTTGAATCCACGCTGAACTTTTGCCCTGAGGTCAATCTGCATGTTGTCGCGGAGGTAGTCAAATCCGAACTCGTTGTTAGTTCCGTATGTGATGTCGCATGCATAGTTCTGCTTGCGGACTTCGTTGTCCATGTTTGATAGGATTGTGCCGACTGTAACGCCTAGATATGAGAATACAGGGCGCATGGTGTTTGCGTCTCGTTCTGCGAGGTAGTCGTTTACGGTTACGACATGAACGCCCTTTCCTGAGAGGGAGTTGAGGTATGCCGGGGCTACTGCGACGAGGGTCTTTCCTTCACCGGTTTTCATTTCGGTGATTTTTCCCTGATGCAGGTTTATGGAACCCATGAGCTGAACATCGTAAGCGCGTTCGCCGCGAATTCGGAAGGCTGCTTCACGGCAGAGTGCGAATGCTTCCGGAAGGATATCGTCAAGAGTCTCGCCCTTTGCAAGACGTTCCTTAAAAATCTGCGTCTGTTTCGGATAGTCTTCTGCGGCAAGTGATTTTGCCCATGCTTCTTTGTCGTTTATTGCTTTTACGATTGGAATTAATCTTTTTACATCTCTTTCGTTCTGTGAACCGAAAATAATTGATAATACTTTATCTACCATAATGTTATAAATATAAACAAAAATCCTATTATAGTAAATAAGTAAATAAACTACGGATTTTTTTTCACTTAACTTTCATTTTTACATTCCGATATTCATAAAGACAGAGAAAAAATGGGGTTTTATTATGAATAAAAGGCGGGTAATATTTTTTGCATCTTTCCTGATTCTTCTTTTTGCTGCAGGAAATTGTTTTGCAAAGTCTCTTTCAATTCAGATCGTTCAGAAAAATGCCGGAAAGGATGTCGTTTGGGCAACTTCCTATCTTTTTGAGCAGAATCTGATAGATTACTTTTTTTCAACCGGAAATATCGTTTCCAGCTCTCCTGTATGGATTTACGATACTGACGAAAAAAACAAAGGCGCATTGAGAGCTGCCCTCGTTGAAAATCGTGAGGGCGGAATGGATTTTCTTGTCCGTGTTGAAATCAATTATGATGTAAAAGATTCTTCAAATCCTGAGGCTTTTTTGCTTGATAACGTAAAAGAGGTCAGCTGGAAAAGTTATTCCCTGAGGACCGATCTTGAGGTTGCGAGCGGAACTGCCCGTCCTGAAAAAGTCACTTCAAAAAACAACAATGAGGCGGGGCTTGCTGATTTTGCGGGACTTGTCGCATATAAGATAAGCAGCGGGCTTAAAAATCAGAGGTAGAGGGGAACTATGAAAAAGATAACTGTTTTTATATTCACTATATTTACGATCGCAACTTTGTTTGCTGCGGCCCGTCCGTCTCTTGACGGAAGGGCTGTCGTTGCAGAGGAAGGCTCGATGCCAAAGGGACTTTTCGCACGAACAGTCGGATATCTCCCTGGTGACAGCGTGACTGTCACAAACCCAGCTACAGGAAGCTCTGTCGACGTGCTTATCCTTGGTGCGATTGATCCAAGCGAGGGCGTTGCAATCCTGCTTTCAACGCAGGCCGCTGATGCGCTCAGGATAAAAAGAAATTCAAACGTTCAGGTAAAACTGACCAAGCGCGCCGGAAACATTGACGAGAATGCGAATGGCTCAGCCGTGCTAGATTCTTATGACAGCACTCCTGAGGTCAGGGATACAAGAATTGCCGAGACTCCGAAGAAACAAGTGCTGATTGAAGAAACTCCTGAAGAGGAAGTCGAAAAAGCTCCTGTTGCGGAGCCGAAAGTCGAAGAGAAGAAACCAGCTCCTGTTGAGGCTGTTCCGGTAGAGAAAGCTCCTGTTTTCGAGGAGATTCCTGCGGAGAGCGAAAGACTCGAGGTTATAGAAGAAGACGCTCCTGCTGAGGTCGTAGAGGAAATCCCTCAGGAGAACGTAGAGGAAGATGTTCCTGCAATTCCTTCAGAGGAGGTTGCTGCAGACGAGCCTTCGGAAGAAGAACTTCCTGCTCCTGAGGAGGAAGCTTTCGAGGAAGAATCTGTAGAAGAAGAATCGTTTGAAGAAGAAAATCTTCCGAAAGAAGAAAATTTCAGCGTCGCAGAGGAACTGCCTCTTCCAGAAGAAGATGACAATGATGACTATATAGAAGAAACTCCGCCTGTGCAGCAGGATGTTGAGGATGATTACGCCTTTACGACAACGGGAGACTCTGTCTTTGAGGAACTTCCTGGCCCTGCTGAAGATAAAAAGCAGGACGGACCTTGGCAGCAGGTAATCCTTGTTCCGGCCGAAGAAAAAGAAGAGCCGGAGGAGAGCCTGCCTCCTGTAGAAGAGGAGCTTCCGCCGGTAGAAAAAGACAGCGTTGTAGAGGAAGTCGCTGTGCTTGAGGAAAGCGGAGAGACTGCCGAAGAAAGCGCGGAAACCGAAGAAATTGACGATTCAATCGTCGAAGATAAAAGCGACGATACAGTAATTGAGGAAGAGCCTGCCGTTGAGAATTCTGACGGCGAGACTGTCGAAGAAGAGGCTTTTGAGGAGGAATCTATAGAAGATGAACCTCCTGCTATTGAGGAGGATGTTGAGTCCGAATCAGTGGAGGAAGAAGCCCCTGAGCTTGAGGAAGAGGCCGAAGCTGAGTCTGTAGAAGAGGAAGCGCCGGAAATCGAAGAGGAGAAAGCCGAGGAAGAATCTGTAGAAGAGGAAGCCCCTGCTATCGAAGAAGAAAACGGCGAGTCTGTAGAGGAAGAGGCTCCGGTCGAAGAGGAAGCTCCTGCTGAGGAAACCGCAGCAGAAGAAGAACTTCCTGAGACTGTAGAAGAGACTTCCGTCGAGAGCGAGTCTGTCGTTGAGGAAACTGTCGAGGAAAAGACTGAGCTTGAATCCGTCGAGGAGGAGAGCGTAGAGTCCGTCGATGAGTACAAGCCGATTGTGCTCGTTCCTTCTGAGCCGAATCCTCCGGTAGCTTCTGAAGAGAAGGCTGTCGTTGAGGAAAAAGCTCCTGAGGTAGTGGAGGAAGTTGCTCCTGCAAAAACTCCGGAACCTGAGCCGCAGCCAGCTCCGAAAGTTACTGTTTCTGACAACTGGAAGGATCATGTGGTTCCGTCCGCAAACAATCTGGTTAAGGGGTACTACTACATTCAGATTGCAAGCATTAGCAGCGAGGAACGCATTTCTGAAATCATCCGGGATTATGCTTCTAAATATCCGGTTGTGCTCGTCAAGAATGCGCGCGGAACGGCATACAACGTCATGGTCGGTCCGCTCAACATCGATGAGTACGGTTCTGTGCTTGAGAAGTTCAAGGCATGGGGCTTCAGGGATGCATTCGTAAAAACGGTAAAAAAATAAAGGA
>CAMVSS010000129.1 GCA_947170195.1 uncultured Treponema sp. | reverse complement strand
ATGAAGCGTGTCCTCGACCAGAATCAATGCGACAGACGGATTTTTACCTGAGAGAGTTTTTAAATCGGAGAGTTTTTGAGCTTCGATGTTTTTACAAACAAAAACGGCAGAGGCACCTTTTTCAACAGCCTGAGGAATATAGACATGACCATCCTGAAATTCACCGATGAGAGGTACAAAGAGAGAGTTTTCCCCTACGTTTCGGCTGTCGGTCTGAACGCTTGTAAAACAGAATTCCTTCTCGTCATAAGACGGATTGAGAAGTTTTCCATCTGTCGCTTCAAGAACTTCCGACAATTTCAAGAGACTGTCTGTATTTTCAAAGCTTGTCTGCTCTGCCATTTTTTTATTTTTACCTCGTCACTTTTTGTAATGTCTTATAACCGGAACGCGATGCGCTCCAAAGCGGGTTTATCCCCTCCCGCATTATTTTATTTTCCAACGGAACACTAAGTGTTCGACACAAGCTATTTTATCTCGACCCGGACTATGTCCTCCGATTTGGCTTTATGCATTCATGGAACACGAAGTGTTCCTAACGAGTTTTGTTCCAAAACTCGTTAGGAACAAGCTATTTTATCTCAACCCGGACTATATCCTCCGACTTAGCCTTGTGCATGCCAAGTTCGGTTTCGGCGATTTGCTCTATGCGGTCGGAACTTGAAAGCAGGCTTATGTCCGAAATCAACTTGCGATTTTCTTCCACCAGCTCCAGCTGCTTATCCTCGAGCTTCACAAGCTCCGTCTTGAGCTTTGCATACCGGCGGGCCTGGAACGCGTCCAAAATCAACAGCATCGGAATGGCGACAACCGCAAAACATGCCGCAACCTCAAGCTTCAAGTCATGTCTGAATTTCACTTTACAACGCCTCCTGTTCTATCTGAAGAAGATGCATTTCCGTAGCATCACGCAGCTTTCTGACCACCCGAAGTTTCGCGCTTCGACTCGGAGAGTTCTGTTTTATCTCCTCCGGAGTCGGATCGACTGGTCTTCTAGTCAGCAATTCGGCACAAGGAGTGCCTCCGCAAGAACACTTAGGCTGCTCCGGCGGACAGATGCACTTCTTTCCCAAATTTCTGAAATAATTTTTTACGATTCGGTCCTCGAGGGAGTGGAACGTAATAACGCCCATCTTTCCTCCAGCTTCAAGCACGTTGAACGCAGCATGCAAGCTCTCAGGAAGACGTCGTAATTCAGAATTAACAGCGATGCGCAATGCCTGGAAAGTTCGCGTTGCCGGATGAATCTGACCATGACGGTATGCACTTGGAACAGCGTCGTAGATAATCTGCGCGAGCTGCTTCGAAGATTCGATTTTTCCGCCTTTTCTTGCCTCAACAATCGAACGTGTAATCCTTCGGCTCATTTTTTCATCACTGTACAAATATATAAGATTCGCGAGCTCTTCCTCGCGCATCGTGTTCACAATATCAGCGGCGCTCTCGCCCCTTTCAAAATCAAGGCGCATGTCGAGAGGCTCGTCATACCGGAAAGAAAATCCCCTGCCCGACTCCTCGTAGTGATAAACGCTTATTCCGAGGTCAAAAAGAATCAGGTTCGGTCTTTCCTTTCCTTCAGGATAGTTTTTATAAAAATCATTGAACCAGCCGTTGAAAAAATCCATTCGCTCGCCAAAACAAGCCAAT
The DNA here is from genome assembly GCA_947170195.1 of uncultured Treponema sp. Lineage (GTDB taxonomy): Bacteria > Spirochaetota > Spirochaetia > Treponematales > Treponemataceae > Treponema_D. Next base: position 4,211 of record CAMVSS010000129.1, on the reverse strand, counting down.
CTCTCCCTCGCCTTAGCCTGAATTCCGCTGTCGCGATCAAGCCCCAGGATACGGAGAGTCGGATACTTTGAGAGGAAAGCGTTTGAGTGTCCGCCCTCTCCCAGAGTCGAGTCGATCATAAATGCATTTTTTTCGAATTTCTCACCGACGGGGCTAAGATATTCCAAGCACTCGTTGAGGAGAACCGGCGTATGAACGATTTTCATTCCTATTCCGCTCTTTTCCTAATATTTAAAAACTTATGTTGCTGAGACCTTCCGCAGCCTCGCGAAGCTCGTCTTCGCTGTCATCGAGGTACTTGCTGTAAGTCTCTGCGTCCCAGAGTTCCATGTACTTGTTGATTCCAAGAATTACACAGTCCTTTGAGAGGTTTGCGTATTCACGCAGGCTTTGCGGGATAGAAATACGGCCGGCCTTGTCAAGCTCAACTTCCTGAGCCGGTGCTATAAGACTTCGGAGAACAAGTCGGTTCTGCTTGTTGAAGGGAGAAGCCGACTCCATGATCTTTGAAGATAAGTTTTTCCATTCATCGAGGGTGTAAAGCCATAAACAGCGGTCGAAGGACTGTGTGACGATGAGAACGTTTTTTTCAGATTCGTTGAATAATTCGTTCCGCAGCTTTGTCGGGAAAAGGATTCTTCCCTTCTCGTCCAAAGTGTTGCGGTATTCACCTGTCAGCAGTTCCATACCACTATTTACCACTTACACCCACAATTTCCCACTTATTGACCATTTTACCCACTGAATTTTATAAAGTCAACGTTTTTTTTGCCGATAATGCGGAAAAAAAATGATAAATACTTTTAACGAATCGAAACTGCACCTAAAACTCAAAAATCTCTACGCGCTTGAATACAACGGAAAAACAGAAGTAAAGCTCGATGACGCGCCGTGGATATTCGACATAATCACCGAGGACGGAAATGCGATCGAGATACAGACATCAAATCTCTCCTCCCTGACAGAAAAATGCGAATACCTGCTCGAAAGCGGAAGAAAAGTCAGGATAGTCCACACGGTTTTTGAAGAGAAAGTTATCGAAACGTACGAGGGGAACGGGAATCTCCTGCACAGGAAAAAAAGCCCGAAGAAAGCCAGCCTATTCGACTCTCTGCGAGGCATGACAAAGCTGTGCCACGTTTTGACGAACAAAAACTGCACTCTGGAAATTCTTTACGTGAGGATAACGGAAGAAAGAAGAAAAACGGACGGAGACGTGCAATCAAAGAACAAAAGCCGACGCCACCTAAAGGACTGGATATCGGAAGGAAAGAGACTCGAGGAGATTCTCAGGAAGGAAAGATTTGAGAAACCGCAGGACTACCTCTCGCTGCTCCCGGACGAAATCAGGGGAACGGAATTCAGGCTCTGCGACCTTCAGAGGGAAATAAAAAAAGCCCGTTCTGCAAGGGATACAAAATGGGCTTCTCTTTTAATATGGATTCTTATGAAGATGAACCTGCTGGAAGTCTCACGGACGCAGGGAAGGAGCAGATTTTTCAGGATCAAGGGCTGACGCTCTCAAACAAGAATCCGCTCGCATGCCTGCCTACGCTTTCGCGTCCTCAAGATCCGAGTCCTCAGTTTTTACCGGCTGGGCGTCCGCCGCATCATCATCCTCGGACGGAACGAAATCGCTTCCTGTCTGAGCCTTGAGCTTTGCCACGCGCGCCCCGATCTCTTTTTCAGCGTTCTTTATATCCTCAAGGAGTTTTACGATTACGCTGTCCTCGGCAGACACCGACGCACGCTTTTCATTTGCAAAAGACTCATAGACATATTTTCCAAGCTCTCTCATGCTTTTTTTGATCTGAAATTCAAGCTGCTTTATCTCGATTTTCAGGATGCTTTCATCGCCGAACTTTGTGGCGGCTTTTCCTGCCTTATCTATGGCAACTTTGGAAACATCAACGCCGCTCTTAAAAGCTTTTTTTGACACGCTGAACAGGTTTTTGAAAATTTCGTTAAGATTCTCTTTTGTCATAACAAACCTCCATTAGTTTTAACATCCGACATCACTAATATGATACATCAGGATTTTGAAAAATCACAGTTTTTTGACGGCGAGAAGAGTAAGGTCGTCCGCCTGAGAATCCTCGCTTATTCCCGTGTAATACAGATAGTTCTGCTCTCCCATATCGACTTTCTGGGCGCAGTAATAATCGTAGCGGCTGAAAGTCTTCTCGAGGAACGCGTCGATTTTTCTGTCGATTTTTATTCCGTCTCCGCTCACCTGAATCAGCACCTTCTTTTTTCCGTCAAGCTCCATCTCAGTCTTTGTGACATTTCCGACCGAGCCAGGCTTTTTGTACATCCTGAAAACTTTTTCCACGGCAGTCATAGCGGTTATGACTTCCTCTATGTTTCCCTCGCATTTTGTGAAATCGAATGAGAGGACTTCATCAGGCTCAGGGCTGTGATACTTTTTCAGGATATATTTTTTCCTGTTCAATACAGCCTCTATCACATCCTGAACGCGCTGAGGTTCCATCTGCTCGCTCGTCTGTCCGACTTTGTGAGTCTCATGCACTTCACCCTCTTTTAATCCGCTCTCCCGGCACTGCGTGACCTCGTAATTCGAATCGCGGAAGAAACGTGTCGATTCCTCGATGCCGTCAGTGTACAGGAAGAGGATGTCGTTCTTTTTAAGGTGGAATTTCTCGACCTTGTATCCGCCCTTCATCTCAACCATGAACGAAGGAAGAGGACCCGCGGCAGGGGACTCGTGAAGGGTAAGAATCTTTATCTTTTTTGAGTCAGAATCGAAATAATGGACTATGTTGTCGCCGGCATTGCACATAAAGACATCGCCGCTCTTGGTGTCGAAAAGACAGATCATCATCGCAGCGAATTTTCCGCGCAGACCGAGAGACTCGATGAAGTCATTTATATCGCCCGCGAGAAGGTTCAGCTTGGTTCCGTTCGTCTTGAAGTTCCATGTCGCAAAGTAGCGGCGGAAGATGGTCGCGACGATTGTCATTATGAGAGCCGCAGGAACACCATGACCGGATGCGTCGCACTTTATTATCGCGTACCAGCGGTCATCAAGCTTTTTGTAGTCAAAATAGTCTCCGGAAACCGCATCGGTTCCCTCGTAATATCCGTACATCTGAATGTCCTTGTCGTTAAGCTCAGATGTCGTCGTCTTTTCAGCTCCGGAAGAAACCAGTGGAATGAAAGCTTTCTGAACGGCCTGACCGTCGAGGTTCATGATGTTCATTTCGGCAGCTTCCGCCCTCGCCTTCGCTTCCTGCGCCTGTGCTTTTGCCGCCCTTTCGCTCGCTATGGCAGCATCCTCCCTCGCCTTTGCGGCGCGCTCAGCCTCTATCTTAGCGCGCTTCTCATCGCGGGCACCTTTTACGAGACCTTTGGTCATGTCGTTCACGGAGTCGCCGAGCGTGCGGAGCTCGTCATGGGAGCGAATGCTGAGCATAAATCCGTCAAGCTCCTCCTTGTCAGCGGTGTCAGTTATCGTCTTTACATGCTCCACGACCCTCTTTATAGGGTTTACGATTACCGAAGCAAGCATGAATGCGCACACCAGGCCGATCACCGAGGCAACAGCCGCAGCCACAGCCGCGATAAAGAAAGCTATCTTCCGTGAGGAATCGACCTGCGCGATCAAAGTCTTTGTGTCTACCCGCATGACAATCGCCGCCTGAAGGAGCCTTGAGCTGCTTCTGCCCTGCTCATAGCAAACAGGCCACATGAAGAAATATTCCGTCTGGCTGCGCTCAAGAGTTTTGTCGCTCATCGGAGGGTAAGAAGTCAGTCTCTTTGCGGAGAACTCATTGAGCTTCTTGAAAATCTCAATGCTGTCATTGTCAGAAGATTCGGCTACGATTTTTCTTGCGTCCTGCTCAATCATGCGGAAGTCGGAGAGGAATTCAGAAGGAAGACTCTTGATCCGAACAGTTCCGGCGTCGAAAACAGGCTCGTAAATCTTTGAATTTATTTCCTCGTCGTTCGTTGCCCAGACGAAATCCATAGTGTCATTCTTCGGGTCCGAAACGCCGTCGATATTGTAGCTGACGATTGTCGCATAGTGAGCCTCGTCGAAGTTGTCAGTCTGATTGACTACAGAGCCAAGCTCCGTAAGTTTCTCGCGACCATCAGGAAGGTAAGTCTGAACTCCGCTGGCCATATTTCCCATGGCAACTTTTACGCGGTCCTTCAGCCCCGTAATCAAAATTCTTTCCTGAGTGCGGGAC
>CAMVSS010000128.1 GCA_947170195.1 uncultured Treponema sp. | reverse complement strand
GTTGTCGTGATTTTCATAGTTCTGATAAACCTCCTGCTCAAGAAAACTACGCTGAGCCTTTACATTCAGTCTGTCGGTATCAACGAGAGGGCTGCAAAGCTCAACGGAATCGACCCGGTCATCATGAAGCTTATCGTCTTCGTAATCCTTGGCATCTGTGTAACAATGGCGGGTTCGATCAACGTATGCCGAATCGGTCTTATCAACCATGAGACGATTTTGCTCGACATCGAAATGGACGCGATCCTTGCAGTCGCAATCGGCGGAAACTCGCTCGGCGGCGGAAAATTCAAGCTTTCAGGCTCAATCCTCGGTGCCTACATCATTCAGGCACTCACGATTACCCTCTATGCTATGAAAGTTTCTTCTACTGCGGTCAAGGCTTACAAGGCTATCGTAATCATCATCATCGTCGTAGCAGGATCTCCGGTCGTAAAGGCTTGGCTCGGTCAGTTCAAGAAAAAAATCTCTGAAAGATTTGCAAAAGTGGAGGCTAAATAAGTATGGCAAATATCATTAACAAAGTTCTTCCGTGGAAGAAGGACGGTCATCCACTTTCAAACACGGCTCTTCTTCTCACGATTACAATCTGCACGTTCGTGGGAATGTACCTGCTCGCGATGATCATCTGGGGCGGCGGATTTTTGAACCCGCAGCAATTCCTGGATTTGTTCAACAACAACGCATATCTGATTGTCGTCGCATGCGGTCTCACCATCGTCATGATTACCGGCGGAATCGATATTTCGGTCGGCGGCTCCGTAGCACTTATCACCATGGCATCTGTAGTTTTCATGGAAGACCACAACGGAGGCATATTCAGCTCAATCCTGATTTCGCTCGGAATCGGACTTTTGATGGGACTGATTCAGGGATATTTCGTATCATATCTCAAGATTCAACCGTTCATCGTCACTCTTGCGGGAATGTTCTTTACCCGCGGTATGACGACCATCGTCAGCAAAGTTCCGCGAACGGCGAACAACGACCTCTTCCTTGACTTGAAGGATTTCGAGATTGACATTCCGTTCGTCGGCTCATATGCAAAAAATGGAAACTGGATTCCGTCTTCGATTGAAGTAGGAGTCGTGATTGCGCTCGTAGTCGTGATCATCCTTTGGGCAATGCTCAGATGGACACGCTTCGGACGAAATCTCTACGCAGTCGGTGGAAACAGCGAGAGCGCGCTCATGCTCGGCATCAACGTTCAGCGAACGCAGTTTTTGGCATACGTCCTGTGTGGCGTGCTTGCGGGAATCGCAGGCTTCGTCTACCTCCTTCACACGGGCGCTGGAAATGCCTCAAATGCGACAGGTGCTGAGATGCAGGCTATCGCGTCATCGATTATCGGCGGCACACTGCTTTCGGGCGGTGTCGGAAGCGTAATCGGAACGCTGTTCGGCGTAATGTCCCTCAAGACGATCAACAACATCGTCGTGGCATCAGGACTGCGTGAACCGTACTGGCAGAGCATTACGACAGGTCTCATGTTGTGTTTCTTCATTCTCCTGCAGAGCGTAATCCTCGCACAGCGCAAGAAGAAGCTCGGCGCGATGGCGGGTTAAACATAATATCTTATAGAAAAAAGTATGCGGCGGGTTTTGGAAGATTTTTTCTTTCAAAACCCGCATTTTTTTGTCTGGGATTTGCTTTTACAAACTCAGCTTGTATTCCCGTGGGCTCATCCCCGTATTTTTCTTAAAAATGTAGCTGAAATAATGAGGGTCAGAAAATCCGCATTCGTAGGCGATGTCGTAGCCCTTCATTTCCGTGCTGCGGATAAGCCGCTTTGCGTTCTCGATGCGCACGTTCGTTAGATATTCGATGAAAGTCGTGTTGCATTCCTGGGAGAAAATCGCGCTGAAATGGTTCGGGCTCATGGCGACTTCCTTTGCGACAGTGGTGAGAGTCGTGTTCTGGTCGGCGTAGTGCTCCTCGATGAAACGCTTTGCCTTGAGAATTACGTCGCCATATTTTCCGGTCATCTTTGAGTCACGGTATTCCACAACGAAAGAAAGCACTTGCTCCAGTTTCTGCTTGAAATCGTCCTCGTCCTGAACGGCATCATCGACGAATTTGCGCTGGAGGATTTCCGGCCTGAGGGTCTTTATGTCGCCGCCGAGTTTTTCGACCAGCTTTGAGACTGAGAAAATCATATCAACCAGAAGATAAGAAGCGAACAGCTTGAACTGGTCAGGATTTTTTCGTATTAGAACCATCGACTCCTCGATAATCGCCGAAATATCGTTCTTGCCCGCATACTTGAGTCGGTCCACAAGCGGGTCGTTCTCTTTTAGCTCAAGAAGCCCCGACTCCGAAGATGAGGTCTCGGTCTGGAGAGCATCCCCCATCTCAAGGTCATCGGAACTGATGATCCTGTTCTGAGAGGCATTGTTTTCGTGACTTAGGATATTTTTTGCATCCGCGTATGAAATTCCGACCTGGGACAAATGCTCGACCGTCTTTCCGATTGCGCATGTCACCGTACAGCCGACATTTTTTGCAGTGATGTGGGCGACAGTCTTTGCCGCGTGGAAGATATTTTCCTCAAGTTCTTCCTTGGTGCTTCCCTTAAAGATGCACACCAAAAGATTTGAATGATGGAAGAAACATTCCGCCTGATCCCAGCTGGACGAATACGAATTCAAGAGCGAGCAGACTTCCTGCTGAGCCTGCATGTTTTCTCCGGCATCATCTGTGCTGCCGGTGCTTTTTATCCTGCTTATAAGGACTTTGTAAAACCTCGAAATCAGGTTGATGTTCAATTCCTGACATTTCTGCATGAGGGTCGCAAGATCCTCAGATCCGTGCACGAGATTTATCAGCACTTCTTTTTTCTTGAGGGCAGCCGTGGTTTTCAGCTCCTCCTTGAGGCGCGAGATGTCCGAAAGCTGCTTTCGCTCGCGGTCTATCTGCTGGGCTGCCTTGTTCATGCTCGCAAGAAGCTCGTCCGGCGTAAATGGTTTTAAAAGGTAGTCCTCGATTCCGATTGAGATCGCCTTTTTCGCATAGTCAAATTCATCGTGACCGGAAAGGATTATGATTTTTATCCAGGGCTGAATTCGCTTTATTGCCTGAGAAAGCTGGAGTCCATCCATGAACGGCATCTTGATGTCTGTGATCAGGATGTCGGGCTTCAGCTCATGCAGCATTGAGAGCGCGATTTCGCCGTCACTCGCCTCGCCCACAAAAGAAAATCCCGAGCTTTCCCAATCGATTTTCGAGCGGATTCCCTCAAGGACAATCGGCTCATCATCAACAACAAACACGCTGTACATTTTTATAAAACCTCCGTGCCAACGGCACTGCACGGAATCGTGAACGAAATCACGCTTCCCTTTCCCGCTTCCGACTCTATCACCAGTCCCTCCGTCTTTTCGCCGTAATAGAGCCGCAGTTTTTTATTCACGTTGTACAGTCCGTAAACCGAACTGAGTTTTTCAGAATTCTCGTCGCCGTTTTTCAGCTCCGTGCGCACCTCCGAAAGCCGCTCCTGTGAGAAGCCAGCTCCGTTGTCCCGCACCTCAAACCTTACGAATTTTTTCGAATCATCCGCATAGTTCACCGAGACAAAAAGCTCCCCTCGGCCGCGCTTGTTCTTGATTCCGTGATAGATCACATTCTCCACGAGCGGCTGATGTACGGGCTTTATCATCTTGAAATTAAGAAGCGATTCGTCCGCCTCGATTTTGTAGTTGAGTATGTCGGCGTAACGGATTTTCTGGATCGTGAGGTAATTTTTTATATGATCAAGCTCCTGCCCGATAGTAATCCACTCGTGTCCGCGGCTCAGGGAGATTCGCAAAAAGTCGGAGAAAGCCTTCGTAATCGTCACGACCTTCTGAGTTTTCTCTTCCTCGGCAAGCCAGACAATCGTATCGAAAGTGTTGTACAAAAAGTGCGGCGTAATCTGAGCCTGAAGAGCCTTCATCTCCGCCTTCTGGAAGTTTTTCTGCTCCTCCATGTTTTTTTTGATAAGAACGTCAATCTGTCCGGTCATCGTGTTCAGGTTCTCGGCAAGCGTGTCCAGTTCCTCGATGTGCGGAATGTCAATCCTGGCGGCAAGGTCTCCGTTCGCGACTTTCGTTGAGAGTTTTTCCATGTCGCTGATAGGTTTCTGAATTGAACCTGACAGCGTGATGAATCCGTTCGTCGAAATCAAAACCGCAATCACAGTTATTATGAGCTGAATCACCGTAAGGATGATCGAAGCATTTTTTATTGAGAGATTGGTCTTGTCCGCCGACTCGATTTCCGTGACGATAAAATCCTGCATTATGTCTGAAAAAAGCTCGCTTATAGTGCGGATTTCCTCAAGGCTTTCCTCGTTCTGGGTTACCGTGCTTCCGAACCCCATCTGTTCGATTAGGATGTGGACGTTGCTTAGAAGAGTGGCGTTCGCTCGGCTTGCGACCTCAAGTTTTTCACGGCTTTCGTTCGCCTTTGTTTTCTTGAGCATTTCGTCCAAGCCGATGGTGATTTCGTTCATCATCTCATACTGAAGTCCTTCTTCGATCTGCTTTTTTCCGCAGATTATGTTCCACAGTTCTTCGGGAATGTCGTTCTTCGCGATGTTGTTGATTCTGTTCGCATTGCTGACATTTGAAATTATCAGATTGTAACGCTGCGTGTGGATCTGAGAAACGATGATTGAATATATTGAAGGAATCAGCGTGATTGACAGCAGGACTATGTACGTGAGCATGAGGGTCTTTTTGAAGCTCTTGTTTTTTTTCACTTAATAGCCCCTCGGTTCATATTTTGAAAAATCGTCATCCTCGGTAAAAACAGTCTCATTGTTATAGGTGATTCTCGGAATTTGTTTTCCGTGCGCGACCTGTTTTACTAGCTGCATCAGCATTTCGCCGAGGTTCGGATTGCACTCGACAACGCAGTTGATTTTTCCGCTTACGAGCGCGTCTATAGATTTTTGTTCAGCATCAAAACTGATTATGATAGTGTCGGCAGGATTGATGCCGTAGTTTGCGAACGAATCAAGGAGACCGAGAGTCATCGAGTCATTATGTGAATATATCGCGTCGATTTTCTGTCCGTCAAAATAGAGCGCGTCATTTTTAAAATTGCCGGAATCGCGAGCATGCTGAATCAGATTTTCGGCGATTTCCTTTCCACGGGAGCGCAAGAAGTCGCCGTTCTCAGAATGGATGATAGTGAATTTTTTGTCGGCGGAAATGACATCCCTGAATCCTTCCTCCCGTCCCTTTACAATCGAAGAATTTTCAGTTCCGGAGATCTCAAAGATGCTGACCGGAGTGTCGTAACCGCGGCATTTTTCAATGAGGAAGTTTCCGGCTTTCTGCCCCTCCCCGATGGAGTCCTCCCCGAGGAAGCCCGCATACAGAGATTTGTCTGCGTTAATCTGCCTGTCCACGACGATTACGGGAATGCCGGCATTTTTTGCTTCTTTTAAAACATTGTCCCATCCGCTCTCAACAATCGGAACGAATGCGATGACATCAACCTGATACACGATGAACGAGCGGATTGCCTTGAGCTGTTTTTCCTGTTTTTGCTGCGCGTCGTCGAAGATAATCTGGATGTCGTTTGCCGCCGCCGCCTCAAAAATCGACTGGGTGTTCCTGGTTCGCCATGCGCTTTCCGCGCCGATCTGCGAGAATCCTAGGATCAGCTTCTCAGACTTTTTTTCGGATTTTTTGCTGTTCAGATTCACAATAACGAACGAAAGAAAAAAAGACAAAATTCCGAGTGCGACCAATGAAATATAGATTATGTAGTGGACTTTTATTTTAATTTTCATTTTTTTTATAAAACCAAATTTTATGTGCGAAAGTTTATAAAGTCAAGTTTTCAATTGCAATTTTACATATGTGAGGTATAATTATAGAT
>CAMVSS010000127.1 GCA_947170195.1 uncultured Treponema sp. | reverse complement strand
CTTTTGCTATTTTCAAGCGTTAAAATTCGTTAGAAACTTGGAAAATCACAGGCGGGTGTTCTTCGAAGCTTTCTGATATCAAAACGGAGAAGGTTTTATACAAGGTAAATCAGCAATATGAGAGTTTTAGAAATAAACAAAATTTCAGCAGATGAAAATTTCATTTACTACAGGCGAAATTACAAGGCCGCAGCCCGATTGCAGATGCTTTCAAAAGTTTTGGATGTAGGTATCTCGTTCACCATAGAAATGGATCCGTTCGGAGGAAAAATGGTGTACGTGGACATAGATCCAGGCACTGACATCGACTACCCGCTCATTCCTGTAAAATCAGCCTTAAAAACTTTCATCACGACTATGGATAACGAAGGCAAATTACCGTGCGCTTAAATTTTCACACAAAATCAGCCGATGAGACAATCGAGCTGGGCAAACTCATCGGTCAGAAACTCAAAAAGGGTGATATCATTGCAATGCAAGGAACACTCGCTGCCGGCAAAACGACAATCACAAAGGGAATCGCTTCCAGCCTCGGTATAAAGGAAACGATCACAAGCCCGACGTTCTGCCTCATCTCCGAATACGAGGGAAAAATGCCGCTCTACCACATGGATGTCTACAGGCTTGAGGGCGGAGAAGATTTCATCAACCTCGGCGTAGAGGATTTCATGTACGGAAATGGAGTGAGCATAATCGAATGGAGCGAAAAGGTTATGGACGAACTCCCAAAAAGAACTATAATACTAAAGCTTGAGCCAGTTTCCGACACGACAGAGAGAGAGATAACGGTCGAGAACTGGCCTTATGAAGAAATCAGTTTTTAGGTAGATAAAATTGAAGGCATTGGTAATTGATTCCGCCGCATCATGCATGACGATAGCGGCAAAAAATGAAGACATAAGAACAGCTCTGACCCTTGATCTTGGTCAGAGACAGTCAAAGAGCATTCTTCCGGCAATTGATTTTGTCCTAAAGGAAGTGAATTTAAAAAGCGAAGAGCTTGACTACACGGCATTGTGCGAAGGACCGGGAACATTCACAGGTCTGAGGCTTGCCTTCTCTGCCCTCAAAGCAATTCAGCTTGCCCACAACGTTCCGGTCTACGGAATACCGACTTTACAGGTTTACGCGCATCCTTTCAAAGACTTCGATGAGAGCGTAGTATCCGTAATCGATGCAAAAAAAGACCAGTTCTTCGTCGCCATATATAAAAACGGCGAAGAAATCTCTCCGGCAGAGGACACTGTAGCGGAAGAAGTCGCAAAAAAACTCTCTGATTCACAAAAAATCATCATAGCCGGACCTGACGCAGAGATTTTCGGAGGGGAACTGAAAAAACTGAACCCGAAGTTTCAGATAAAATACCTTTCCTCACAGCCTGTGCCTACGGACTCCCTTTTCGCAATCGCAGAAGAGATGATCATGCAAAAAAAAGAGCCGCTTGCGGATTACAGCGGCCCGGTTTATTTAAGGAAGAGCGAGGCTGAGCTAGCCCTTGCAAAAAAATCAGATTAGTTTGAAAGCAAGTCGGCAAGAGCCTCAAGCGTTGCGCTTCCGGCAGCAGCCTCTTTGTTCTGTTTCTGGATATCGTCATAAACTTCCTGTCTGAAGACTTTGACGTTTTTCGGAGCCTCGACACCGATTCTCACCTGATCGCCCTGTATTGCGACAATCATCACAGAGATGTCGTTTCCTATTTTTATCACCTGATCCTTTTTTCTCGTAAGTATAAGCATTATTTGTCCCCCCTTTCCTTGAGGGCGCGAATGATGTTGTATTTTGTCGTCCATCTGGAATCAGCAAGGATTACCTGGAGGGCCTTTTTGTTCTGACGATTGATGACAACAGGTCCCTGAAGGTTTGCAGTTACAGGACCACCATCGCAAGGAACAGTCACAATCGCAAAGACTATTACGTCTCCGGCTGATGTGACATCGATGTCAGAAAGGGTTCTGTCATCGACATCCAGCTCATAGTTCGGCGCAATGATGAACGGATCAACAATCAGGAATGCGAGATTCGGCTCCTCCAGCGATTGCATCCAAAGAAACGGCTTGTATTCAGAATCGATCAAGGCGTATTTTTTATACTCCTCAAAGCCGAGCAGTCCGTGAGGGAATTCGATGATGTTTTCTTCAGCAACATCGACGATCCCCATTGTCTTTGTCTTAACTTCCATGTTCTGTAACTCCCATTGGAAAAATTAATATGAAAAAAAGCCGGTCCGATTAGAAAATCATTTCCGGCCCAAAATTTATCTCATGTAATTGAGCAGCGTTGAGGAATACATTTTTCCGGCGGTGCTTAAAGTCGCCTGCTGAGTGTATTCGAGCATTTTCTCGTCGGTTATCGCCTTAGTGATATCTATATCGCCCTCTCGTGAAACCTGACCTGTGACATTGACCGCAATCGCAGAATTCCTCAAGATATCATTCTGAAGTCTCTCATACTCAGAGCCTGATTTTGCGACACGGTTTACAAGGGTGTTTATACCGCTGTCGAGGCTCGCAAGCACCTTACCGCCGATAGATTCATTGTCACCGGCGAGCATGGCATTTCTGAGAGCTATTACGCTGTCAAAAAGGGATCCTCCCGAAACTCTTACGGAATCACCGAGATTGTAAGGAGGCTTCTGGCTGGAATCTTTTATGATTCCAAGATCGCTCAGTGCGCTTCCTGAAAGGTCCTCAAGCCAGAGCTGGCGCGCATCTGTAGTCGAAAGATTCAATCCATGCGACACGGGATCAACGGAAGCCTTTACAGCAGCTCCGCTGGCATTTATCTTTGAGACAAGGGCATACACATTGTCACCGGCTTCCACGACGATGTTCTGTCCGTCAACGCAAATCACAGAATCATCATTCGCCTGCCAAGAAGTGGCATCGCGTTCTCCGAAAAGCCTCTGGTTCTCAGCCCAGAAAACGCGGTTTCCTACGTTTTCGACGGTGATATATTTGTTCTCGTCAACCTCGACGCGGTTTGCATTGATTGAGCCGTTGTATCTTACAGCAGAAATCAGCGGAACTGTGGAACCTTCAACGGCACCCATGTCAACGTCAAACGCGCGAATATCAGTATTGGTTCCCGCAAAAATCGAGTTCCCCTCAGGATTTACGGCATTTGCGTTCTGAATAAGTTCCCCAAGCAGCTCGTCAACTTCAGCAGCCATGTTCTTCAAGTCTTCGCGTGTGTTGATTCCGTTTGCGCCTGTAACAGCCAGCTCCCGGACACGCTGAAGCACCTCGATGGAGTTGGTCATATACCCTTCCCTGTACGCAAACTGATCGCTCAAAGTCTGGGCATTCTTCTCGAAATTGTTCACGCGGGTCAGATAAGACTGATATTTTACGACATGACCTGCCGCGATAGGATCATCGCGAAGGCTTCCGATTCTCGACTGGGTTCCAATCTGATTGTCAATCTTTGCTTTCTTGACTTCCTGTCGGCGCAAATTATACTGAGTCTGATTGTTGTTCAACTGGGAACTGATTCTTGATGGCACTGTGGTCTCCTTTCCATTAGTCGCACTCAAGCGACCTTATTCCTTTTTTATACGCCAAGCCTGTTGATTACCGTATCAAGCAGGCTGTCAATTACAGTGACGAACTTCGCGGCGGCATTGTATCCGTGCTGGAACTTGATGATTTCAGCAAGCTCCTCATCGATGTTTACACCGGAGATTGAGTCGCGAAGCGAACGGAGGTCGTTCATGATTGCGTTCTGGCTCAAAAGGTTCATTTCAGCCTGTTCGCCCTTCAATCCGACGTTGGTAACCGAATTTGCAAAGTAATCATCGAAAGTTCTGTCCTTTCCGATCATGACTGATGTGTTTCTGATTGCGGCAATCTCTACCGCAGCACGTCCGTCTCCGATCATTGCCCTGCCCCTGTTGGAAGGATATGCCGCGGCAACACTGAGGACATCATTTCTGATGTCTGGGTTTACTTCTATATATCCGGCTGGATTGAGGACAGGGGAAACAGCGAAATCACCGGCCAAAACATTAACTGCATCGGCCCTGTCAAAGTTATATGCGCCCTCTGCTCCGCTTGCCTGCAAAACTCCTGAATATCCGGCAAGGAAAAGTCCCGAATCCTCAACATGTCGGATTACGAAGTCAGGATTTTCCTCGGAAGCTGCAGTCGTAGCCTTCAATACAAGGTGATTGTTTCTGTCGAGATAAGCCTTTACTTCTCCGTCAGAATCGTTGATTCTTGCCACTACTTCCTCGATGGTGTCCGTCGGATGATATGGAACGGAAACAGTTCCTGACTTTCCAGAAAGCGTCATGACGCCCTCAAGACCGACTTTATCCTGAGGATTCAGTGCATTCGTGCCCGTGAAGCGGAAAATATATGAGGAATCATCAACGCCGTCTCCGTTTCTGTCATAGTTTCCGTTAGTGCTAGTAACAAACGGACGCTGAACAAAGAAATCGAGCCCCGTCACGTTGTTCATGCCCATAGCATTTCGGTGAACGTCATTTACGAGGTCGGCGAAGTTCATTGTCATCGTGTTGAGGGACTGGAGCTCATTTCTGACATCGACGTCGCGAAGCTCAATCAAAGCTCCGAGAGATCCGCCGGAAATCTCAGCCTTGTTGCCAGTATCCGCCCAAATGACGGTGCTGTATCCGTTATTGTCAGTATTCGCCTTTACACCAAGATTTCGCGCGATTCCGCCCTGTACAAGGATGTGTCCGTCGATGTGAACCATGAATTCATCGTTGTCGCGGATATCCGTCGTAACATTAGCAATCTGGGAAAGTTTCTCAACGAGGAGGTCGCGTCTGTCGAGCAGGTCATTAGGATTATCTCCCATTCCCGTAGCTTTTACGATTTCTTTGTTGATCTCAGAAATCTGGTTTGCTATCGTGTTGAGCTGTCGCACGGAAGCTTCAATATCTCCGTTGATCAGGTTTCCGACACCAGAAAGACTTTTGAATCTCTGCTGAACTGACTCGGCAAGGCTCTCACCGCGCGTAACGACAGCCTGGCGCGCAGCCTGACTCTCCGGATATACGGAAAGCTCCTGCCATGACTGCCAGTATTTGTCCATGTTTGTTCTGATTGAAATATCATCAGGCTCGTTATAAATCTCTTCGAGCATAACATAGTATTTTTCACGAGTAGCCCAGTAAGATTCCTGATTTCCCTGGGCAACGATCCTCTGGTCAAGAAGCTCGTCGCGCAATCGTTTTATGCTCTCCACAGAAGTTCCCTGACCTATCTGACCTGCGACCTCCGCCCTCTCAAGATCAGGACGATAAATAGGATCAAAAGGTTTGACCTGAACACGCTGACGAGAATAGCCCTCAGTATCAGCATTAGAAATGTTATGACCGGCAGTAGTGATCTGCTGAGTGTGAGCCATGAGGCTTCTTTTTCCGATTTCAATTCCTGCGAATGAATTTGCCATATCTACCTGCTCCTTTTGTTACATCAACTGATTTACGACGATACTGTTCAGTTCCGGTTTGACGATCTCGCCGGTCTTTGAATAAACAGTGTTTCTGCGCTGCGGTACGACAGAATCAAAAACCCCCTGAAGGAATTTCCTCGTCGTCGATATATACTCGTTGAGCGCACGGTTTTCTATCTTTGACTTCTGAAGTTTTCCCCTGACCTGGGTCAGAACAGGAGAAATATCAGAATCGCTGCCCATATCAATGTTCTTGCACAGATTCTCCCTCTGCTCCTCAAGCTCCACGAACCTGTCGCTCAGCTCTTGAATCTGTTCTATATTAGAATTGAGTTTTTCCCAATTTTTCTCTTTGACGCACGCATGGAGAACAGCCTGCTGCTCAAGAATTTTGTCCAGAAGTGAATTCTCCTCCTGCATGACATCTATCAACTCTGTTTTCTGCTCAATACCAA
>CAMVSS010000126.1 GCA_947170195.1 uncultured Treponema sp. | reverse complement strand
GCTGATTTGCTCCACAAAAAAACGCTCGCCCTGTCGACGGTTCATAATTCCGGTGTCCGCACGAATTCTCAGGCGGACAGAGGCAGCGAATCGGAATCGCGCGTGCTCTTGCCGTTGACCCGCAGTTCATCGTTTGTGACGAGCCTGTCTCTGCTCTTGATGTTTCGATTCAGGCTCAGGTCGTAAACATGTTCGAGGACTTGCAGAAAGAGCGCAACCTCACATATCTTTTCATCGCGCATGATTTGTCGGTAGTAAACCACATTTCGAGCAGGATCGGCGTTATGTACCTCGGCCACATGGTCGAGATGGCAGAAGCAAGCGAGCTGATTTTCCATTCGCTGCATCCTTACACGCGCTCGCTGATTTCGGCAATTCCGATTGCAGACCCGAAAATTGCACGTGAAAACAAACGAATCATTCTTGAGGGCGATGTTCCTTCTCCGGTAAATCCGCCGTCGGGCTGTCCGTTCCGCACACGATGTCCGTATGCAGACGAGCAGTGCGCCGCACAAAAACCGCAGTTCAAGGAAGTTACAAGTGGCCATTATTGCGCTTGCCATCACCTCGACAAACTTAACTAGCACATTTTTTTTAGCCGTTTGAAAAAAGACGGCGAGGAGATAAAAATGAAGAAACTGGCATTGTTGGTTTCTATTCTTGCGTTGGCAGGACTTTTTGTTTCTTGCAACAACAAAAAATCAGTTGCAGACGAAGGTTCTGTAATCCATGTTCAGGTTGGTCCTTCACCTGAGACAATCGATCCGGCCCTCAACAGCACTGTTGATGGTTCAAACATGATTATTCATGCTTTCGAAGGTCTTCTTAAATTCGACAGGGACAACAATATTGTTGCCGCATGTGCCGAAAAATGGGAGCAGAGCGAAGACGGTCTCACTTGGACTTTCCACTTGCGCGACGGCCTCAAATGGTCTGACGGAAGTGATTTGACAGCAGATGATTTTGTATATACATGGCGACGAGTTGCTGATCCGGAAACAGCTGCGCCTTACGGTTACGATTTGCTCAATGTTGTAAAAGGTTTTGCGGAAGCATCAGCACCAAACGGCGATGTAACAAAGCTTGGCGTTTCTGCTCCTGATTCAAAAACATTTGTAGTAAGCCTTACTTCTCCATGTATTTATTTCGATAAGATTGCAGCTTTTGCAGTTCTCGTTCCAGTTCAGAAAGCTGCTATCGAACAGGCAGGAGATTCATGGGCAACTTCTCCGAAGACCTATGTTTCAAACGGTCCGTACTACATGACAGAATTTACTGACGGCGCTCAGATTGTTTTCAAGAAGAACCCGTACTACTGGGATGTTGAAAATGTCACATTCGACACAATCGTATGGCATTTGATTGAGGATTCAAACACTTCTTATACAGCTTACAAACAGAATGAAGTTCAGCTGATTAAAGATGTTCCGACAGAAGAGATTCCGTCACTTTCTGGAAACAGCGAATTCTATGTTGAGCCTCTCATGGGAACATACTATGTTACTTTCAATATCAAGAAAGCTCCTTTCAATGACAAACGAGTTCGCGAGGCACTTTCTCTTGCTATTGACCGCAAGCATGTCGCAATGACAATCATGCAGGGAACTTACTCACCTGCAAAGAACTTCGTAGGTCCAGGCGTTTCTGGCGCAACTCCGGGTTCATCTTATGAGGAAGAGACAACTAAAAAATACGGCGACCACTTCAATATCGGCAACTATGAGGCTGATTTGGCACGCGCTAAGCAGCTCCTTGCAGAGGCTGGATATCCGAACGGAAAGGGATTCCCTTCATTCGAGTACCTCACAAACGATACAAGCTATCACAAGGCAGTCGCAGAATACTTGCAGGCAGCTTGGGCTGAGCTTGGTCTTACAATGACAGTCAACATCCAGGAATGGAAAACTGTTTCAGCTGACCGCCGTGCAGGAAACTTCGATGTTGCACGAAACGGTTGGGTTTACGACTGGGATGATCCTTCAAACATGATCAACCTGCTTGAGACAAACAACGGCAACAACGACGGTAAATATTCTTCAGCAGAGTTCGACAAATTCGTAAAACTTGCCCGCGAGACAACAGATGTCGCAAAGCACTACGAATACTTGCACGAAGCAGAGCAGGTTTTGCTCAAAGATGCTGCAATGGCACCAATCGCTTATTACAACGAGTTCTGGCTCCAGAAATCAAATCTCAAGGGCACATGGCATTCACCATACGGCTACTGGTATTTGATGTACGGTCACTTGGAGTAGAAAAATAGCGTCCGAAGACAAATGATTTTTCGGGCAGATATCAGGGGAATCTCTAAAAACTTGCGGTCGCAAATCAACTGGCGGTTTTAGAGATTGCCATTATTCGAGATATCATTAAAAAAGCTGCCGGAATGGAGTTTTATCAGCTTCATTTCAGGCATCTTTTTGTTTATTCCCTTGTGGCTTTCATTTCTTTTTTTGACTTGTACATTTCTGCATCAGCCCGTTTAAAAATACTTTCGTAATCTTCGTCGATTTCTGGATTGTAGACCGCGTAGCCGATTGCCGCAGAAGTTTTTTCCCAATATTCAAGATTTGGATCGTCCTGAAGCTCTTTCAGCTGGCGTTTGAATTTTGTTATCAAATTATCAATATTTTCCAAATCATGACCTTTTAGAATCACAACAAACTCGTCTCCTCCGATTCGAAAAACCGGCGAATGATCGAAAATTTGACAGACGATACGACACAGAGATGTGATTGCAACATTTCCCTTGTCGTGCCCGTAAGTATCGTTGATTTTTTTGAGGTAGTTTAAGTCAATCATTGCGACTCCCAAATCTTTGAGGCCGTTGTCCATTTCCTGCTTGTCTTTTTGAACCTCCTTGTCGTAGCCAGTTTTGTTCCGGATTCCGGTGAGAGAGTCTTTCTCGGCAAGTTCGCTCATTTCGAGAGCTTTCTGTTTTGTGTCGCGGAGAGCCATTGCAGTGCGGGAAAGGCTTTTCATGTACCGTTCAAGTTCATAAATCATGTCGGCAAGTTTTGAAATTATCACGGAGATTTCATCTTCATTTGCAATTTCAGATTTGAGCTGTTTTGCTATGCTGGAATCTTTGTTCTGTGAATAATCTTCGATTACGTCCCTTAGCTTTACGAGCTTGCGGATGTAATTTGTCCTGATCACTAAAAGCAGAAATAACGAAAAGATAACCAGAACGCTTCCTACGGCAATCATATTGTTGAGCGTCGCCATGTGAATCGTATGAATTATTTCGCTTACATTTATTTCGACATCTATAACGCCGAGTTTTCGTCCGTTGATAAAAAGCGGCGTGTAATAAGCGTAAGTTTTGCCCTTTTGATTTTCAAAAACATCGTACCCCTTAGGTCTTTTTCCGGTTTCCCATGCTTTCCAAAGCCGTTCGTGACTTTCTTTCGGATATTTTGCCGTGTTTCCAAGGTCGATGTATTTTTTCCCATTTACTATTCGCTCCGTCCTGTCGCTGTCCAGAACAATTGTAACTTCGTCCGTGCCGTCATCATTTGGGACAAAATAATATATGTATGCCAAGTTGAACATATCACGGGCTTTCTCGAAAGCAGCCTGATAATATTCGTGACTGTAGATTTCGTAAGCATTTTTAGTTTTTGCGGAAAGATCCTCAAAATCTATATTCGTACCGAGAACCATTCCCGGAGAATCCTGAGAAATGGCTTCTTCATAGTCGTGCCTGGCATCCTGAACGGCATCGTTGTCAAAATCGTAGGGAACGAGCACATCTTTGGCTTTCTTTAGGAAATAATCCTGATACCAGATAAAGTAAATGTCGTCAGATATAAGCAGCTCTTCGAGATAAGAAGCAACAAACTGAACGCTTTCTTCTCGCTGCTGTTTATAAATTCTGGTTTGATTTAGATATGAAAGAATCGAGCTGATGGCAAGTGTAAGCAAGATAAAAGCGGCAAACATCAGCGTGAATTTAAATGTAAGACTTTTTCTTTTCATAAAAAACCCTCTGCAAAAAAAGAATTACAAATTCTATTTTAGCAGAGGTTCTCAACAAAGAAAGTTTTTTATGATTTTCTTCCTGTCTTTTAGGCGCGGTTAAGAGATTAGTTCAGCTCCGCCTCTTCGAAACGGTATTTTTGCGCTACTTCAGGATATTTTTTATGATCAACTTCAGACAGAAACATTTCCAGCGGACGAATCCACAGCGAACCGTCGTCATACAGCCTCCGATAGAGAACGTATTTTTCTTTCGTCTCCGAGTGGTTAACGACATCAATCACAAGATAATACTTGCCCTTAAAATGCCGGTAAACATGATTTAACTTCAGTTCGCGCATGGTTTCTCCCGCTTATCTAGTCAGTTTCCTATACACTGTCTTGTGTGGAACATCGTCGTCGATTCCGAGGACGTTCTTGCGCCATTCGACATAATCGCTCCAGCTTCCTTCAACGAAGTGAACTTCTGAATTGTTCTCGAATGCAAGAATGTGCGTACAGATTCGGTCGAGGAAGTAGCGGTCGTGGCTGATTACCATGACAACGCCTGCAAAATTATTGATTGCTTCTTCGAGCGAACGAGTTGTCGTGATGTCCAAGTCGTTGGTCGGTTCGTCGAGAAGAAGGACGTTTCCAGCCTCTTTGAACATCATACCCATATTCAAGCGGTTCTTTTCACCACCGGAAAGAACTGAGATTTTTTTGTTCTGTTCTGCCGAGTTGAAGTTGAACCATGAACAGTAAGCGTGAGCGTTGATTTCACGGATTGCGCCG
This sequence comes from uncultured Treponema sp., assembly GCA_947170195.1. GTDB lineage: Bacteria > Spirochaetota > Spirochaetia > Treponematales > Treponemataceae > Treponema_D. Next base: position 1,163 of record CAMVSS010000126.1, on the reverse strand, counting down.
TTCACAGGTCTTCCTTTTTCGTCAACTGCACCGAGTTTTACAAGGTCGCTTCCGCCCGAGAGCGTTTCGTAGATTGTTTTGTTCGGGTCGAGCTTTGAGCGCATCTGGTCAACATAAACGAGCTTAACTGTGTCACCGACTTTGATTGCGCCTGAATCAGGCACTTCTTTTCCCATTTTGCCGTCCGGAAGTTCGATTTCCTGACCTGCGGCACTTGCAATCATCTTGAAGAGTGTTGTTTTACCAGCACCGTTCGGACCGACAATTCCGACTACGCTTCCTGCCGGAATATGGAAGTCGAGATTTTCAAAGAGAAGTTTGTCGTCGAATGACTTAGTAAGCTTTTCTGCATCAATTACGACGCTTCCCAAACGAGGACCTGCTGGAATTGAAATCTGTGTATCTTTAAGCTGAACGCGCTTGCTTTCTTCGGCGAGCAACGCTTCGTATTTTGTGATGTGTTCTTTGTGCTTTGCCTGACGGCCTTTTGCACCGGCGTGAATCCATTCCAATTCTTCCTGCATCTCACGGCGGCGTGTTGAAGCCTGTTTTTCTTCGAGGGCAAGGCGTTTTTCTTTTGCTTCAAGCCATTCAGAATAATTGCCCTTGAACGGATAGCCTTCGCCGCGGTCCATTTCGAGAATCCAGCCCGCAACATTGTCGAGGAAGTAGCGGTCGTGAGTGATTGCGATGATTGTACCAGGATAATCCTTCAAATGACGCTCAAGCCAGGCAACTGTCTCGGCATCGAGGTGGTTCGTAGGTTCGTCAAGAAGAAGAATGTCCGGCTTCTGCAAGAGAAGACGGCAGAGAGCGACTCGGCGGCGTTCACCACCAGAAAGAACGTCAACAACCTGATCTCCCGGAGGACAGCGGAGTGCGTCCATTGCAAGCTCCAGGTTAGCGTCGAGATTCCATGCGTCTGCTGCATCAAGTTTTTCTTGAATTTCTGCCTGTCGTGCGCAGAGTTTGTCAAAATCAGCATCCGGGTCACCGAACGCTTCGTTTACTTTGTCGAATTCTGTGAGCAAATCTGTGATTGGCTTAACGCCCTCTTTTACGACTTCGAGAACGGTTTTGCCCGGCTCAAGATACGGCTCCTGCTCAAGATAGCCCATTGAATAGCCCGGAAGAAGTTTTGTTTCGCCAGTGTAATCTTTATC
>CAMVSS010000125.1 GCA_947170195.1 uncultured Treponema sp. | reverse complement strand
TGTGTGGAAAGCCAGTTCCGCTGTGTGTGGAAAGCCAGTTCCGCTGTGTGTGGAAAGCCAGTTCCGCTGTGTGTGGAATGTCCGAATATAATCTGGATTGAAACACCTTCTGCAATTCACTAGAATAGTGAATTATGAAAACAGAACTTATCAAAGACATTCTTACTTCTAAACCGGACGGACGAACAGTAACCGTCTGCGGATGGGTTCGCACTATGCGCGACTCAAAGAATCTCGTCTTCATTCAGGTGAACGACGGCTCATGCTTTGCGAACATTCAGCTTACTTTTGACCGACAGAATCCTTCAAATCCAAATAATTCAGAATCTATCGAAAACGCTCTTTCAAATATCTCAACTGGTGCTTCCCTCAAAGCTACAGGAAAACTCATCGAGTCTCCGGCTTCAGGTCAGGCTGTCGAAGTCAACCTCGAAACACTCGAAGTATTGGGAAAATGTCCTTCTGACTACCCTATTCAGAAAAAAGCGGCAACAATGGAATTTTTGCGCGAAAACGCACACCTGCGCGCACGCACGAACACATTCGGCGCTGTATTCCGAATGAGAAGCCAGATGGCGTTTGCTTTGCACTCATTCTTCCAGGAGCGCGGTTTCTACTACATCAACACTCCTGAAATCACATGCTCTGACTGTGAGGGTGCAGGCGAAATGTTCCAGATTACAACCCTTTCCCTCGAAAAACTTGCAGAAGTTGCAATCGAAAAGGGTGCTGCAGGAATGAAAAAAGAAGACGCTGCAAAACTCGTCAACTACAACAAAGACTTCTTCGGAAAGCAGGCTTCGCTCACTGTCTCAGGTCAGCTTGAGGCAGAAACGCTCGCAACTGCTCTCGGACGCGTCTATACATTCGGACCGACATTCCGTGCCGAAAACTCAAACACAACACGTCACCTTGCAGAATTCTGGATGTGTGAGCCTGAGATGGCATTCTTCGACTTGAACGACGATATGGACATTCAGGAAGAATTCATCAAATATCTTCTCAATTGGGCGCTCACAAAGTGCAGCGAAGACATGGAATTCTTCAACAAACGAATCCAGCCGTGCGTAATCGACACTTTGCGTCACGTTGTCGAAACTCCGTTCAAGCGCGTTTCATACACAGAGGCTGTCGCAGAACTCGAAAAACATGCCGACGAATTTGAATTCAAACCATATTGGGGCTGTGATCTTGCAACAGAGCACGAACGATATTTGACTGAAAAAATCTACAAATGCCCTGTCATGGTCTACAACTATCCGAAAGAAATCAAAGCATTCTACATGAAGCTCAACGACGACGGAAAAACCGTCAAGGCTGTAGACGTTCTCGTTCCTGGTCTTGGTGAAATCATCGGCGGAAGTGAGCGCGAAGAAAGCTACGACAAGCTTCTTGCACGAATCAACGAACTTGGTCTTAAACCGGAAGATTACAGCTGGTACCTCGACTTGCGAAAGTTCGGTACAGTTCCTCACTCAGGATTCGGTCTTGGATTCGAGCGGCTTCTGCTTTACGTAACAGGTATGCAGAACATCCGCGACGTAATTCCATATCCACGCGCACCGAAATTAGCTGACTTCTAGGAACGCTTCGCGTTCCTGACAAGAAAATTCTGTTCACCTTCGGCAAACAGAATTTTCTTGCAAACTTACAGATTTATAACCAACACGACAATTGCTAAATAAAAAAAAGCGGTTGATATCCGTTTATTCTGAAATCGACCGCTTTTTTTTGTGTTATCTTTTACATTCTATATTTTTCTATTTTTCCAAAAGTTCAGGGTGCTTTTCTGCGATTCTTCGTGCCCAGTACAGGAATGGCGTGTCCACAAGCGATGTCACGATAAAAATCAGATAACCGAAAATCAATATCTGAATTATGACAGATGCAGGGAATACACCGACGAAAGCGAGCAAGTTGAACACAACGACATTGATCAGCTGGCTGACGAGAGTCGAGCCGTTGTTTCTGAGCCACAAAAAGCGTTTTTTATCGCCGAATTTCTTTTCCGTCCAGCTCCACAAAAAGTGATAAGCCCAAACGTCATACATCTCGCAGACAACATATGCGAAAAGACTTGAGAGCATTACGCGCGGTGTGTTTGCAAAAACAGTGCGGATCGGTCCAGACATCGTGTCCGCAGCTGCAGGCAGGTACAAAAACCAGCTCTGCGAAATGATGATGAAAGTAACATTTGCAGCGATTCCGAGTTTGACGCATCGGTTGGCATCTTTCTTTCCATACAGCTCGCTCATCATGTCCGTTGCGAGGAAGCTTGAAGCAAAGAGGACGTTTCCCAAAGTCGTGTCCATTCCGAATGCATGGACAAGAATCAGAACCTCGATGTTTGCCGCAATCGTACAGATAACTGTCCATGCAAAGATTCCGCTTTTTCCGAAAAGTCGAAAAAACACAACGAGTCCGCCAAAAAACGCAAATATAGATGCCACCATTAAAATCTCATTCATAATAAACCTCCTGTTTTTTATTATTTTCTTCTGTCTACTGAGGCGAAAATTCGTGATTTTGCGATTGATTCATACTCCGTGCCCGGCTTACCGTAGTTTGCGAACGGATAGATTGAGATTCCGCCGCGCGGAGTAAAGATTCCCTCGACCTCGATGTACTTAGGTTCGAGCAGCTTAACGAGATCCTTCATGATTATGTTCACGCAATCCTCATGAAAATCACCGTGGTTTCGGAAGCTGAAGAGGTAGAGTTTGAGCGATTTTGACTCAACGAGGAAGCCGTCCGGGATGTAGTTGATTTTGATTTCTGCGAAGTCCGGCTGACCTGTTTTCGGACAAAGTGAAGTGAATTCCGGGCAATTGAACGTGACCATGTAGTCGTTGTCCGGATGCTTGTTTGGAAATTTTTCGAGGATTTCCGGCGAGTAGGTCGTAATGTACTCTGTCTTTTTGTTTCCGAGCAGAGTTACGCCCGCAAGTTCATTTTCTGAACGCATAGTTTCTCCTTAACCACCGCGGAAGCGGGGTTGCAGGAGGCAACAAATCGCAAATATTTCTGTCTGTCAGAAATATTTGGCCATGAAAAAAATTACACGGATGTAATTTTTTTCATGCTGTCCCCCTAGTTTTATTTTATGTCAGGATGGTTTCGAACTGACAGGCAAACAGTGTAGAGATTTCTAGCATTTGTGTAAATACGTTTCTCAATGCAAATCACATCAAATCTCTCCACCGTTAGTGCATATTTTTTCATTATGTGATAGAGTTAGAATTCCATGAGAAAAAACCGCGAGCCAAAAAAGATATCAGCCATCACAATTTCGCAAAGTCTTTTTCTGACACTCAAATATTTCTTGCAGAACAGATTGTTCTCCTATGCCAGCGCATGTTCATTCAATTTTCTGTTCTCTTTCATTCCGGTTTTCACGATGATTATCATCATTCTCGTGCGGATCCTTCACGCCTCACCGGATGCGGTTTCTTCTATATTAATGTCAATTCCAGAATTGGAACGCTACTTCAACCCTGAGTCCGCCGTCGAAAAGATTCAGTCATTCCAGACATTCTCCTCATTCGAGTTCATCGCGGTAGCATTCATATTCTGGATGGCGCGGCGGTTCTTTGCCTCAATATCGGACAGCATGCAGAACATCTTCCACGAGCAGGCAGAACGAAAGGCACTCATAAACCAGATTTTCACGCTTCTCATCGAAGTAACGATAATCTGTACTGTATCCGTGTTTTTCTTTCTATATCTATCTCTCAAGACGATCACGACCCTGCCCTTCTTCCTTAGATTTTCGCAGCTCTCATTTATTTTCAACAGCGTCCTCTCCACGAATTTCGTTCAGCTGATTCCGAATATCGTAATCTTCATTGCGATCGTGATAATCTACAAACTGATGGCAGGCACAAAACCGGCAACTTTTCTGTGCATCTCGGCAGGATTTTTCTGTACGCTCTCTTTCTGGATTTTCAGATTTATAATCCACCTTTTCCTCAACGTCAGCCAATACAATCTGATTTACGGGGTCTTGAGCAACGTAATCCTCACCCTGATGGACATTTTCTTTTTCTTCACTTTTTTCCTGTTTTTTGCCCAATATATCTTCACCTATCAGTTTTTTAACGAACTCTTGCTGGGAGAACTTTACTTGCTCCCGACCGACCAAAAACGGCTTTCGCCTTATTCACTCAAGAGAATGCTTTTTATCCGGCCGGATTATTTTCTCGCTTCCGGATCGGAAAGCATAAAAGTCCGTTCGGGAGAGACAATTTTCAATATGGGCGATTCAGGCAATGACGCTTACTACGTCTCAAAGGGCAGCGTAAAAATCTTCTCCGAAAATCCTGAGGATTACACAATCGTGCACCGCGGGGAATTCTTCGGGGAAACCGCATGCATCATGAGTCAGCCTAGAAAATTTACCGCCCAGGCAGTCATCGACGCAGAAATAGTAAAAATTGATTCTGAAACATTCACATTTCTTTTGCACCAGAATCATGACGCGGCAAAAAAAGTACTGAAGCAGATAAGCCCGTTTATTTAACTTCCTCGCATCAGCTTAAGAAAGCACAGAGATATATATTGAAAATAAAAAATTCTCCTTTTTCTCTGTGTACTCTGTGAGAAATTTCTGTTACACTGCTCGTTTATAGGAGAAATTATGGCTCGTTCTAAAATCGTTGTTCTGGACTTTGGCTCTCAATATGCACACCTTATCGCTAAAAGATTCCGTGCTTTGGGATATTATTCTGAAATCGCATTGCCGAGCGCGGATTTGAGCGTTTTTGAAAATGCAAAGGGCGTTGTTTTTTCCGGCGGTCCTTCTTCCGTTTATGAAAAGGATGTTCCTGAGTTCAATGAAAAGATTTTGGATTTGGATTTGCCGATTTTGGGCTTGTGCTACGGTCATCAGCTCATGGCAAAAAACTACGGCGGTTCTGTCGGAAAAGCTGAAGTCGGTGAGTTCGGTTTTGCCCAGCTCAACCTAAATGATTCAGGCAAAGTTTCTCCTCTTTTTAAAGATGTCAGTCCTACAACTCAGGTTTGGATGAGCCATCAGGACGGAGTCCTTTCACTCGGTGAGGGATTTGAAGTCATCGGAACTACAAAGGACTGCCCATTTGCAGCCGTTCAGAATCTCTCAAAAAAACGGTTCAGCCTCCAGTGCCACTGTGAAGTCAAGGACACTCCTGAGGGCAACAAAATCTTCAAGAATTTTGCAGACATCTGCGGCATGGAAATCAACTGGGACGAAGACACTGTCTTGAACCACATTCTCGAATCAATCAAAAAAGATTCAAAAGACAAGAACGTTCTCCTCTTTTTGAGCGGCGGTGTAGATTCAACTGTTGCATTCGCATTGCTCAACAAGGCACTCGGACAGGAACGCGTTCTCGGCCTTCACATTGACAACGGTTTCATGCGAAAGAACGAATCTAAAAATGTCGCTGAAGCCTACAAAAAATTCGGTTTCAACAATTTTATCGTCGAGGATGCAAGCGAAAGTTTCCTTGGCGCAATCAAAGGCCTCACCGACCCGCAGAAAAAACGCATGGCTGTCGGCGAAAACTTCATCACCGTGCGCGACAGAGTTGTTGCCGCACAAAAGCTCAATGAAGACGACTGGATGCTCGCTCAGGGCACTCTCTACCCGGACATCATCGAGTCGGGCGGAACAAAAAATTCCCACACAATCAAGACTCATCACAACCGCGTTGACGGAATCCAAAAACTCATCGCAAAAGGCCTGATTATCGAGCCTCTAAAAGACTTGTACAAAGATGAAGTCCGCGCAATCGGCAAAAAGCTCGGCCTCGACGACCAGCTCGTAATGCGTCACCCGTTCCCGGGGCCAGGACTATCAATCAATGTTCTCTGCTCAAACGGCGTTTTGAACGACGAGGACAAAAAAGAACTTGAAGCAGCCCAGAAAGAACTTGAATCAATCAAACTCGCACACTTCTGCGAGCACTGTCAGGCCACAATGCACAAGCTC
>CAMVSS010000124.1 GCA_947170195.1 uncultured Treponema sp. | reverse complement strand
ATATCGGACATCGAAGTTTTCAAAGAGATATACGCAGGTTTCCCGGTCACCTACTTCAAGGCTGGAGACTCCGACGACCTCGCGCAGAAGATGCTCGGCTTTGCGGACGAAACAATCGACATAACGGACATCTCAAAGCGTTATTCCTACAAAAGCTCCGCCCATCTGATCGTCAGCACGCTCTCATCGGTAGGCTGACAAGCAAAATGAAATCTCTAAAAAGTCGCTTCAGAGAATTTTCAGAGATTCCCAAAATTATAGACGGAACGAACTTTATATTGTAAAATTATTCTAAGGAAGCATTTTTCAATCGCACCAGACCTTTGAAGTTTGCTCAAGATTAAAAACGGTTATGACAGAACAGGAATACAAAAAATATTTTCAGACAAAATTCTGGCGCACAAGCTCATTCACTTCGGGAGTTGCGCTGCTTGTTTCAGATTGTCTGATGATCATGATTTCAATCGCAATCTCATTTTTCATCGTAAACTTTATAAACCCTTCATGGATAAATTTCAGGTCATTCATCCACTACAGGATTTTCCTGCCTCCGATGATCGCTGTCTTTTATGCGGCGGGACTGTATCCGGGTCTCGTCCTTCCGCCGGCAGATGAAGTAAAAAAATTCTCCGTCTGCTGCTTCTTTATTTTCGTCGGAATCGCGCTTTCGATCGCCCTTGACCACGACCACTCGAAAGCACCGCTGATAGCAGCCCTTATCCTCACAGTACCGATCGTGTCCATCCTGCTTCCATGCGGCAGAGAGTTCGCAAGGAACCTCTTCGCGCGCTACAAGTGGTACGGCGTTCCTACAATAATCTTCACATCAAGCCACATGGGCGAAGTCATAGCCGAGCGCCTCCTGAACCGCCCGGATCTTGGCTACAAACCTGCTGTCATCATAAACACAAAGGTCTCGGAACCGACCGTATACAAAGGAATCCTTGTATTCCCTCCTTCAGAAGAAATCATAAGAATCATAAAGGACGTGAGAATAAAAGTAGCAATTCTCTGTGACTACGAGGAAGACACATCCCCGATAAATTCATTTTTCCGCTACACCATACTCATTCCTAAAATCGAGGACATAAGCACAATCTCGACGAACGTGCGAGATTTCGGCGGCATTCTCGGTTTCTCCTCAACCCACAACCTCACGAAAAGAATCAGCCTTTTCTGGAAGAGAATCATAGACCTCACACTCCTCATAATCTCTTCCCCGCTTACAGTTCCGCTCACGATTGTCGTTTCTATAATAATCAAATGCACAAGTCCGGGACCTGTTTTCTACGGACACAAAAGAATCGGCTACAACGGAAAAGAATTCAAATGCTGGAAATTCCGCTCGATGGTCATCGATGCCGACAAGCAGCTCGAAAAAATCCTCGCAGAAAACCCTCAGATGCGCGCCGAGTGGGAAAAGGACCGCAAGTTCACCAATGATCCCCGCGTAACTCCGATCGGAAAATTTCTGCGCAAGACCAGCATCGATGAGATCCCACAGTTCTTCAACGTCCTGGCAGGCGAGATGAGCTTTATAGGGCCGCGCCCGGTCACAAGTCCGGAGCTTCAGAAATACGGAAACAAGGCAGATTTCATTCTTTCCGTAAAACCAGGCTTAAGCGGCATGTGGCAGATTTCAGGCCGAAGCGACACAGGCTACGAAGAGCGAATCACATTGGACGCCTATTACATCCAGAACTGGTCTGTATGGCTCGACATCTGGATCATAATAAAAACCGTGTATGTTGTTTTGCGTGGAAAAGGCGCGTACTAATACCGGTCGCATTGCCGCCATCCTTTTTCTCTTTGTTTTTCTCTCAAAGGCAGCCCCAGAGCAGTATAAAATCGATTCCTACTCCTACGAGCTGGAAAAGACAAAGTTTTCCGCGGTCGAGAAAAAAATCGACGTGGACACAAAAAGGGTTTTCGAAGATTCTGACTCATTCCAAAACTACCTGAAGGAGCTTGAGCAGAACCTGATAAACACAAGGACTTTCGACACGATAGAAATCACCTGTGAGGAGCTCGGAGCGCAGGAAGATTATCAGGAAGATGATATAAAACATGTATCCCTCCGGATTTCTTTGACAGACTCAAAGCACCTGCTCGTCGTTCCCTACCCTAAATACGACTCGAACGACGGACTCACTGTAAAAATCAAGGCAAAGGACACAAATTTCGCCGGCACAATGAGCGAGCTGAACTTTGACATAAACGCCGGGATGAAAGAAGACGAATATGACGAGGGAAAATCAAAATTCGCAGGCGGCTTCAACTTCGCATACGACTATCCGTTCTCGCTCGGCATGATGAACGCATTCTGGAAAAATTCCGTCGAATTCGAATACATAAACGGAAGAAAGAAACCAGATTTCTCAGCCGCGACAGGATTTTTATTCGACATTCCGTTCGAGCACTGCTCAATCCAGCTGGAACTGTCCGAATCCGCACATCACGACCTCGAATACAAGGAATACAGCGACGAACTGTACGCGACATCCATCGCAGACCTGTTCATTCCGATAAAAATCGGATCATTCTCGTTCATCCGAAACGTAGTCTGGGGACCATTCTCAAACTTCACCGCAAACTATGACGCGAACACCATCCATAAAAACAACGACGACCTTTCCGGACCCGTGCTTTCGTTCGGACACAGATTCAAGAGCGAAAACATAAACTGGTATGGAAATTTCCGAAACGGCTACTCAATACTTTTCTCCCAGTCAATGGGATATAATTTCCTTTCCGACAAATACCAGCCAAAAATGGAGATCGAATTCGAAGCGTTCAAGGCATTCAAAAACTGCGGAATCAACATGCGCTTCATATCATTCTTCTCGGACACCAGCAGGAAAAAAATCGGAAGCTACCTGAGAGGAATAAAGGACGACCAGAAATACTCGCTCACGACAAAAAAAGCCCTGAAAGTTCCTTCCGCGATGATTCTGAATCTCGACCTCCCCTTCCACGTGATTTCCACGGACTGGGAAAGATGGATAGGCATTGTATTCGGCACAACATCATCAGCCGCAGAAAAACTCACTTGGATGCACAAGCTGGATTTTGAGGTTCAGTTCTCGCCGTTCATAGATGCCGCCCTGACGAAAAACGAATACACGGGGAACAATTTCTTCGCGAAAGACGGATGGTATGGAGCGGGACTAGAAGTGCTCGTATTCCCGAAAAAATGGAAGAACATAGTTGTACGAGCAAGCTGCGGAGTGGACATAGGACAGGCATTTATCTCAAAACACACAAAGAGGTTCTACGATTCCTCCTGGCGTGAAGACGGAGTGTCAAAAAAAGAACTTTATGTCGGAATCGGCCTGCATTACTAATAGTTTAATTTTGACGCGTAAGAGCGGAAAACACCGGACTTAAAAAAAGCCCAGTATCCACACACAGCGGAACGCCCGTTATTTATATTCTGTTTCAAGTATAAAACAGCAGGCCTAGCAAATGACGGTAGAGATGTCCTAATACTTTACGATTTTATTGAGAGCCTCAACCTGCCAATATTTGCCAGGCGCGCTCTTGTACATATCCAGGAAAAATTGATTTGAGAATTCCACGCAGCCACGCTCAGAGCACAGCTGGGCAAAAGTAATCATCGATTCCCAAACATGGTTCTCTTCGCACCATGCAAGGACATCATCATATTCACCGACTTTCTCCAGGAAATCAGAGAATGTCGTATAAGAAAAATCTGTATCGCGCTCGGAAATAGACGTAAATATATGGGTGAAGGACTCGATTGAGCAAAGCGCGAATGCATAAAGCGCGTTGTTGGTTTCGTTGCGATCATGGTAAATTTCTGCGATCCGGTACAAGGCATCAAGAGAAACGACAGAATCCGCACGGAACAAACTGAAGAATCGGTTTACGTTCTCTTTTTTGTTTGCATCGACAATTCTGAACACGGCATTTTTCAGCACGGTATTGTTGAAGTTCGTGTCATAAGAAAGAATCAGTATTAAAGACTGCTCATACAGCTCTTCCTTCCCCATCAGTCGGGAAAGCTCCGCCATAGAAAACAGGATGTTGAACAACTCGTCGGGAATATCAAGGAAGTTTTTTGAAACCCTGGCTTTCTCAAAGAATCGGTATGCAGTCTCATATTCACCTTCAATCTGATAGATTTTTCCAATCAGATAGTCAGCTTCCGGATAAACATTCTTTTCTTTTACCCATGCCACCATTTCCGTGACAGAATTTTTGAAGCGATCTTTTCCATAAAGATTAAGATATTTGTTTATCAGAGAGATAGCCTCATTTTCGTCACGTTCTTTGAGCACGTCAAGAACATCATCAAAATCAGTTCCTGCCCTGCGCACTGCCAGAGGAGAAAGAGCCGTATCAAGGATGTAAAATTCCCATTCGCTCTCAGCCTTTCGGTTCTCCTTGGCCTTATTTGCAAGATTTATAGAGTTGCTGTAGTCATTGTTCTCAAAAGCGACCTGAGCCTGCTGCAAGATCCGCCATGAAAACTCACTTGCGACAGGACGTTTCGGCACAATCTGAGAGTAAGCGGCAAAAGACATCAAAAAAACAATGGCAAATAAAGCTTTCTTTATCATAATGATCGAAAAATCCTTTGGAAAATGTCGCAACAAGTGAAGTGCGCACGAATAAATATTTTCGCACGACTCAGAGAGAGTTCAACATCTCCATAAATACATTATCGGCATCTTTTTCGTCTACCGTTCGTATTATTTCACCTTTTTTGAAGATTATCGCCTTTCCGCCGGCTCCTGCGATACCGATGTCAGCATGCTTGCCCTCGCCTGGTCCGTTGACGACGCAGCCCATTACGGCGACGGTAATATTTTTTTTCATTGAGAGAAGCTTGTTCTGCCACCTGTCCATGAAAGCGTGAACGTCGAATCCCTGGCGGCCGCAGCGTGGGCAGCTTACGAGAGTGACACCGCCCTGACGTTTTCCGCATTCACGCAAAATCTCAAGTCCGGTGATGACCTCGTTCTCAGGAGAAGAAGAAAGGGAAACACGGATTGTCGAGCCGATTCCCTCGCGCAGGAGATGGCTGAACGCAAGGGTAGATTTTACGACGCCAGTGATCAGTGGCCCTGCCTCGGTGACGCCGACATGCAGCGGAATATTGTATTTTGATGCGAAATCCTCGTTCGCCTCGATTGTTTCATTGACAGAGCTTGCCTTCATGCTCACTACGAACTGATCAAAGTTAAGCTCATCGAACACGGCGCATTCACGCGCGGCAGTCTCGCTCAAGGCAACTGCCCGGCTCAGCTCGCCTTTCTCAACCTTTTCGCGCAAATCATGAGGCAGGCTTCCTGAATTAACGCCGATTCTGATCGCAACGCCCTTGTCTCGGCAACCGTTTACGACAGCCTCAACACGGTCTCTCGCGCCGATATTGCCAGGATTGATTCTGATTGCGGCGACAGGACCTTCAAGGCACTTGAGCGCAAGCCTGTAGTCAAAGTGAATGTCAGCGACGAGCGGCATCGATGTAGATTTACAGATTTCGATGAAGCTTTCCGCGCTCTCCATGTCAGGCACGGCAAAGCGGATGATGTCGCATCCGAGCATCTTGAGCGATGCAATCTTGTTGCGGATTTCCTCCAGCTTTTTTGGATTATCCTTAACGCCGATTATCGGCTCCTTCCACATAGTCTGAATCGTGACAGGATTGTCCCCGCCCACGATGATTTTATCAACATTGTCAAATCCGCCGACAGTAACCTCACGCGGAGCATAAAATTTCTTTTCCATAGATAAAATTATACCGCAATTATTCCTAAAGCAAAAGCCATCCAAATAAATCAGCAAAACATACACCAGTACTTCGGAATGAACCAGTGTTACACTAAGCCCGAAAATGCAAAAAAAAGACGGGCGTAGTCGGAGTTCTGGCGAAAATCTCGCCCATCGCAGCATAACTGTTCGGAGACTCGCGCGTAATGAAATGAAGAAAGTCGTCTCACGACTTTTGCCGGCTTCGCCGTCGCTCCCTATGAACTTGTTCA
>CAMVSS010000123.1 GCA_947170195.1 uncultured Treponema sp. | reverse complement strand
CCCGATAACGAGCAACAAGTTCTGGTTCGTAACAGCCTATGTGATTCTCTTCATTCTGCTTCCGATTCTTAACCCTCTGCTAAATTCATACAGCAAAAAGGGATACGTCGTTTTTCTTCTCGCGATGCTGTTTATGTATTCAATCGCAAATTCTTTCAACTTCAAATATGTGCACATCGAACGCGCCGTCCTTGACTACGCGCTCGGAGGATTTTTCGCGCTGTTCGTAAAGCCGAGCGAACACAAGGTCCGCCACAACGCGATACTGATTCCTTTGACGATACTGCTCGTAATTATGACAGCGCTCGTCAACATTCACTATGCGAACACGACATCAGGAATGTTCTTCCACATCGCTGAAAAAACATTCTTGAACGGAGTTCTCTTTCCTATCTGCGCCATATCAATCTTCAGCATCTTCCTGAACCTGAGCTTCAAGAACAGGTTCATCAACGCATTCTCAAAAACGACTTTTTCCGTATATCTTCTGCACGGAAACATGATGATAGGACCGCTCTGGCCTGTATTCTTGTTCGCGCTCAACATCGAGGAAAAGTTCTTTATCCCAAAAGCGATCGCAAACACTCTGGTCGCTTTCGCGGTCTGCGCGGCTCTGGATTATTTTGTAATCGAGAAACTTTCTGCGGCCATAAAACCGATCACAGATGCTTGTTACGAAAAAGCATCTTCTTTGTTGTTGAAATCAGATTCTGAAGAAAAAACGGAATGACAAATGCAAAAACTTGTTTCCATTCTAATGCCGACATACAACCATGAGAAATTCATCTCCCAGGCGATTGAGTCCGCCCTCGCCCAGAAAACCCAGTACAGCTGGGAACTTCTGATAAACGATGATTGCTCGACAGATTCAACGCTCGCAATAGCGAAATCTTATGCCGAAAAATATCCGGACAAAATCCGTCTGTTCACCCACGAGCAGAACCAGGGACTTTTAAAAAGCTACAAATATCTTTTGGAGCAGGCTGAAGGCAAATACATAGCGATTCTTGAAAGCGATGACATATGGTCTGACGAAACAAAGCTCGAGAAGCAGGTTTCCTTTATGGAAGCGCATGATGATTACGGCTTGATCTGCTCGGACTACATTACGATAGACGAGAACGGTGAAAAAATCGGCGACGTAATAAAAGATTTCGATAAAAATCAGAACGATGAATGGTATGACGCGCTTATGTCTTTTTCATCGATCGGAGCGCTCACAATCATCTTCAGGAAAAGCGTTTTCGACTCTTCTTGCATAATCGACGACTACATCGAGCACAAATTCCAGACTTTCGACAGGGCTACATGGCTTGCCATATCCCACAATTCAAAGTGCAAGTTTATTCACGAAAAACTCGCATCGTACAGGGTAATGTCATCCTCGATCAGCAACTCCGGTAAATTCGAGAAAGCTCTTGGCTTTGCGAATTCTGTGATGGACATCCACGAGTACATAATCTCCCGGTACGGGCTTGGAAATATTTCCCGCGATGATTTTGACGAAATGAAAAAAATCTGGTTCATAAATCTTTGCATAACACACCGAAACTATGAGGTTTTCAAAAAATATGCCGTGACGCTCAAGCCGAACAGCTTAAAACACGCGCTTATGCATTATCTTCCACAATTGTGGTGGATGCAGTATACTTTGCGTCATCCAGCACCAAAGCATCTCTGCAAGTCTCAGAAGTAACAACCTTTTGACCCATTGCTGCAAATAAAATACAAAGGAAAAAATCATGAAACTACTTGTAATAATCCCTACATACAACGAAATCGACAACATCACAAAAATCGTTCCTGAGGTATTCAAGGTGATTCCTCAGGACGCAGGCATTCTGGTCGTTGACGACGGCTCCCCAGACGGAACAGCAGGCGCCGTAAAACAGATGCAGGCTCAGTTCGGAACGCGACTATCCCTTCTCGAGAGAACAAAAAAATCAGGTCTCGCAGACGCATATATAACAGGCTTCAAATGGGGCTTTGAGAACGGATACGACGTTCTTTGCGAGATGGACGCTGATTTCAGCCACAAGCCGGAATATCTTCCGCAGCTCTACGAAGCTATCCAGAGCAATGATGTCGCAATCGGCTCGCGCAACATCAAGGGCGGTGCTGTCGAAGGCTGGTCTGCGCTCAGGAATTTCATCTCAAAGGGCGGCTCGCTCTATTCAAGGATCGTGCTCGGTTGCCCTGTAAAGGACCTGACCGGCGGATTCAACATGTGGAGAAAGTCAGCCCTGGACAGAATCGGTCTCGACACGATCATATCAAAGGGATATTCGTTCCAGATTGAGATGAAATACAAGGCTTTCAAGGCCGGATGCTCAATAAAAGAAATTCCTATCATCTTCCCTGACCGCGTTGCAGGCGTCTCAAAGATGAGCAAGGGAATTTTCATGGAAGCTCTCAAAGCCGTATGGAGAATCCGCAATGCTTAAAAAAATCATCAAATTTGCAATTACAGGCGGGTTAGGAACGATAACGAACCTCGTCCTTTTCATGATTTTTGCGGACATCCTGCACTTTGAGCCTCACGCTGTCAATGTAGCCTGCTTCCTGATTTCATGCACCCAGAACTACTGCATTAACCACCTGTGGACTTTCAAAGTCGAGAACAACGGGGAAAAGCTTTCCGTTGCTCTTTGGGCAAAATTCCTCGCCGGCTCGCTTTTCGGATATGCAATAAATTTCTGCGTGTTCTCAATCCTGCTGAAAAATTTTGACTGGCACGTATCGCTCGCACAAAAAACATATTCCGTTCAGGTCATTCCTCAGGGAATCGGAATCCTGTGCGGCATGGTCATAAATTTCATATTCTCTAACTTTTTTATCTTCAAAAATAAAAAGGACAGCAAACCGGAGTAAAAAATGGAAAATCTTCTTTCCTCAAAGGAATCAAAATCCCCGATCTCTAAAATATTTTCGTTCAGGACAGTTCTTGTACTTTTCTTCGCCGCATGTATTTCCTGCGCGATTCCGCTCTCAAGGAACGCGATCATCGCGCTAATGCAGCTTCTCCTCCACCGCTCGCTGAGAAATTTCGAGAAATGGGACAACATTCTTTTACACACGATGCTCTTTTTTGCCGCAATGACGGCATTCCTCTACTTCTTCATGTACATAAAAAAGGGAAAGGAGATTTTTTGTGAGGGCGTAAAGCTCACCAAAGAGATTTTTACCCAGAAAAATGCCGTCAGAAACATCCTGATCATCGCGGGTGTGCTTTTTGTGAGCTACTGGGCGCTCATCCGAACGAGCTACGACTACGCCGACGACATGAGGCGTGTATATTCTGGTCACAAGGCTTGGATTGGCTGGAACCACTTCATCTCGGAATCGCTTGCCGTATTCTTGCACACAAACTTTTTCATCAACGACATCGCGCCGCTCACCCATATCTGGACCATCGCCATACTTACGGTCACAGCTTACCTGCTCGCAAATCTTATCACGGACAGGAAGATAACGATCCTCACGCTTTTTGCGTCAGCTTTCTTTGCCATCACTCCGTTCTACAACAGCAATTTTGCCTACAAGTTTGACTGTCCTTACATGGCAATCGCAATGCTGTTCGGAATCATTCCATTCTTCTTCGCCGAGAACACGATTCACTTCGTAATAATGTCGGTCTTCTCCATCCTGATTATGTGCACCTCATATCAGGCTGCGAACTCAATCTACATCATCCTCGCGATTTTTGTGACACTCAAGATGGCTCTCGATGGCAGGGACAAAAAGAAAATCTTCATTTTCGTCGCGGCTGCCATACTCTGCTATGCGGTGACTCTCGGACTTTTCAGAAATTATCTGATGAACACTTTCGAGCGGGATCCGATTTTAAATCACTCATCACAGATGTCGGAAACAATAGTCGCAACACTGATCGCAAACCTTAAGGCTTATTTTTCTATGCTCATCGCGGGCTACGGAAACATCTGGATCAAATTCTTTACGATACTTTCCATAGTTCTGTTCCCGATTTCTTCGCTCAAGATATCAAAAATAAACCGCGCTCTGACTCTGCTTCTTTCGATCACAGCCCTTGCGCTTATGGTTCTTCTCTCCTTCGGATGCTACCTCGTGCTCGCAAATCCTATCATCCAGTACCGGGCGTTCATGGGATTTGATATTTTCATCTCGGTCGTGAGCATTTTCAATCTTCTCGCGCTCGGCGACCTTGGAAGCGACTCTGCGGGCGGCTGCAAGATTCTCAGGAAAATCAACATCGGCATAGTTTTGTGCCTCACATATGGATTTATCGTCTCTTCCAACGTGTTCGGAAACTTTTACGACAAGCAGCAGGACTACGAGCATTTCAGAATGACGATCCTGCTCGAAGACTTGAGCCGCTTCATAAAAGAGGGCGAAAAAGCTGATATTTTCATCGGCGGAAACTACGGACAGGTAGCAAAGAGCCGCATGGAAAAAATAAACTACAATCTCACGGCAGGAAACTCTTCAGGTCTGACCGAATACCTGATCAAGGACTGGAACATGAACGTAAACCTTGTATCGGAAGTTCCGCTCTTCATGATCGACAGAGTTCCTCAGCTCAAAGAAAAAATCGAGAGCCTTCCGCTCCTCGTGGACACTTACTACCACACGATTTACGGCGAGAACAACTTTTACTATATCTACCTGAAACACCCGGAAGTTGACGGGGACTAAGGGGAGCATAAAATGAAGCTATTGTACGACCTGACGGCGACGCAGCCGTCTCCAGAAAGCAAATTTCACGGCGGCGGCGCATACGGCGAGGTCGTATTTTTTGCGCTTGCAGAGGAGCACGGCAAGAAAGTCGAGCTTTTGTGCTACTATGACTCAAAATCATACATAAACCCGGACATAAAAGCCCTTTGCGAGAAAAAGGAAATCCGGCTCTTTGACCTTCAGGAGACGACTGTCTCAAATATCATAGAGAGCGAGAAGCCGGACAGATTTTATTCCGCGATGCTGAACCTGAACCAGGGAATTCCGCTCGAAAGGACAGAAGTTTTCACAACCGTACACGGACTGAGAACCCTTGAGATGCCGTTTGACAGAATCATGCTTGAGTATGCGTCAAATCTCAAGGAAAAGATAAAATTCCGCCTTTTCATGGGCATCGCAAAAACTTACTATCTCAAAAAACTTCACGCAATCAACGGAAGGCTTGTCACGAACGACAAAATCAATGTGATAACGATCTCAAACCATTCGCTGTTCTCAATAAAATCGTTCTACCCGGAGACAAAAGACAAGACGATTCCTGTATTCGCATCCCCTTCCTTTGCGCAGCTCGACGGATATTCGCCGGTGCAGATAAAGAATGGCGAGGAAGAGAAGATTCTCTCAGGCTTGCAATTAAACGAAAAAAAATTCTTTCTTATTACGAGCGCGGCCCGCTGGGCAAAAAATGCGCTTAGGGCTGTCAGGGCTTTCGACGACCTGTTCCAGAAAGGCTTTGCCCAGGACTACAAGGTCGTTGTGACAGGCGTGACACGGAAATCAATTTTTGCAAAGAATCTGCGAAATCCGGAGCATTTTGTTTTTCTGGATTACGTGGACAGGACGACTCTTGAAGTACTAACGAAAGCGGAATATGCTTTTATTTATCCGTCGCTCAACGAAGGTTTCGGATACCCTCCTGTCGAGGCTATGAAATACGGAGTTCCGTCCGCAGCAAGCGGCTCATCATCAATCCCGGAAGTATGCGCCGATGCCGCGCTGTATTTTGATCCGTACTCAATCTCGGAGATCGAAAACAGGATTCTCCAGCTGCTGGACAAAAATCAGCATGAAAAGCTCTCCAGAAAAGCAAGCGAAAGATTCATTGAGGTCTCAAAAAAGCAGAAAGAAGATCTTTCTGCCCTAGTCAGCTACCTTCTGAAATAAAAACTTATGAAATGCTAAGGCTGGCTCTGTTCCAAGCTGCCCCGCGGATGGGGCAATAGCCGGTGCAACCGCAAGTTTCTTGAGGGACTCGTCAGGACAGGGATTTTCTCGCTTCCTCAAGACTCTCGATGTTTCCGATGTCGTAGCGTTTTCCCGGCATAAGCAATG
>CAMVSS010000122.1 GCA_947170195.1 uncultured Treponema sp. | reverse complement strand
TCGTCTGCGTGTGCGAGCTTTTGATGTTTTCGCTCTAGGTACTGCCATATATAAAACCTCACTATATGATTTATAAAGTAACGGGTCTTATACTACAATAGTTTCTGCCCGAATGTCAATTAGTATCACACTCTAAGTCCGAAATGTCAATATGAAACTGACATTTTTTTTAAAAATGTCAGTTTGAGCGGTATTTTTCTTTTATGGCTTTTTCTACTATTGGAGGAACCATTCCTGATATGTCTCCGCCGAATGCGGCAAGCTCTTTTATGGAGCTTGACTTTACGATTACGTACTTCGCTTCGGTCGGAATGAAAAGCGTCTCGATGTTTGAGTCCAAGTTGTGGTTCATCAGCGAGAGGTCGAATTCGTATGCGAAGTCATTTGTATTCCTTATACCTCTGAGCAATATGTTCGCGTTGTTTTTCTCGGCATATTCTACGATCAGTTTGTCCCAGAGATGGACGGTCACGTTTTTGTATTTGCTCGTGAGTTCTTTGAGCATATTGATGCGTTCTTCCGGGGTGAAAAGTGATTTTTTCTCCGGGTTGCATGCGACTACCACGTCGATTTTGTCAAAAAGACGGCTTGCGCGTTCTATAACGTTTAGATGTCCGTATGTCGGCGGATCAAAGGATCCTGGGAAAACTGCTGATGTCATTATGCACAAGAAAATAACATGTTTGACTGATTATCTCAAGTGATGTATATTTATCGTATGAAAACTGTAAAATATTCTGTTCTTAAAACTCTGTGTTGCGGTACGGCAGCACTTTTGTTTTTTTCTTGTGGATCCTCAAATGTTGAGCCTGCACCGGTAAAGGCGGAAGAAAATCCTGTCGTTGTGGAGGAAAAACAGACACCTCCTGCGGCTGACGACCCCGTTCCGGAGCCTGTGGTTCAGAATGATGCTGATGATGAGTATTCTCGTTCTGTAGGTGCTGTTTCCGTATCAAGGGATACGTTTGCTGAAGATAAGGCTAGGATCCTCAAGATTATTGAGGATTTGTCAAAAGTTATGCGTGATATGGATTACAAGTCATGGCTTACTTATGTCGATGCCGAGTCTATAAACTACTATTCTCAGTCCTCAAATCTTAAGAAGGCTCAGAGCCGTCTTCCTGTAAAGGGGCTCAAGCTTAATAATCTTCAGGATTATTTCAAGTATGTGTTTGTTCCTGCTCGACGCGATCGCACCGTTACTGAGATCCGCTACATCTCGGACAAATACATAAAGGCGATTCAGGTTCAGGAGAATCAGGATATCGTCTATTATTACTTCAATAAAATAAACGGTTACTGGATGGTTCATATCCCGCCGATTGAGTAGTTTTTTACAATAAAGGTAATTTCAGAGTTGCTTTTAAAATAACTATAACTTATAATTTTTTATATGGAGTGCTTTCTTGTCGCTCCAAAAATCAGGAGGATTTTTCTAATGAAATCTGTTAAAAAGATTGCCGGTTCGGTATGTGCTTTTCTTGTTGCTTTTTCTTTGACTGCACAGCAGCAGTCTGGTGGAAAATCTGAAACATCTGCAGAAAGCGATTACTTGAGCAGTGTTGAGGATGTCGTTATTACGGAACTTGCTGCATCTGACGATAGAGATAATAAATATCTTGCCCTTCAGTATCTTGAGAGCGCTATTGATGATGGGCGATGTACTCCGGATATGCAGCGAGCGCTTGATTCTTTGGCAGGAGAAGGTGTTAATTCTCAGTCAAGAACAAAGGGCCGACTTATGAACAACTACCCGGAGATCCGTGCAAAGGCTTGTGACCTTCTCGGAAAGGTTGCTACTGAGGAGTCTAAGCAGAGCCTCTCAAAGATTGCCCTTGCTGACACTGAGCCGATGGTTATTTCCGCAGCTGTTCGTTCTCTCGGTCAGATCGGAATGAACGACAATGATGATGTCGTAAATACCATCGCTTGGGCAAACAAGAAGAATGCGGTTCTCAACCCTACATCTTCTCTTGCTTTCGAGGTTTTGGTTGCTTATGAAAAGCTTGCTGATTCTGTTCAGGACAAGAGCGCAATGATTCAGTCTGTAGGTCAGATTGCGACAAACTACAGCTATGCGACATCTGTCAGAACAAAGGCTCTTGATTTGCTTAAAAAACTTCAGTCGTCTGGCAATTCTTCACAGAAAAAGAACGAAGGAAAATAACGCCTCTTATTGAGGAATGCAAAAGGCGGAGTCAGTTGATTTCCGCCTTTTTTTTATTGTAAGAAGGAGTTTGTTTATGGAACCGATTGTTTTGGCATCTTCATCTCCGAGAAGGCAGGAAATCTTAAAATTTCTCAATATTCCGTATAAAATAACTATACCGAATTTTGATGAGCAGATTCCTGAGGGAATGGAAAATGAGAAAGTTCCGGAATATTTTGCCGTTCAGAAAGTGAATGCCGTTGCGCGCACTTATAATTCTGGATGCGAGGTTCCGTGGATTTTGGGCGCGGACACTATGGTGCTCCTTGACGGAAAGCTTCTTGGAAAGCCGGCTGACTCAAACGAGGCTGCGTCTTATCTTAAACGGCTTCAGGGAAAGACTCATAAGGTGATAACAGGTGTTGCCCTTTTTAATGGCAAGGTCTTCTATCTTTCTTCCCGTACCTCGATTACGAAAGTTACGTTCGCGAAAATGTCCGATGAGGAGATCGAGTGGTATGTCGGGACTGATGAGTGGCATGGTGCTGCGGGCGGATACAGAATTCAGGGGCTTGCGTCCTGTTTCATAAAGAAAATCGACGGTTTGAACTCAAATGTCGTAGGCTTGCCCATTTTTGAGCTTTATGATATGTTAAAAGAACAGGGCTATTACGAAAAGAAATAGCTTCTGTCGGGCTTTATCGTCTGGCTGTGTGCCGGCGTTGAAGTTACGTAATCTTCCGGGCGCATTACGCGTCACGAGAAACAGAGAATGGTGGAAAATCTATCTTAATAAGGAAGATTTTTCCGGTGAAGGAGAAACTCTATGGCAGTTGTAACCATGAAGAGTTTGCTTGAATCTGGCGTACACTTCGGTCACCAGGTTAAGCGTTGGGATCCACGCATGAAGAAGTATATCTTCGCAGAGCGCAATGGTATCCATATTATCGACTTGCAGAAGACAATCGCTTCTATTAAAGACAGCTACGAGGCTGTTCGCAAGATTGTTGCTTCTGGAAAATCAGTTCTTTTCGTAGGAACTAAAAAACAGGCTCAGCAGGCTATCGCAAAAGAAGCAGAGCGCTGTGGCATGTACTATGTAAACAACCGCTGGCTTGGCGGTATGCTCACAAACTTCTCTACAATCAAAAAGTCACTCCAGAGACTCAAGAAGATCGAGAAAATGGAAGTTGACGGAACTTTTGATAATCTTACAAAGAAAGAAGTTTCAAATCTCCAGAAAGAAAAAGCTAAGCTCGAGAAGAACCTCGGCGGTATCAAAGAAATGAAAGAACTCCCTGGAGTTATCTTCATCATCGATACACACAAAGAGCAGATTGCTGTTGCAGAAGCTCGCCGCATGGGAATCCCTGTTGTAGCTGTCGTTGATACAAACTGTAACCCGGAGGGCATCACATACCCTATCCCTGGTAACGATGACGCTATCCGCGCTATCTCCCTCTTTACTTCTATCATTGCAAACGCAGTTGTAGAGGCTAACAACGAAGAAGGTCTTAAGATCATCGAAACTCTTGGTGAGGAAGAGGAAGTTCAGACTGACGCTTCAACTAAGAAAGATGACGAGGAAATCGTTGACTACTCAAACTACACTCCTACAGAAGCTAAAGAAGAGGATGTAGAGGCTGACGAGGAAGAAGACCTCGAGGAAAAATTCACTAAATAAATAATCTAGGAGCTATAATTATGGCATTTACAGCTGCTGATGTAAAAGCATTGCGTGAGTCTACCGGTGCCGGAATGTTGGACTGCAAAAAAGCACTTCAGGAAGCCGACGGTAACATCGCAGAAGCTGAGAAAATCTTGAAAGAGAAAGGTCTTGCTGCAATGGCAAAACGTACTGACCGCGCTGCTGGCGAAGGTCGTATCGTCATCAAGCAGGACGGAAATAAAGTTGCTATGGTCGAAGTTGTTTGTGAGACAGATTTCGTTGCAAACAACCCTGACTTCGTAGCTGTTGCAGAAAAAGCTGCTGAGATTACTCTCAAGAACGGATCTGGCGAGATTACGGACGAGCACAAGGCTGCAATCGATGCAGTTTTGATCAAATTCCGTGAGAACATTTCAGTTCGCCGCGCAGAATGCATCGAAGTTCCTGCAAATGCTTCTGTTGGTACATACGTACACTCAGACAACAAAACAGGTGCTGTCGTTGTAGTTGAGGGAGTTGCTTCAGATGAGGTAAAAGCATTCGCTAAAGACTGCTGTCTTCACCTCGCAGCATTCACTCCTTCATACATCACAAAGGCTGACGTTCCTCAGACTTTCATCGACGAGCAGAAAGAGATTTTTGCCGCTCAGATGGCTGCTGACGAGAAAATGGCTTCTAAACCACAGAACGTCAAAGATGGAATTCTTCAGGGAAAGATCAACAAGCTCCTTGCAGAAAACTGTTTCGTAGATCAGGCTTTCGTAAAAGACGACAAAGTAACTGTTGCTAAAAAACTTGAGGAAGTTGGCAAAGCAGCAGGAAGCAAACTTTCTTTCGGAAAGATTGCTCTTTTCGTGCTTGGTAAATAATTTTATTTAAAACAAAGCGGTTGGAATGAATTTTCCGACCGCTTTTTATATTTTTTTAGTGAGGAGAAAATACTATGGCTTTTGATGCAAAATCGAAGATGGATAAAACGCTTGAATCCCTGAAGAATGAACTGAACACAATCCGCACTGGTCGTGCGTCAGCTTCAATTTTTGATAAGGTACGTGTTGATTATTACGGACAGAAGTCGCCTTTGAATCAGGTTGCTCAGATTTCGATTCCTGAAGCTAGAACTGTTGTAATTTCTCCGTTTGATAAATCTCTTATTTCAGAAATAGAAAAAGCAATTCAGGTTGCTGATTTGGGATTGAATCCTTCAAACGATGGAAAGGTTATCAGAATTTCCATTCCTGCCCTTACCGCAGACCGCCGAAAGGAGCTCGTAAAGCAGGCTAAGAATATGGCTGAGAATTACCGCACGACAATCCGCAATGTTCGCCGTGACGGAAACGATGACCTTAAGAAGCAGCAGAAGGCCGGCGAGATTACCGAGGATCAGCTCAAGAAAGAGACTGATGACCTTCAGAAGCTTACCGACAAATATATCGCAGATATCAATGCTGTATATGATGCAAAAGAAAAAGAAATTCTTGCATAAAAATGACTAAAGAAGAAATTATATCCCGCGGTGTGCCTGTTCATGTTGGAATCATCATGGACGGAAACGGCCGCTGGGCTAAAAATAGAGGCTTGCCGCGCACTGCCGGTCATAAGGAAGGTTTGACCAGCGCGAAGAAGATCGTTGCTGCGGCTGCCTCAATCGGAATTAAATACGTTACTCTCTATACTTTTTCGACCGAAAATTGGAAGCGTGCTCAGGAAGAAGTCGGTTATTTGATGGGATTGATAAAAGGTCATCTCCGGGCGGAATTCGAATTTTATAAAAAAAATGGAATAAAAATTGAGCACATTGGTGACCTTTCGGGGCTTCCTGAGGATGTTCAGACTGAAATCCTCAATGCAAAAAAAGATACCCAGGATTTTACGGGTACAACTTGTGTTCTTGCGATAAACTATGGCAGCCGAGATGAGATTGTTCGCTGCGTAAAAAATCTTATAAAAGAGAATGTTCCATCAGAGGAGATAACTGAGGACTTGATCAGTTCTTCTCTTGATGTAAAAAAATTGCCGGATGTGGATCTTATGATTCGTACTGGCGGAGAAAAACGGCTTTCGAATTTCCTTTTGTGGCAGTGTGCCTATTCGGAATTTATCTTTACAGATACACTTTGGCCGGATTATAATGAAAATGAGTTTTTTGCTGACATCGCTCAGTTCCAGAACAGAAACAGACGTTTTGGGGCTGTTCCAAATCAGTAATGGAGTTTTTTTGATGAAAAAAGTTGTGGCAAGGCTTCTTATATTTTTTATAGGATTGCCGGTAGTAATTGGTTTGGTTTTC
>CAMVSS010000121.1 GCA_947170195.1 uncultured Treponema sp. | reverse complement strand
CTGCGAGTTTTTCTGCGACTTTTTTTGTATTTCCGTAGACCGATGTGTAAAGGACACAGACTCCCTCACTTTCAACGCCGTAGCTTGACCAGATGTCATAGAGGCGGAGCGCTTCTTTTGCATCGGCACCCGTGAGGACAGGTCCGTGGAGGGAAGCGATTGTATTGATCTCAAGGGCAGCCGCCTTTTTGAGGACAGTCTGAACGTTCGCACCGAATTTTCCGACGATGCCGAAATAGTAGCGACGAGCCTCACAAGCCCAGCCTTCAGGGTCATCGTAGTCGTTCGCGCCGAATTTTCCGAATCCGTCCGCCGAGAACAGAACTTTTTCGCTTGAGTCATAGGTGAAAAGAACTTCCGGCCAGTGAACGTTCGGTGCCGCGATAAAATTGAGAGTGTGCGCGCCTTCCGTTGCACCAAGCTCAAGTTTGCTTCCATCTGCGACTACGACCTGCTTTTCTGCAAAATCCGAGCCGAAATAGCTTTTCATCATAACAAAGGCCATTTTTGAGGAGACGATTTTTGCTTCCGGGAAGGTCTCGGCGAATTTCTTGATGTTTGCCGAGTGGTCCATCTCCATGTGCTGGACTACGAGATAGTCTGGTGATTTTGAACCGAGCTCTCTTTTGATGTTTGAAATCCATTCATCGCCGAAATTCTGGTCGACGCTGTCCATGATGGCAATTTTTTCGTCGATAATCGCATACGAATTGTAAGCCATTCCGTTCGGAACATCGAACTGCCCTTCAAAAAGGTCGATTTTGTGGTCGTCAACGCCAATATATTTGATTGAATCCGAAATCTGCATAAAAATCCTCCAATAAAAAAAACGTATCTCAATTCTAACATGTAAAAGGAAAAAATCCAGCAGCAAGTAGCGGATGAGCAAAAAAAAATCCCCCGCACTTCAAAGAATGCAAGGGATTTCACATATGAAAACTCGTTAGAACAGAGCTCTCATTTTATCGTTTAAGTGAAAGAACAGTCTCAAGGAGCGTATCAGCAGTCTGGATTGTCTTTGCGTTTGACTGGAATCCGCGCTGTGTTACGATCATGTCGGTGAACTGCTCGGTCAAGTCTACGTTTGACATTTCCAATGCGCCGGAAAGGAGCGAGCCTGCGCCAGCGATTCCCGAAGCGTTGATTTTTGCCATGCCTGAGTTGTTGCTCTCGACATAGGTGTTGTCGCCAGCTTTCTCAAGTCCGTTCTGGTTAGAGAATGTTGCGAGCGCAATCTGACCGAGAGTGCGGTTTGTTCCGTTTGAATAAACGCCTGTGATGGTTCCCGTAGAGTCAATCTTGAAGTTGTCGAGGTAACCGAGCGTATATCCGTCCTGATAGAAAGCTTTTGTTGAAGAAGATGATGCAGACTGTGTTACAGTGTTGATCATGCTTCCGATTGTTCCGAGGTTGATGTTCATTGTCTGGCGGTATGGATTTCCGTCAGCGTCTGGATTTGACTCAGGAACGGTGTATGATGCCTGAAGGATTACTTCTCCGTCCGGATTTGATGTGTTTCCTGCTGAGTCGCTTACTCCGGCAAGAGTTCCGTTGTTGTCAAAGTTTACGATGAATGTGTTTTCCTGACCGTCAGTAGTTCCGAGTCCGATTCTTGTCTGGGTAAATTCAGCGTTGTCCGGATCGATTACGACGCTTGCCTGCCACTGGTTCGGATTTCCAGGAACGCGGGTAAAGTTTACGTTGAGCAAGTGCTGGTTTCCGAATGAATCATAGATCTTGAACTCTGTGTTCCAAGTTCCCTTTGCGATATCTGATTCGGTAGCATTCTCAGGAATCTCAGGTGTATTTTTGTTGAGGTTGCAGGCAAAGTTGATGTTCTGTGTTGCCTTAGCAGGGTCTTTTGATCCTACAGGAATTACGAGATCTGTCGGAGTAGCGGCAGTCTGAACGATCATCTCTCCGTTCAGCTCGCGAGCCATCCATCCCTGAACGCGGAGTCCGTTTGCAGGATTTACGAGCGTTCCGTTTGAATCGAGACCGAACGCACCGGCGCGTGAATAGAAAGTCTTCTCACCGTTTTTCTCGATGAAGAATCCGTTTCCCTGAATGGCGATATCTGTAGAAATACCCGTAGACTGAAGGTTTCCCTGAGTAAATACAGTATCGATTGCAGCGACAGTCATACCAAGTCCTACTTCCTTAGGGTTTACACCACCCTTTTCCTCTGTAGGTTTTGCAGCACCGCTCATCTGCTGGCTGATCATGTCCTGAAAATTGACGCGACCGCGTTTGAAACCTGTCGTGTTTACGTTGGAAATGTTGTTTCCAATTACGTCCATTCGAGTCTGGTGATTCTGCAAACCAGAAACGCCAGAATAAAGTGATCTCATCATATAGCTAACCTCGTTTTTATTACCTGATTTTAGTTTCCGTAAACCGCAGTGATTTTTTCCATATCGTAGAACATACCGTTTACTTTTACCTGCGGGCGGGTACCTCTCGTAGCGGCCTCAACGACTCCTGTCGTCACGGCATCACCAAGATCGATATCAACAGTCTTTCCAAGTGCACTCTGCGCTTCCGTCGAGTTGATCATCGTCGTCAGCTTCTCGAAGCTCTGGCTCATGTTCGTCATCTGCTCAAGAGAAGAGAACTGCGCCATCTGTGCAATGAACTCCGTGTTTTCCATAGGACTTGTCGGATCCTGGTTCGTCATCTGCGCAATCAGAATCTTGAGGAAGTCGTCTTTACCAAGTTCGTGGCTCGGCTTCCGTCCAGAAACATTCTGTTCCTTGTTGTAAGTGTCGACAGCCGTCTGAACCTGCAGCTGTTCCTGTGCACTCATTTTCGTGTTGATTTCCATAGGTACGTGTCCCCCGCAAATACTATGTTAAAAATATCGGCCTTTAGATTTCAAACTTAAGATGAAATTTTACGCCACGATATTCACGCTGTAATTTGATCCCGCGCCGTACGAAGCAACTTCGCCCGAAGAATCTCCATCGCCGCCGATCGCATACGAACCGTATGATTTGTCGGCAAGATATGCTGAATTCTGCTGCATGTCCTGACGCTCGTTTCCGCCGCTCTGAGCAAAGCCCTGCTGACCGTTGGAAAAGTTGAGGTCAAAACTGCCAGTCTCGAATCCGCTCTGGGTGAACGCCTGCTTGAGCGAGTCGATGCTTTCACGGAACGCCGCGAGAGCTTCTTTTGTCTGCACGGAAATCTGACCGCTGATGACCTTGTCGTTCAAGTTGAGGCTTATCTTTACGTTTCCGAGGCTTTCAGGCTTAAGGATAAGGTTGATGATTCCAGACTTGTTGTCCTTCAGTACAATGTTTCCCGCCTTTACGAACTCAGGCGCATTTTCCTGAACAGCGCTTGAAAGCATCTGCTGGAAGCCCGATCCTGCTGCCGATGCCGCCTGCGCGGTAGACGCCGTGTTGTTCTGATTTGCGCGCTCGGAAAGCTCCATAGTTACCTGTACTGCAGAGCCGTTCTGCTCACCGAGCGAAAGCGAAAGTTCTTTCTTTCCGCCAGCACCGCCAACTTTCTGAACGGTCTTTTCCGAAGAAAGTGCAGTTTCAGCCGACAGAGGACGTGCAGAACGCATGTCGTGTACGGAAATCTTTGCTCCGCTTTTCTTATCCTTCGATTCAGGTGTTTTGCCGTCGTACGCTGTGTCCGAAACGCGCTGATTCTCAACGGCTCCGTCTGAAAGGGCATGGACTTTCTGCAGGAAGAGTTCCGGGTCAGAGATGGCGAGGCTCTGTGCGCTCTCAAGCTTCTCCGCGTCCGTCTCAGCTCCCGGAATGAATTCGACGGCTGCATCGATGAGAGCCGCAAAATCATCATCCTGACCTGCGCTAACTGATTCGGTGTCATCCGTACGAGCTGCGAGCCAGGAAATGAGCCTTTCGCTTACGGCGAGGTCTTCACCCTGCTCCACGGAATCAAGTGCGGAGATTTTCTGATTTTCTGTATTCTGGATTTTTTCCCCTGAAGGCGACAGCGCGACAGACAGCGGAACTGCCGTCTCTGAAGCGAGCACGGAAATCTCTTCGTCAGTCTGTTCTTCTTTGTCTGCCGGGGATTGTTTTTCGTCAGCGGCTTTTGCTACCTGCTGATTTTCACGGGACGGCTCCGGTGTTTCTCCGGCTGTTTTTTCATCCCGCTGACTCAACTCAGACTTTGCTTCTCTTTCTGACACCGGTTCTTTTTTTGCTTCCGCCGGTTCGTTTCTGTCCTCACGGGCAGCACGCAAGGCATCGGCAAAGGTTGTGTCCCCTGTCTTTACGGACTTGGGCACGTCCTGTGTCTGTGCGATTGGCAAAACCTGTTCGAGTTGTATCGGATTCATAGGCACGACCTCCAAACGTAAACACGGAAAAATCGCGCCCTGCGTATGCTGGGAAAGCTTAGTCCAGAGACTCCGGCTTGTTCGCCATCTTTCTCTGGATGACTGCAGCCTTGTCCGCAGGCATGTTCATTAGCCATACGGAAACCATGGAAGCCGTCTTGTTTGCCTCAGCCTGTTCGTCAGTCTTTCTGAGAATGTCGATGACATCCTGATCATCCATGGCGATGAGCTGCGCGACAGCTGTCTTTGGCGGCATGCTGGTCAGATACGAAGCAATTTGTTCTATGTTTACATTTCTATCATCGTACTTTTTGACCTGATTATTAAATGTTTTTTCACGTTCTTCCTGAGATTTTTTTCTGTCCTCAAGTTCCTTGGCGATTGCCTCGTTCTGACTCTCCACTGCGGCGATGTCAGACTCACGCTTGTCAAGTTCCTGCTTTCGGATGTCGAGAGCCTCAAGCCGTTTCGCAAGCCTGTCGTCGTCAAGGTCTGCGCTGAGCGGTTTTGAAGAAGAAGCCGTCTGCGACGTCTGAGGAGCAAGCCCGAAGAGCTTGTACACCGGCGCGAACAGTCTTTTCGCATGGATGACGCCGAGATAGTCGAACCACAGGAGTCCGCCCACAGCAAGGATGATGATTAAAAATAAAAGAAAAATAGATTTTCCGAGTCCACCGCTTCTGGCCATTTTTATCCCCTAAAAACTCTTTTATTCTATATTCGGCATTTTATCAAAAAAATTAAGCCGTGATAATCTCTCCCACCCCAAAACACAAAAAAATCAGCTCACAATCTTAAAGCGCGATGTCAACGAGGAATCCCAATTCCGCACGGCGCTCATCATCTTCCGGATGGAAACGGTAGATGAAAGATCCTCCAAGCGAGCACTGGAATATCTCCGAAGCAAACGCCCCGAAATTAGGAGCAAGCACAACGAAAGCCTTGAGGTTCATAGCATCGGAATAATCGTCGCGGGTAAGGTGCTTTATGATTTTTCTCGTGTTGCGCACTTCCAGGCAGTCCTGAGACTCATATGCAAATTTTCCGGTGTAGCCCGCGGTAACAACGAATCGGTACGCGTAGATCTGCGCATACGGAATGCCCCTCTGGATTTCATGACAGAAAAGAACCGCGTTTACGCCAGCCGACGCAAAATATGAGTCTGACGGAAAGAAGCTCGCCGTAAAGGTGAACGGAAGCAGAATCGGAATCTCCAAAGTGACTTTCGCACCCGGATTGCAGTACTTTCTGTCGTACCCCAGATATTCGCTGCGCCTCAAGGAAGCGAGCATGAACGGAGTGAGCGTAAGCCCCGCGATGTCATAGACTCCCCTTCCAGCCTTATGGCGGTTCGTCCAGTTCAGATAGACCTGGGCGCGCGGATGCAGGAGCTTAGTGTCATCCACGTTGTCCGAAAATCCGCTGTCGATAATCTGCCTGCCGTAAAAATAATCCACGGAAAGCCCTGCAGAAAGGCGCGAGGACAGCCCGTAGAAGATGAGTTTCTCGGCGGATATGTTCTCGGCGGTCTGCATGAATCCCTTTTTGTCGCCGGTGACGTTTCCCGAAATGCTGTAGGAAAAACCGTCGTTGCCGCCTGTAAACTGAGCCATTGCGCTGTAGCATCCGTAGCCAGTAAACCATCCGCCCGAAACCAGGAATGTCTGCGACATCCACGGATTTGTCGTTATGAACGTCAGTCCAAGCGCGGATGTGTTCGTAAGGTCAGGCTCAAGGTCGTGGTTGTATACGGCGTTGTTCGCAAGAGGAAGCAAAGGGCCCCGGAATGCGTGTGAGAAAGGATTGTCGC
>CAMVSS010000120.1 GCA_947170195.1 uncultured Treponema sp. | reverse complement strand
GCCATAAAATCCTCCGTATTTTTTGTTACTCTCCAAGAAGTTTTTTAGCTTCAAGGAATTCAGAAATACCTTTCGCAACTTTTTTAGCCTCGCGCATAGCGAGAACTACGGTTGCCGGTTTATGAACAACGTCTCCGCCAGCAAATACACCGCGGCGACCTGTCATTCCGTAAGGTTTTTCTTTAGTAATCATATATCCTGATTCATCAGTTTCGACACCTGATGTAGAATTTAATATGTTTGCAGACGGACGAGAGCCGATTGCGAGGAGAATCTTATTTGCAGGAAGGATAACCTCGCCCTCAGGGGTCGAGCACTTGAGCCCGGCAGCCTGATTATTGTTCCCAACGATTTCAACCGGAGTATGCTCCCATTTGAAGTCAACGCCGTCATTCAGCGCACCGTCATATTCTGCCTTTGCAGCTCGCATAAAATCAACAGTCTTTCTGTAGGCTACAGTTACAGAAGCAGCCTTCATCCTTACTGCGGTGCGGCATGCATCCATAGCGACGTTACCAGCTCCGATTACGACAACATTGTCACCCTCTTTGATAGGAACCTCAGATCTGTCAACGTTTCCGTCCTGATAGAGGCGAACCATGCGCAAAAGGTAGCTTGACTGAATGACGCCAGCTTTGTCCACGCCAGGAATATCGAGAGACTTTGCAAGGGCAGTACCAGTTCCGATGAACACGGCATCAAATCCGTTCTTGAGCAACTCATCAATCGTTATATCCGTTCCGACCATGGTGTTTGTAACGAACTGAACACCAAGCTCGGCAATTTTCTTTGTGGTGCGGCGAACGACATCTTTAGGAAGACGGAATTCCGGGATTCCATACAAAAGGACTCCGCCCGGCTCGCTTTCTGATTCATATACAACGACGTCATAGCCTTTTCTGGCCAAATCACCGGCAACGGTAAGACCTGCAGGTCCCGAACCGATTACGGCAACTTTTCCGCCGACTTTCTCGATTTTTTTCTCTCTGTTAAGATTGTTTTCTGCATCAAAATCAGCAAGGAAACGTTCGATTTTTCCGATGCGGATTGGTTTTCCAGCACGACCAAGGACACAATGTCCCTCACACTGATTCTCATGAGGACATACACGTCCACAAATAGCAGGAAGATTGCTTCTCAAAGATATAATGCTGATTGCTTCACCAAAATTTCCAAGGGAAACCGCATGATTAAAAGCAGGAATGTCATTTTCGATAGGACATCCTGTTCGACACATCGGTTTCGGGCAGTTAAGACAACGGCGTGCCTCTGCAACAGCTTCTAATATGGTAAACCCTTTCTCATCTTCTTCCATAATAACTTTAGACCTCTTTTTAAATTTGCTGAAAAAATTCGCCTATATAGTATAACGAACGCGCCTTGAAAATGCAAATTAAAAGAAGCATTAATCGACCACAAATAAAGATAAAACATATACTTTTTTTATTCCCATTTTTTTAAGAAGCGCAGAACAGCCCTCAACGGTTGATCCGGTCGTTATAACATCATCCAAAAGAATTACCGCTTCAGGAACCGCAGATTTAGAAATTGAAAGCCTGGAATCAGCAATGGCATAGGAAGAAGACGCTCCCTCAAGACGCTGAACCCTGTCGAGCTTTTTCTGCTGAAGCTTTGACAGACGGCGAAGAAACTTAAGTATTCGCACATTCCAATAAATCCGCAGGTAATGGCAGACCTCATCAATCTGATCCCAGCCCTTGTCACGGATTTTTCCAGGTCGGGGAGGAACAGGAACGACGGGAATAGAAAGCGAAAGCTCACTCTCAAGCGAACGGATCGCCAGAAACAATGCATGTGCAAAGAAAGGAGACAAACTGCGCTTTTCTTCGATTTTCCATGCAAAAAGAAGTGTTTTTCGCCACAATCTGTACGAAAGAAGAGGAAACACACCGTCGCAGGATTTCAGGACAGGATGCTCCCTGCACGCAGAGCACACATCAATCTCGCTTATAAGATTTTTTCCGCAGATCCGACAGCGGCCGGAAAATCGCACGCTCTGGAACGATTTAGAACACGCATCGCACAAAGCCGAAGAAGTTTTTCTGCCGCAGGAAAGACATGACTCACGTCCAGAAACGAACGAAAAAGCAGCGCGAACCAAAAATAAAAATTTCAGCACAAACGAAAATCGCAACGAGTTGCAATAATCAGGAAAAAAAGATTCTCTCATCACATATTCTATTTGCAACGAAAGTCACTTTTCGGCAATTTTTTAAAATTTTTTTTGAAAAAAAAATTACAATCCGGAAAGTTCTTTTTTCCAGCGTGAAACCAGATCCAATGCCTGGCGCGGAGTCATATCGTCAGGATCGCAAGAAAGAATCTCATCAAGAACTATTTCCTCATCCGAGAAAAGTCCGGGCATTTTAAGAGATTTTTGAAGGGCTGTTCCGCTATCAGCTTTCTGCACGGTGATTATATCCGCATTTTTTGATGCGGAGCTCTCAGCCTGAGACTGCAAATTCTCAAGGATCTCATTGGCACGGCGGATCACGCTCTGAGGAATTCCCGCGAGGGACGCGACATGTATACCGTATGAATTCTCGCTTGCTCCCTCGCGTAT
This sequence comes from uncultured Treponema sp., assembly GCA_947170195.1. Classification (GTDB taxonomy): domain Bacteria; phylum Spirochaetota; class Spirochaetia; order Treponematales; family Treponemataceae; genus Treponema_D. Next base: position 3,564 of record CAMVSS010000120.1, on the reverse strand, counting down.
TTTTCGGAGGAAAACAATCCTTGAATCCTCCTCGCTGACATCCATGCACAAAAGCTTAAGAGCCGGATGTGAAAGACGAGTCAGCTCGTGGTAGTGAGTCGCAAAAAGAGTCTTGCATTTTATTGCGTTCAACAAGTATTCAGAGACAGCCCAGGCTATTGAAAGTCCGTCCTCAGTGGAAGTTCCACGTCCAACCTCGTCCATGATTACGAAAGATTTTTCGGTTGCACCGCGCAAAATATAGGCAGTTTCGGTCATCTCGACAAGGAAAGTCGATTCTCCGCGGGCAAGATTATCACTCGCTCCGACGCGGCAGAAAATACGGTCAACAATTCCTATACGGGCTTCGTCGGCAGGTACAAAGGAGCCGATCTGGGCAAGAAGCGCAATCAACGCATTCTGACGAAGGAAAGTTGATTTTCCGGCCATATTAGGCCCCGTAATAAGCGCAAAAGAAGCGATGTCAGGATTCTCAGCCGCAATCTCAAGATTATTCGGAACGAATTCTCCGCCCGGCAAATGCATTTCGACAACAGGATGGCGGCCATTTTTTACGACAAAATCTTTTGAGTCATCGATATCAGGTCTGATCCATGAATGTGTCACTGCCGCCGTAGCCAGGGAAGCCGCAACATCAGCATAGGCAACTTCACGCGCAACCTGCAGAAGGTATGATGTCTTTGCCGCGATCTGCGAACGGATCTGAACAAAAAGATCGCGCTCTGTCTCGATAATCTTGAGGCTTGCCTCGTTTATCTGCTTTTCCAGCTGCTGGAGACGCTCTGTTGTGTAACGGTCCGCGTTCGTAAGCGCGCGCCTGAGTATAAAATGAGGCGGAACGTGCTCAGCTTTTCCGCGGGTGATTTCGATATAGTATCCGGTCAGATTATTGCACCTGATTCTCAGATTTGAGATTCCGGTCTTGCTTTTTTCTTCTTCAGCATATTCCTCAAGAATCTTATTCACGTTGTCATGAATATTCCGATACTCGTCAAGCTCTTTCGACCAGCCGTCTTTTATAATCCGTCCTTCTGTAAGGCTTGTGGCAGGATCCTCAAGGATTGAGTTGTTTATTAAGTCCGCAATCTGATATGCGTCCGAAGGATCTGATTTTGCGAAACCGAAGCTCTCTATCTGTGAACGAACCTTGATCCATGATTCAAGGCTTGCCCTCAGAGCCTGCAAATCCTTAGCATGCGCCCTCTCCATAGCGATTCGTCCGGCGAGACGCTCAATGTCAAGAACTCCTGAAAAGATTTCGCTAACATATTCAAGGAGATTACGATTTTTGACAAAAAGCTCGACATGATTCTGCCTTGCAACGATTTCCTGTTTTGCCGTAAGCGGATATAAAAGCCAGTTGCGCAAAAGTCGCTTTCCCATAGCCGTCCGGGTATACGAAACGCACTCCAGAAGAGAAAACTGCGAGCTTCCGTCGCGAAGATTTGAGACAATCTCAAGATTTCTTCTTGATGAATCGTCCATAATCACATACTGACTGTCTTTGTAGACCTTTATTCCTGTTACATGAGGCGAAGAGGTGACAGTCGTTTTCTGAATATAGTCAAGCAAAAATCCAGCCGGAGGGACTTCGCTTGATTTTTCGTTGAGATCAAAAGACTGAAGATTAACGGTATGGAACTGATCCTGAAGCCGCTTGTAACTCAGAGATGCATCAAAATTCCAGTCAGGATAATACGAGACGGAGATATTTTCGTTTTGAATCAGCGTTTCCTGAACAACGGCATCATTCGCAAGGCTCTGAGGAAGCAAAAGCTCGCGTGGATGACTGCGCCCAAGCTCCTTCGGGAAATTCTCTGCCATAGAGGAAGAATCCCAAGACGTTGCAAAAAAATCCGCCGTTGTGACATCGATGTAGGCAAAGCCTGCCCTGCCCTTCTGAACGCAAAGACAAGCCAAAAAGTTATTCGATCCACCGTCCAAATACTCGCTTTCGACAGCAGTTCCCGGAGTTATGATTTCAATGACCTTTCGCTCGGTCAATCCTTTGCCGGTAGGTTCTCCAATCTGCTCGCATATTGCGATACGTTTTCCGCAACGCAAAAGCCGCGCGATATAAATCTTTGCGGCATGGTAAGGAATGCCACACATCGGCTGAGATGCGCGATGAGTCAGGGTCAGATTCAAAAGACGGGAGACTTCAACAGCATCCTCATTGAACATCTCATAAAAGTCGCCGAGACGGAAGAAAAGAACTTCATCCCGATGCTGATCCTTTATGGACAGATACTGCATCATCAGCGGAGTAAGCTCTGCGGATTCATTTTTTTTCTGCACAGAGCCTGCGACAATCGAGTCCTTAGACATACTCCTACAATCCCAACGCTGATATGACTTTATCGGTTACATCAACAGAAGAGCTGTACCAAAGGACACCGTTTGCCTGCTGCAACGAAAGAATAAGAGAGAACCCCTCATTCTCGGCAACATTTTCAAGCGTAGAATACAGTTTTTTATAGAAAGAATCAGAATTCTGAAGATTGTTTTTAATCGACTCAAGCTCCCGGTTCTTTGCGTTTGTGTATTCGGTGAGCGCATCGGTCTTTCGAACGATATCGGCATCAAGCTTTATAGCAGCGCTTTCATTTCCTGAATTTTTGTACTCAGCGGCCTGCTGCTTGAGCTTTTGAATTTCTTCAGTACGCTTTGTAATTTCGTTCTGAAATTCACTTTTCTTTGACTCGTAATGGCGGACAGGAGCAGAATTTCTAAAATATGCCTGATATACGCGTGCCGTATCAACAACACCGAATCTTGTAATCTGCTGGGCAAAAGCACCTGTCGTAAAAAGAGATGCAAGCACAGCCGAAATCAAAAAAATCTTTGTGTTTTTATTCATTTTTGAAAATCCTTTTTATCAGCCTTATTTTACTTATTTACCATATTAAATGAAAGTACAAATTTCCAGTTTTTATCCCATTTGACGGTCGCATTTTTTACCTGGAAAGTATTTGCGAACAGGAGTCTCAACGGGAACTGAGGAATCGTAAATCTCGCTCCAGGACCAACGCTGAAATAAAAGTCCTCGTAGCTGAGGTTTGTGAAGAGATCCTTTGCCTCATCCTTGACGGTCGCAGCATCCGCAAACATATCGACAGACAGAACGCCCGGAACGATAGGAACACGAAGCTCAACAGAGTTGTGCCAGAGGGCGCTTCCGCGAACATCGTTGTAAATGGAAGTCCAGCCACGGCCGGTAAACATACCATCAATATAGAGCTTGCTTGAGTCACCGATAGCAGTGTGAGGAGCTGCGAACTGCATCGAGAGGCTTGAATATCCCATCAATACAAGCTTGAAAGTCCATTTTTCGGTGAACTGATGGCTGAACAATGTCACATATGCTTCAGCTTTCGTGTCAGTCTGAAGGAAATATTCATCTTCGTACGGAGTCAGTCCGTACCAGGTGACTTTCTGACTTGCGAACCAACCTGTCGTCGGATCGTAGTTTATATCTCGGTCATCCATTGAGAACGCAGTCCAAACAGAGTTTCCCCATCCCCACCTGTTTGCATAATCGCTGACGGAAGTATCGACAGGAAC
>CAMVSS010000119.1 GCA_947170195.1 uncultured Treponema sp. | reverse complement strand
TCTGCGCGACAATCAGCCTCCATGGAAGTTTCTCTTACATCGGAAAACAGAAAATCCGCTCGGACTGGAAAAACTACGATTCCAACACACTCTCTTTCCTCCTGAAGGATGCCGGAATACTCAACACGATCTACAAGAGAGAGCCTGTCTTCACCCAGATAAAGCGGATCCTCGACAAAAAAGACAAAATCCTCGTGATCCGAATGTTCGATGACGACCCGAGCTGCATGACAGAGACATTCCTTTCGGAATACTTCTTCGAGCAGGTCGTAGAGGGAGCGGCAGTCGTAGCAAAAGCCGCCGACATCCGCACGGTCATATTCGCGATCAGCAGCACGGGAAGCCTCACGAAGGACTGCAAGGAAAAAATCACGCCGTTTTTCCCAGGCGACACGCGGATTGAAGTGGTCACATCGGATACAAAAAAATATCCATGCGGAACGATGCACAACCTCGTTTCAGCCGTAAAAAAGCAAATCAAGGAAGATGCGTTCAAAAAGCTCGGAAAAAATGATTTTTTCATCGACTCAAGGACGCTCCTTCACTGCTACGACTGCGCGGTTTTCGGAACGCCTGCTATCGATACCTATGTTCACGTGACCGGAGAGTGCCTGAACGGAGCCGCAATCCTTAAATTAAAGAACGGTACGCCTCTGAAAGACCTCGTTGACTTCTGCGGAGGAGCAAAAAGAAAAATCGCAAGGATCATCATAAACGGAATAGTGCTCGGAAACGCCGTGACAGACCTTGAGATTCCAATCTCTCAGACCGTCCGATCCGTGGAGTTCGTGCCGGAAAAGCAGATAAAAGCCCAGCACACGGAGACCTGTGTCCGCTGCGGAAACTGCCGAAAAATCTGTCCTCTCAAACTCTGGCCTGGAAACCTCTACCGTCTGTCAACGCTGACGGACAGGGAGAATTCCATCCTAAATTCAAAAGAAATCATCGAGTCATCGATTTTGTGCACTGACTGTGGGCTGTGCAATGCGGTATGCCCGTCACGCCTGCCACTCGCGCAAACAATCTCAAAAATAAAGGAAAAAATAAATGAAGAGCAAATATAAGGCATCAATCCAAAAGACATATCTTGCGCCATTCAAGTATCTCCGACCGTCGATTCGCTCGGAATCGAGTTTTTGCCTTGCGCTCCTTCTGATGCAAGTCCTGATGCTGGTGCTGACAAAAAGTTTCCGTTCCCTCCTGGTATTGTTCGCCGCGGTGCTGGCAACGACAATCGTTGACCTCGTTGACATGAAGTTCGACAGAAAAACAGCGTACACATGGGTCACCACGCTCACAAAGGGCTGCCTCATCGGGCTTCTCCTGCCGTCAACATATCCTCCGATAGCTGTCTTTTCAGTCACCGCAATAATAGCAATCCTCGACAGAATAATGCTCGGCGGATTCGCAAACTCATGGATAAATCCTGCGGCTATCACCGTCGCCACATGCTGGATAATCGGGATGAACTTTTTCCCACTTCAGGAAATAACGGTCGCAGAACTTCAGAACAGGAACCCGGCCCTCACGCTGATTCAAAACGGAACATTCCAGATAGGACCTTACGACGCCAAGATTACGAATTTCCTGAACAGACGCGTATTCAGCTTGTTCAAAGTCTCAATTCCTGACGGCTACGTGTCGCTTCTCTGGGACTCGCACTCAACGATCCCCGCATTCAGGTTCAACTTCCTTACGATAATCTCGTCAATAGTCATCCTGTCGGCGGACTTGATCAGCCCGATAATTCCGTTCTCATACATAGCGGTCTACGCGCTGCTCGTAAAATTCCTCGCGCCAATTTTTTACAACGGAACATTCATGCAGGGTGACGTGATTCTGGCTCTTTTTACCAGCGGAACGCTTTTCTGCACATTCTTCATGCTTCAGTGGCCTGGAACGACGCCGTTCATGAACAGGGGAAAGCTCACTTACGGAATAATCGCAGGAATAATCGCATTCTTTATGGTGGGATGCGGACTGTCACCAAGCGGAACAGTTTTCACGATCCTCATAATAAACATAATCTCGCTTCTGATTCAGTCATACGAAAACAAAATCTCAGAGAAATACGCTGAGACAGTTCTTAAGCGAAAAATAAAATCAGTAAAGGAAGGAACACATGCTTGACAACGAACAGATTAAGGAAAAGTTGATCAAATTCGGCATTTTCTTTGGAATCGTGCTGGGCATGTTCATCATGCTGATTGCGCTCACATTTGCATCCCGCACCTCATGGCAAAAGCAGCTCGCGGAGGAGCTTCAGTCCGTCCTGACAGAATATTCGCCGGGAACATACACGGTCAACAAATTCATGAAGACAAAATCATTGATCTCAACGAGTGCCGCCGTATACTCCGTAATCAAAAAAGGGCAGAGCAAGAATGAGATTTACTACGGAGTGATAGTCAGGATTCCGACCATCACGGGACCAAGTCCTGCTGTATTCCTGTACAACGAGCGGTACGGAACTGTTTTTGCCGGCTATGCGCTCGATGCGGCGAAAGCGGCAAACATCGTCAACGAAAGGAATGCGACCGCGATAATCAGGTACTGGGAGAAACTCATTCCCAAAATCATATCGCAGTCAACAAAATCTTAGGGAGAACAACGGGAGGAAAATGCAAAAATGAGCAAGACAAACAAAATCTATTTCTATATCGCAGCCAACCTCGCAATGTTCATTCCGATTCCCGGAAGATTTGCATTCGCTGTGTTCGTGGCGATTCAGTTCAGCATGCAGATGTTGCTTCTGACGCTTCTCTCGCATGCGCTCAAGAAAATCAAGCTGGAGACTCTCAAGACATCAATCCTGCTGATTGAGACCGTCGCTTTCACGATTTTATTCAAGCAGCTCCTGACAATCTACTGTCCGATCGCTGCCCTCACTCTAGGTTTCTCGATGTATCTTCCGGCGCTGACTCCGGTGATAATGCAATTCATATTCGATGACGAGGGGGAGGACCTAATCTACCAGCTCCGAAAAAACATGGCAAAGTCCCTTACGATGGGGATTTTCATGGTGCTGTATTTCCTGCTGAGGGATATATTCGGCTACGGAACCATCGCAATGCCGATGTGGAAAAAAATCTTTTACATCCACCTTCCGTACAATCTTCAGCGAACGAACGCGACAATTTTCCTTGCGACTATTCCTGGAAGCTTGATTTTTATATCAATAATCCTGGCGACAGCCCTTAAAATCCGGCAGTACCTTCCAAAGCTGAAGGGAAAATTTGCTGCGAAGGAGGAAGCAGAATGATATCGACATTTTTATTCTATACAGTTGTAGCCTCCTCTGTTTTGTTCTACGGAATCGGAATCAACAGGACAGTTTTCATACAAAAAAGGTTGCCGGGCATAGTGATGACCTGTTTCAAAGCGCTTTTTTCATCCGCCGCGACGACAATGCTCAGCTACATGCTCTCAAACGCAATCCTTGTTCCGCTGCATCTCGAGGAGCTTTTCCCGCTGATGACGCTCTTTATTTTTATCTTGTTCAGCCAGCTGGTCGAAATCTTCGTCGGCATCGGACTTAACAAAGTCTCGGCAGAATTCGTAATTCCGCTGCTCTCGTCGATTCTCGGACTGAGCGAAAGTTTCTCGATCGGAAGCGCGGTTCTGATTTCGTGCTCATCGATCATCTCATTCTATCTTCTGACCGGAATTTTCTATGCAGTTCAGGACAGAGTGAGCTTCTACACGACCAAGAAAGGTCTTAACATGTACTACGTTCTCCTTCTTTGCCTTGCGATCCTCATAATAACAATAACAGGACTGAACGCTTCGTGGCTCTACGTATCGCTCGAAGGAGGTTTCTGATGATTCTTTCATATATCTTTCTCTTTTTGTTCATACTCATATCGTGCGGAGCAATTTTCTACCTCTATGATTTCTTCATTCCGTCGCTGAAATCAAAATATGAGATCGTCTTCAAGTCTTTGGCCACGATCACCCATGACGTCCTGTTCTGCGGTGCGAACGGAGAATACGCCAAAGCCGAAAATGACGGTGAATATCAGGAAAAACCTGAGGATGACGCGGACGGGGACAGAACTATCGCCATGGACAAGTTCAGCGACAGTTCAGAACTTTAAAATCCGTAGCACATTTTTAGGAAAAACTCTTTAAATTTTGACAGCCATGCTATACAATTTTTAGAAGAGTTTTCGACGCTCAAAAAATGGCTGATGTCATATCGTATTGAAATCAGCCACCAAGGGATTTTCTTTTACTTGAAAAAGTTAAATATCTGCCTTTATGTGACAGCATCAGCATCAGTTCTCTCTCATTCTTCTGATTTTGAAGACAAATATCAGAAAATATATAAGAACATTGTGTCCTTTTTGTACGAAAATCCCAAAAACAAGCTCGCGCTTTCTTTTCCTGGACCGCTCTGCTCATGGATCGAAAAGGAGCACTCTGAGTACACCCAGCTGCTCTCAAAGATTTCCAGCAGGAAACAGACAGAGCTGATCGGCGGCGGCTACTACAATCCGGTTTTTCCGCTTCTTTTTCCGCAGGACAGAACCGGACAGATAGACCTCATGACCTCCGAGCTGAGAAAGGCCGTTGGAAAACGACCGAGGGGAATGACCCTGTTCAACTCAATCTGGGACACAAACCTCGTTCCATGCTTTCATTCGTGCGGCATGGAGTATGTATTTCTTGACAGCTCGCTCATCCCGAAAGAAAAACGCTGCTTCCTGCCTCTAATAGTGAACGAGCAGGGAAAGTCGCTGAATATTCTTTCAGTAAACAGGGAATTTATACTCAACCCGCTGGTCGAGCCTAAGGAATACCTGAGGAACATCTTCGACACTGTGAACTACCTGACGAAGGACGACGAGTACAATACCGTGAAGGACGAGCGCATTGTCGCGATAAAAATTGACGAAAATCAGTTCGAGAAAATCTACACATCGCATTGGCTCGAGAGGCTTTATCTTGCCGCTCAGGAGCTTTTCAGCGAGTCAATAAACATAACCCTTCCTGTGGAGTACTTGCACAGGTCAGACTTCAAGATTCACTCATACATCCCGTCCGGCATCCAGTCAGACGTAGCTAAATGGGCAAAAACCCCATACAAGGCGCAGGAAAACAACTCAAATTTCCAGACGACGATTTTTGACTTTCTTCTCACATACAAGCGGAACCATGCGCTCTACAACAGGATGCTCTACATCTCCCTGCTCATAAACCAGTGCAAGGGCGACAAAATCAGAAAGCGAATAGCACGGGAAAAGCTCTGGATCGCGCAGAGCGGAGAAGGCTATGTCTGCAACCCTGACGGAGTTTTCGCGAACAACGCAGTGCGGCAATATGCATACAGGAGCCTGACCGAGGCAGAAAAACTTATAAGGGACGCATCCGGAATCGACGGATTCAAAGAGGTCGCGACCAGCTACGACTACAACGGCGACGGCCTGACAGACTACGTTTTCGCAATGAAGCAGCACAATTCCTGCGTGACTCCAAAGGGAGCGCAGATTTGCGAGCTGGACGTAATGCACAACACGGGAAACTATGCCGACAGCCCGAGCAGGATAATGCAGTTCGACAAAGTGGACGACAAGTATGAGCGCGGATTTTTCGTCGACCACCTGTTCACGCCGGAGGAATTCGCCGACTACAAAAAGGGCAGTCCGTCCGGAACAGGCATTTTCTCGCAGGTTCTTTTTAAGGAAGAAGATTTTGACAGCTACCGCCACGAGATAAAATTCATCGGCCGGGGGAAATTCTCCGCGATGAACGTGCCTGTCTCGCTAAAAAAACGGATCTCCGCGAACTCAAACGGCTTCATGGTCCAGTACATACTCAAAAACGAGGGACCTTTCGACATCAAGGGAACATTCGTTGTCGAGTCGAACTTCACCCAGACGGATTTCTCTTCGGCACGCGCGAACAGCTACAAGGTCGAGGCCATCTCGAACGGAAACGTCGAGGAGATAGACGTAAAGGAAACTTCGCGCTCGCTCAAGAAAATCTCATTCGTTCAGGTAACCGACACTTCAAACGACATATCGTTCGTCTACCAGCCGAACGAGGACTGCGACCTGTTCTGCATGCCGCTGTTCCTGCGCAGGCCGGCTTCATACAGCGACATTCCGCAGATATCAGGAACGGCATTCGTAAACTCAATCTGCTGGAACGTGGAGCTGACACCGGGAATGGAAATAGAGAAGACGATCGATTTTACGATCATCATTCCTAAAAAACGCAAGGCAAAGAAGACAAAAAAATAGGGGAATCTCTAGAGATGACCATAATTTTCATAAACTAAATTGT
>CAMVSS010000118.1 GCA_947170195.1 uncultured Treponema sp. | reverse complement strand
GCAATCACAGGGAAATGAAGCTGTTCGCCTATGAAAACAACGACAGCATTGTGATGGTTATGATGTTCTGAACACTACGAATGCGGACAGAAATGATTATGAGAACACTGTCATCATAAATCATATCGGCAATGATGAAGCCGCGAAAGCCCTTGGCGATTTTATCCGTTGCACGAATATTGTTGAGGAGAGTATCCGTCCTGAGTCTGCGGGAAAGGATTCTGCTTCAAATGTTGACTTTACAATTATAGTCGGAAGGGATTTCGACGGACGCTATGTCAAATCTACAGGAGTAAAATAATGGAAATACGTGAGAACGCGCTTGAGATTGCGCAGCTTCTTGAAGATGGGAAAGCTGAGAATGTTACTGTAATCGACGTCGCTGAGCTTAACAGCTGGACTGATTATTTTGTCATTGCGACAATCCATAGTTCTGCACATTGGCAGGGACTTGCAAAGCAGGTAAAGGACTATGTGAAAGCTCATGACATGCAGATTCATGTGACCAACCGAAAATCTCCGGATGGCGACGACTGGAACCTCATAGATATAGGACCTGTCGTAGTTCATCTCATGTCGGAAGATGCGAGAAATTTCTACGAGCTGGAAAAGCTCTGGCATGCAGGAAAAGTGCTCAGATAAATTTCTTAGGCTCTGAACGGCAAGTTGCCTGCCGCAAAATCTGGAGAAAAATAAAAAGTCCGGTGAGATTTAAAATTTTATCCCTTGATAAAATAGAAAAAAGATAAACTCACCGGACTTTTTTTATTTATTTGTTTTTTGATTTTAATTAGAGGTCATCTGAATCGTCGTAGTCGTCTGATACGTCGAAATCATCATCGAAATCATCGTTGCTGTATGAATCCGCAAGATCTGCCGTATCGTCGTCTTCGAGAGTGTCGTCGTACATCTCATCATCGAATTCGTTCAACGAATCGTCATCGACAGCCTCAAAGTCGTCTTCTTTGTCTGATTCTTCATAATCTTCATTGTATTCATCTACATATGAAAATCCCAAGGCTGAAATTGTTTTGCCACTCAACATTTCATCGTTAAATAACATACCCTTCCTCAATTTTGACAATAAAATATAAATTTACTGGGGTTTTATGTCAATATGTTCCGTATTCCGTTCGGAAAAATTCTAAAACGTTGACTTTAATCATTTTTTTTGTATAATGATTCGTATGTCAGAAGATATTTTTGTCCAGGCTCCTGCAAAAGTTAACATAGGACTTAACGTTCTGAAACAGCGCGGGGACGGATTTCATAATATCGAGAGTATCTTTCAGACGGTGAATCTTTTTGACGACTTAAAAGTCGGCGGACTTCCTGATGACAATAAATGCCTTGTGGATTGCCCGCAGATGTCTCTGCCTGAATCAAATACGCTGACAAAAACGTACGAAGCTTTCTGTTCTTTGACCGGTATCCGGCGCGGAGTCAGGGTTCTGCTCGACAAGCGGATTCCTTCCGGCGGAGGTCTTGGCGGAGGCTCTTCTGATGCTGCTTCATTTCTGAAAGCTCTTGAGATGCTGAATGGTGTGAACCTTACGGCTGCGCAGGAAAATTCAATTGCGGCTCAGGTTGGAAGTGATGTTTTCTTTTTTCTAGGCAGCAACGCTAAAAAAAATGAAAGCTCGTGTGCTTTGGTAAGCGGCAGGGGAGAGGTCGTAGAGCCTTTTACTGCAAGATCGGATTTATATTTTGTTCTGATTTTCCCAGAAGTGCATAGTTCCACAAAAGAAGCGTACGCTTTGGTAGACCAAGCTTATAACTCAGGATGCGTTGTTCCGTGTTCGTCTTTTAATGAGTTAAAAGGCATGTATGCACAGCCCGTTAAAAAATGGACTTTTGCAAACTCTTTTACTCCTGCTCTTGTTAATAAATATCCTGCAATCGGAAATGCATTGCGAGATATAAAAGAATGCGGAGCTGACTGGGCAGAAATGTCTGGATCAGGTGCTACTGTTTTTGGTGTGTTCAGCACAGAAGTTGCTGCTAGAGAAGCTGTTGCTGAATGCCAGAAAAAATGGAAATGTGTGATTGCACATTGAAGTTGTGGCTTAAAAAAGGAGCTTGCAAATGGAAGTCACAGAACTCAGAATCCGTAAGGTAACGGCTGAAGGCAAACTTAAAGCTTATGTAACCGTTACATTTGATAACTGCTTTGTTGTTCATAATGTAAAAATTATTGAAGGACAGACTGGGCTTTTTATCGCCATGCCAAGTCGAAAAACTGCAAATGGTGATTATAAAGATGTTGCACATCCGATAAGCGCAGATTTCAGAAATGCACTGCAAGAAAAAATTCTTTCCGAATTTAACGCGGGTCATTTTGAGGAATTTGAGTCCGGAGAGGATTAAACTGATTTTTTTTTGGGACGTCGTCAAGCGGTAAGACAACGGCTTTTGGTGCCGTCATTCCGCAGGTTCGAATCCTGCCGTCCCAGCATATATATGAACACCGCCTGAACGGGCGGTGTTTTTTTATTTGCAAAACTCTTGAAAAGAGTGCTGTTTTTTGCAATAATACTTGAACACATTGGAAAGCTCTCTGGCGTGACGAACGATGGGGTGCGAAAGTAATCTCTTATGCGGCCGTGTCTGGCTGAGTTTTCCCGTATTATACATTTTTATTCTTAGGAGTCCTTAAAATGGATCAGATGGTTATCGATGCAACATCTCGCAAAGAGACTGGAAAAAAAGCTGCAAAAGCTATTCGCGCAAGCGGAAAAATCCCTGCTGTAGTTTATGACGAAGCTGGAAAATCAACAATTGTTACTGTTGACGAAGTTCAGTTCAACAAAGTTTGGCGCACAATCACAGCTACAACTCTTGTAACTCTCAATGTTGACGGAAAAAAATGCGACGCTTTCATCAGAGATACTGAGTATGACATCATGACAGACAAAGTTCTTCATGCTGATTTCTTCGCTGTATCAAACAAAAAGCCTGTTGTTCGCACATTCAAAATGCAGTACACAGGAACTCCTGCAGGTGTTCTTAAGGGTGGATTCATGGTTCGCCACATCCCTGAGATCAAAGTAAAGGCTCTTCCAAAAGATCTTCCTGCACGCGTTGTTGTTGACGTATCTGCAATCAACATCGGTGATGTTCTTCGCGTAAAAGACGTTGACCTCGGAAAGAACGTTACAGTCCTTACAGACGGTGAGGGCGAGCTTGTAACAGTTGCTCCTGCACGCTAATCGTCCTTAACGGGATTGTTATAAGGCTGTCCAAAAAGACCGTCATTAAGTGGGAAACCGCATTCGGATGACAGATGTGCTTTTTGGGACAGCCTTTTTTGTTGTCCTATGAAATCTTTGTTTGAGGAAAAAGTCAGAAAAAATCTTGAGGAAGCCGGATTGCTGTCTTTTGAAGCCGGCGTATTAGCTTGCGATGTCTCTTCGACGCACCCGGTCGGTCTCGCTGTGTCCGGCGGTGCTGACTCAATGTCTCTCCTGCTTTCAATGGAAAAAATCCTTGGAAAAGAAAATGTCCGCGTAATTACTGTGGATCATGGAATCAGAAGCGAGAAAGAGAGCGGCGGCGATGCTGATTTTGTAAGCGAGGAGTGCGGCAAAAGGAATATCGTTTGCCATGTCCATCGCATTCCTCAGGGATTTATCGAAAGCGAGGCAAGAAAAAATGGACTCAGCATCGAGGAAGTCGCAAGAAAACTTCGCTACGAGGCTTTTGACAAATTTATCGAACAGGATTCTCTGTGCGCTTTGTGCACTGCCCACACTCTGAACGATCAGAGCGAAACCCTTCTGATGCGTTTCTTGACAGGTAGTGGCGCGGAGGGTGCTTTCGGAATCGCTTCTCGGCGCGGGAAAATAATCCGTCCGCTTCTGAACGTGAGCCGGGAAGAGATCGAGGCTTATCTTGTCGAGAATGGAGCTGGCTGGAGAACCGACTCCACGAATTCCGACAACTCTTTTTTCAGGAACAGGGTCAGGAATGTGCTTGTCCCGATACTGAACGAGAATTTCCCGGCATGGCGACAAAATGTTCTTTCCGGCGGAGAAAAATCATATTACGACAATCTTTTTTTTAATGAGCTGCTCGAAAAAGAAAATCTTTCCGCAGAAGGTTCCGCGGTTTCTGTTCCGCTCGTGGACTTTTATTCAAAGCCGATGGCTCTGAGACGGCGCATCGTTCTCAAGGCGGTGAATCTGCTTGGGTTCGGCTCTCGTTTCCCTTTTAAAATCATCTCGCAGATCTGTCAAATCAATCTTTCGCAGAAAAAATCATGTGCGTGGAGTTTCAAAGATATAAAGGTTTTTACCGATGAAAAATCAATCACTTTCAGGCGGGAAAAAGAATCAAAAATCGGAGAGAATCGCGGATTTGCGTATATCTTTGAGGAAAAAAACGGAGTGCTCCCGGAGCAGAAAATAATCGGGAGACTGACGTTCTCTTTTTTTGACGGTTATGTTCTGGCAGCTTCGGAAGAAAATCCTGCCTGCAATAAGAAAATAAGCGCGCGCCTGCCACTGTGCATAAGAAGCCCTGAGGCCGGAGATAAAATCAGGGGCGGCGACGGAAAATATAAAAAAATCGGGGATATCTTTTCGGATTGGAAAGTTGAGCTTTCGGACAGGACTTTGATTCCCGTCGTTCAGGAGCTTGACTCTTCCATGGAGATAAAAGCCTTGCTGGGGAACTGTCTCGGCTATGACGACTGGATAGTCAGGGCAAGCGCATTATAAAAGACATCACTTTTGCTGTCTTGAGAATGAATGAGAAGTGCTGTAAAATTATAGAAAGGATTTTGATACATGATTAGAAAAGTGCTTTTAATATCTCTTTCATTGTTTTTCGTATCTAACGTTTATTCACAAAGCATCTCTACTTCTGCTTCTGTTGCGAACCGCAGGACTGCTGTCCGATATCTTCAGCTGGCAAAGCAGTATGCGGCAGAAAAAAAATGGAGCGAAGCCGATTCAAATGCAAAACTCGGGCTTGCCTATGACGACAGCATCGCCGACCTGTGGTATCTCAGGGCTGTCTCTCAGACAAATTCCGGCGAAAAAAAATCTGCCGTTTTCCCTCTGATCGAAAAAGCACTTACTGAGGGGGAGTGGGTTGACTACAACAGGGATGGCGCCAGAGTCCTTTACGCAGACATCCTGTGTGACACCCGCAAGTTTGACCAGGTCTTTCCAGTCCTCGATTCTGTGCCTTTTATTTACTCTGCCGACGCTGAATTCATCAGGGCGAAATGTTACTATGGGCTTGGCGGCGAGGAGAACTTTTCAAAAGCCAGAAACAAAATCGATGCTGCCAGACGCGTTTATCCGACGGATGTACGCTTCGCACGCCTTTTTTACGCTTATGAGCTGATGCTTTATTCGCGCACAAAGAAAATTCCTGAGCAGGTTCAGAAACTGGCTGACGCTTTTGTGGTTGCCCTTCCTGTTTACAAAAATATCGATTCTGATACGGAAATTACGGCGGCTATATTCTGCTCGGAGAAGAACAAGCGCGAAAGAATGTTCCGGTCATTTTCTGCCAGAAATCTTTCTTCACCGATTTATGCGGTCGCGGGGCTTATGGAAGGCCTTCTGGACGAGCACGGTGCCCTCGACTGCCTGTACAAGTTTGCTGATGACAAAATAAGTTTTTCAATCCTTCAGGCTTTTATTCCTCTGATAAAAAACGAGGACAACAAAAAGGAACTTTCGGAGTATCTGAATTCGTTTAACGGAACTATTCTTTTTGATACGGACGGAGATTTGATCAACAACATGACCGTCGTTTACAAGCGTGGGCGGGCTGAGAAAATCTTCTATGACGAAAATCAGGACGATGAGACCGAATGGAGCGCGGAGTGTGATTTCGGAGTCCCTCTCGTGCTTCATCTTCTGGAGAATGCTACCGACATCTACTATTCAAACTGGCCTTTCATCTCCAAGGCGGTTTACAGAACAGATCCGGTTTCCTCAGAAGCAGACAGAAATCTTACTTTCAATCTCGTCGGGGAGACTCTGAGCTGGACACCGTTTGCGATGGAGTCAGAAAAAGTTGCCCTGGCAAATCTTGGACTTGAGTTTTTTATACCTGTCGTCTCGAACGCTTCTCAGTCTGTCAGCGGCGACAAGCTCCTTTTGTATTCCCTCGGCTACGAGATTCCTTCTTCCGAGCGGGAAAATGCTTTGATAAACGTCAGCCTGCTGAACGGTGTGCCTCAGATAGCTTATTACAGCGTCGATGGAACTGTCTACGCGGTGGCACATTTTAAGGACGGACTTCCTGTCACACGAAGCGTTGACGTGGATGGCGACGGAATGTTTGAGACAGTCGAGTCATA